>CAMYIO010000013.1:0-88187 GCA_947258515.1 uncultured Ectothiorhodospiraceae bacterium
GGCGCAACTGGTTGTTCAGTGATACGCCACGTGGCGCCAGGGCCAGTGCCACCTGCTATAGCCTGATAGAAACCGCGAAGGCCAATGGGCTGGAACCCTATGCCTATCTACATCATGTATTGCAACACATCGCGACGGCCGACACGCTGGAAATGATTGAAGCTTTGTTGCCCTGGAACATGAAGCAAGCATCGCGCCACTATGGCTGCAAGGGGGCTGAATCTCTGGCGCTTACCGAATATCAATAGTTTAAGGCCCGGAACCAACTTAGCCTTCCCGAGCGAAATTCGAACGGCAGGAGTTCCGCAGGTTAGTACGTTCCCGCCTTGCAAGCTGTGCTCACACTTTCGGCCAGAGCCAGTCATTGGAGTAGGTCTCACGATACGGTATTTGTATAATCGAGCCGAAATTGTCGCCAACATACAAATCCATACACCATACATGATACCACCTGAACCACTTTCCATTTCCTTGTCGACCTTTACCCTCATTGCCTTGGCGGAAGTCGGTGACAAGAGCCAGCTGGTGTGTATGACCTTGGCAGCTCGTCACCGTCATTGGCCTGTTTTATTGGGCGCAGCGACAGCATTTCTTGTGCTTAATACCTTGGCAGTATTGTTCGGCGCGAGTGTGGCTGCCTGGGTACCTGAGCGGGTAACTGCCGGATTGGTAGCCGTATTGTTCGGTATCTTTGGTATCCACGCCTTACGCAAACAGGATGATGACGAGTCGGAGGATGTGGTGGAGAGGTCGGGCCACGGCATTTTCCTTACTACACTGCTGTTGATCTTTGTTGCCGAGTTTGGTGACAAAACACAGATCGCGGTAGCAGGATTGGCAGGTAGTTTCGATCCTTTGTCGGTGTGGTTAGGCGCCACCACTGCACTGGTCATGGTCTCGGCACTCGGAGTCTGGGCCGGACGCACCGTGTTGCAGCGCCTCCCACTTCATTGGATTCACCGAATAAGCGGAGGGGTCTTCCTGCTATTCGCCTTGCTGGCGGCTTGGCGAGCCCTTGCCTGAAATTACTCTGAGATACCCAGATTCACATCACCAGGGTATTTGCCCTTCTAGGTCTGGAAAGCCCTCGCAACCTGTCGTTCCCTAACCTGTGGGCTACTTCCGAAAAGCCGCAACGGATAGGGGTAGGGAACGGCGATCGCCGTCCCCTCCCTCCGAACCCGGTGTGCGGTTTTCCCGCGACGGGCTCTCCAGTCGGTTTTTTCCTCATCGGGATTGGCGCGCTAATCGATGGGTTTCTGACATCGTGAACAACCCAAGATCGGCGAAGAAAGCATTCGGCCATTGTTTGTGATCGCGTAGGCATCGTCCTTGACCCGGTCGGTGCTTCTGCCGGCGCAGCATTGCCCTCAAGCGACGGCGAACAAATCCGTCGATTGACGAGAAAGTGAACCGGTGTGCATGTTGGAAGTAGCCGTACCAGCCTCGCAGAGTCGGGTTAAGAGACGCAATCACGTACTCGATGGATTTCCCCTCGTTACGTTTAGTCTTGGCGCGGATTTTATCCCGCAATGACATTAGACTTTTCTTGCGTACCCAACGCTTCCCTGCTTCAAACCGGTAACCCAGAAACTCGAACCCTTGACCTTCCACCCGACAGTCCCCAACATGGGTTTTGTCTGGATGGAGCATCAATCCGTTCGCACTCACCCAAGCACGCACACGGGCCAGCGCCGATTCCGCTTCCTCCCGACTGCGACACAACACCACGGCGTCATCGGCGTAACGCAACATCACCAATCCGGCTTCCCGCATTTCTACGTCAAGCTCGTGAAGGTAAATATTGGCAAGCAAGGGGCTGATTACCGCCCCTTGCGGACTGCCAGCTCGGCCTTGGATTCCCATTCGCTCGCCTCTTTCTCGATGGCGGCCAGTTTGCGGTTGAGCTCTTTCTTGTCGGCGATGGAACGCGCCGCTGCCGAACGCACCTCGACCAGCGTGTCCTCCATTTCCTGAATCATGCATCAATAGCGGCGACCTTCGTTCATTCGTTGGTCGCCGTTTTTCTTTGAGGTTGAAGATCATATTTTGGCTGGCAGTCAACGTACGATAGCAGGACGGGAACGTCCGGAGTTGCGGCATTGCTGACCTACAGATGTCTGTTGGGGAACGGCAAGTCCTGGGCCAACTTACCCGTTCAAAATTACGCCAACGCCAGACTCTGTTAGTCTAGCGAATGGCAGGTTTCCGTACGACCCCGGTCCTTTATGTCACGCACATTGGATTCTACACCCCACAATACACGTTATGGAAAAGAGCCATCATGGCAGCCAATAAAATCCGACACTTATTCCAGAAATGCTTTACATAACACTACCGGAAGGTTAGGAAGAAAGCACAGGTGCCATGGACTCCGGCAATTCGCGACATGACACAGAAAGCCCCCTGTCGTCCCCCTGAAAATGGATTTCAGAGGCCCCGGCAGGCGTCAGTATTTGAGCCATTCGAGTGCAGCTTCCTCTTCACTGAAGTGAAAATGCCGCACCTTGGGATTCACAAAGTAACCGATGATTTTTTGTAGCATGTAAAGCAGTTTACTGTTGGATACGGTTGCGACTTTCTCAACACTTTTGTGGTGATCCCTTATAAATTTGATGTGCGAGCCAATACTGGCAATGTCTTTCCAGCCAGAGAACGTCTCGGTGTAGATCATCATCCCCTTGAGGTCCCCGTTCTTTTCAATATAGGGATCGACCCGCCGGGCAAACTCATCAATGTCGGCCGTCTCCAGCGGACCTGCAGGTGACAAAACAAAGATCCCAAGATCATGTACCAGCTCATGGTTGAGCATTATTTTTCTCCTTGAAGAAACCTTGTTGGCATAGCGTATCCTAACCATAGAAAAAAAATCACGCTTTGTCCCCGGTATTATCGAAAATCGGCACAATCCGCATCAGACCCGGGTTCTGGAACGGCCGATAATTCCTATTTTTATATTCAATTACAATATGTTGCATTTATTTCCTGTTATTGCTTCACTGCCGGCAAACAGCGGCAACATGACACACAAGCAGCGCTTGTCTGGACAGGACCTGGAACTGGCGCTCAAAACACGATGACGAGCTGTGCAGCAACAAGATGCCGGGAATCGATTGGGTTGTCGTCATCATCAAAAACGAAATCGTTCTTGTACACACCGTAAAGGTAATCAACAGAGAGATTGACGCGGTAGCCGATCAGCCAAGTCGCGGACACTCCGTATTGCAATTCCGGCTCATCTGGAACCTCGCCACTGGTTTCGACACGGGCCGCAAACTGGAAATCGTTGAGCGGAAACCAGGCCACTTCAAGGTTGGCGGCCCAGGGCCGGTCTTCTTCGGGCTCAAGCTCATCGAAATCACGGATCGCACCGAGATACTCGGCAGTAATTTCGTATGTCTCCCTGCCGATCAGTGCGTTGACATTAATACCACCCACACGGCGCAGGTACTTGTTATTGAAATCATCAAGGTATTGCTCATCGGTTTCAGCCATGTCCGAAAAATAACCTGCACTGAGCTTTAGCGACTCGTCTTCAGAGGCATACTCAAACCCGCCACCCCAGTCGACCTTTCGTCCTGACTCGCCCCAGTTATCCGCATTGCTATCGAGTCCATAGGCAAATACATCAACCGCGTCAGTCAGTTCATAATCCGCAACCAGCGCATAGCCACGCGTCTCTCCGAACTCGAGTATCGGACCGGTCACAAAATGACTATAGAATTCTCCGAAGGGTATATACAATTTACCGGCCTCGATACCGAACGATTCCCCTTCATAGCTCAAAATTCCTTCGTCTATAATTGAATAATTGGAATTAACCTCGTACTCAAAAACAAACTCCGCGGCGACCCGTTCCGACAGGGTAAAATTCAGGCCGAGTTGCAGCGACGCAAGTGTAACGTCACCGCTTTCACCGGATTTATTATCGCCTGACAAATTAAAGTGCTCGAATTCACTCTCGACCTCGGCCAGACCGGAAACACTCAACCAGTCGGTAAGCTTCCGGCCCAGGCCTGCCTCACGCCGTTCCGAGGGAGACCGGTAGAGCTTGGGAGTTTTTTCAACTTGCGGCTCTGCAATATCCTCTATCACATCCCCTGCATACACGGCCCCGAACAACAACGGCAGACTGAAGGTCAGGAAGGCAGCAGATAGCGCTCTCATGTGCCGAAGTGTACCTGTGTTTTCACCCGTATTTCAGCAAAGTTAACCAATTGGTAATGCGATTTACCCAGAATTTCCGGGACGGGACATTATTAAGTTCATATACTTGTTACAGCATTATGACAAAGTCAATTCGGACTTTTATAAAGGTAACCACGGGTAGTCGATATGAGACTGCTGTTAATTGAAGACGATGAAAAGATCGCCTCGTTCATCATTAAAGGCATGAAAGAAGCGGGCTTCCGGATCGAACACGCGGCTGATGGCGAAACCGGTCTTGCAATGGCGTCCAGCGGGGATTTCGACGGTGCCATTATCGACCTGATGCTGCCAAAGCTGGATGGACTGTCGATTATTGAAACCATCAGGGACCGCAGGATAGCGCTGCCCGTAATCATCCTGAGCGCAAAGCGTTCTATTGACGACCGTGTCAAGGGACTGCAACTCGGGGGCGACGACTACCTGACCAAGCCGTTTGCCTTCTCGGAACTGCTTGCACGGGTACAGTCACTACTGCGCAGGGTTAATGGCACGGTTGAGGCCACCAGCCTGACGCTGGACGATCTGTCCATCGATTTGCTTGCAAGAACCGTTAACAGGGGCGGGAAAAAGATCGACCTGCAGCCCAAGGAATTCTCACTGCTGGAGTACCTGATGCGCAATGCCGGACGGGTGGTTTCCAAGACCATGATCATGGAACGTGTCTGGGATTACAGTTTTGATCCACAAACAAACGTGGTCGAGGCACGTGTCTGCCGGCTCAGGGACAAGATTGACAAGGGCTTCGACAAACAGCTGATTCACACGGTTCGCGGACTCGGCTATGTCATCAAGAAATAGCAAACAAAGGACGCTGGCCTCACGACTGACGATCTGGAACGCGGCGATCTATATCGTCTTCTTTGGCAGCGCATTTCTGCTGTTTTACCTGTCGATCGGCAATATTCTGCACAATTTGCTCGATGAGGACATGGTAGAAGACATTACCGACTTCCGCATGCTACTCGAAGAGGACGGCTTTAGCGGGGTAACGACCGAGATAGAGCGCGAAATTTATGCCGATGGCCCCGAAAACAGTTTTTTCAGGGTCATGGACGAAGATGGCAACACGGTGTTTTCATCAGACCTGTCCGCCTGGGATGAAGCCGTGGTTGATACTGTTTTACTCGAACAGTTTGCAGAGGATTCCGAGCCCGTACTGGTTACGATTGCCGCGCCTGACAGGGACTATGACGCACGGGTTGTCTACGGCTGGATTGGCCCTGACATGATCATGCAAACCGGCGAGTCCATGGAAGAGATACAGGAATTATTGACACTGCTGTCGACGATTTTTGCGTTCACCTTTGCTGTCGTTGTCGTGTTCGCCTCGATCACAGGGTGGTTGCTGGCACGACGCGCCCTGCGCGGGGTCGAGGAAGTCAGTCGCGTCGCCGTCGATGTCGCCAATGGAACACTGGACCGACGTATGCTTGCCAAAACAGAAGGTGCCGAAATCGAACGACTTGCATCCACCTTCAACACCATGCTTGACCGGATTGATACCCTGATGTCAGGCATGCGTGAAATGACAGACAATGTTGCACACGACATGCGCAGCCCGCTTGCCCGGATCAGGGCAAACTCTGAAATGGTCCTCTCCGACACAACAACAATTGACGAGTTCCGTGCCTCAGCCGCCGACACGATCGAGGAATGCGACCGGCTTATGCACATGATCAACACCACCCTGGACGTTGCCGAGGCCGAGGCAGGTGCTGCAAGACTGAGCATGGAAAGCATCGATCTTTCGCGGGTTGCCGAGGATGCCTGCGAGCTGTTCGGGCCAATCGCCGAGGACAAGGGTATATCCCTGTCGTCCAGTATAGAACCGGGGTGCCACGTGCGGGGTAATTTACAGATGCTGCAGCGCATGCTGGCGAACCTGCTGGACAACGCACTCAAGTACTCCGAACGTAACAGCCGCGTCACGGTTGGCGTAAATGCCCGGGACAATACCGTGCTGGTGTCCGTACGTGACGAAGGGACAGGTATCTCCCAACAGGACCTGAAGAAAATATTTGACCGCTATTTCAGGTGTGACGAAAGCCGCAGCAAAAGCGGCTGCGGGCTTGGCCTCAGCCTGGTGCGTGCGGTCACCATGGCGCATGGCGGCAGTATCGATGTAGTCAGCGCCGCGGGGACTGGCAGCGAATTCAGAATTACATTGCCTGCCTGACGCGACTGCATCCGGCAACGGGGCAGCTGTCATCACGCCCCGACTGAAGACGACTGGCAGCAGGCCGGGGCAGCCCTGCCATTCACCGACACACACGGCTGCCTGGCAGACCAGGGCAAGCATTAAAACTGTTGCAACGACCGTGGTATCCTTCCCCATTTATTTCCCAGGAGCACTTACTAGTGACACAGCTGTTTAGCCGCGGCCTGCTGGCCATCATCGCGCTTTCCCTGTTTCCGGTCATCGCACTCGGCGCCTCCGCAGAGACCCAGAGGCTTGACCTCACAACGGCAACCGTCGGAATGGCCGCACTGGCGATTTTCATACTGGCTTATATCGTCGTGATGTCCGAGGAATTCACGCACCTGAGAAAATCCAAACCGGTCATTCTCGCCGCCGGCGTCATCTGGGGCATGATTGCCTATGTGTATGCCGGGAACGGCGATTTCCATAGCGTAGAAACCGCGCTAAGACATAATTTGCAGGAATTTTCCGAACTGTTCCTGTTCCTGCTCGCTGCCATGACCTATGTCAATGCCATGGATGAGCGCCAGGTGTTTGAAGCATTGCGTACCCGCCTGGTGCGCAGGGGGTTCGGTTACCATAGCCTGTTCTGGCTGACCGGCTTCCTCGCCTTCTTTCTGTCCCCCATCATCGATAACCTGACAACCGCACTGGTGATGTGCGCGGTGCTGATGGCCGTGGGCAAGGACAACAAACGTTTTGTCGGTCTCGGCTGTGTCAATATCGTGGTCGCTGCCAATTCCGGTGGCGCCTTTTCACCCTTCGGTGACATTACCACCCTGATGGTGTGGCAAAAGGGGCTCGTCGACTTCAGCATGTTCTTCAAGTTGTTCGTGCCTTCGCTGGTCAACTTCCTGGTACCTGCAGCCATCATGCATTTCGCCATCCCGAAGGGGAAACCCGCCGCTGACGACAAGATCGTCACCATGCGACGGGGTGCGACACGCATCATTATACTCTTCGGTTGCACCATCCTTACCGCGGTCAGTTTCCACAATTATCTGCATCTGCCGCCGTTCCTGGGCATGATGACCGGACTGGCCTACCTGCAGTTCTTCAGCTATTACCTGAAGAAGACACGCGCCACCATGACACCAGACCCAAGCGCCTTCGGCGGAGTCGGCGACATCACCATGGGTGACTCATCCGAGGACAGTTATGACTTTTTCAGCCGCCTGGCCCGCTCCGAGTGGGACACGCTGCTGTTCTTCTATGGCGTGGTGCTGTGCGTCGGTGGTCTGGGGTTTATCGGCTATCTGGAAAAGGTATCGGTGCTTATGTACGTTGACATGGGTCCGACTTTTGCCAATGTGACCGTCGGCGTGCTGTCCGCCATCGTGGATAATATTCCGGTGATGTTCGCCGTACTGAGCATGAACCCGGATATGGATCTGGGGCAGTGGCTGCTGGTGACACTGACCGCCGGTGTCGGTGGCAGTATGCTATCGATCGGCTCTGCTGCCGGGGTCGCCCTGATGGGCCAGTCGCGCGGCCAGTACACCTTTTTCGGTCACCTCAAGTGGACGCCGGTGATTCTCATCGGCTATGCCGCCAGTATCATGGTACACATGTGGCTGAATGCCGATACGTTTGCGATCGCCGTACCCGCTGGCTGATGCCTACGACACGACCGTGTCAGTCTCAAGACGACGCCATACGCTGCTGCCGTCACAGGCCTTGTCGATGGCATCCAGCCGCGCTGCATGCGCCTGCATCTCTGCCTCATCAGCCCTGATGACAGGCAATGGCTTGCGATCTGCTGCGACTCGCTGGATGGTTGAACGTCGCTGGCCACTGCTGTCTACATGGCTGTCCAGTGACAGACTGACCTGCCCGCCGGTCATTGTCAGGTAAACATCGGCGAGGATTTCGGCATCCAGCAAGGCGCCGTGCAATTCACGTTGTGAATTATCGATTTCGTAGCGTCGGCACAGTGCATCCAGGCTATTGCGTTGCCCCGGATGCATGCGACGCGCCAGTGCCAGCGTGTCCAGCACCGTGCAGTGATCGTTCACACCGCCCGGGGAATCTTCCAGCAGCCTGAACTCGTGGTCGATGAAGCCCACATCAAAGGGCGCGTTGTGTATAACCAGCTCGGCACCGTCGATAAATTCAAGAAACTCTGCGGCAATATCCGTAAAGCGCGGCTTGTCAGCCAGCTTTTCATTGGTAATGCCATGGACTTCGATTGCGCCCGCATCGATCTCGCGGTCGGGCTGTATATACTGGTGATAGGTATTACCGGTCAGGCGCCGGTCATTCAGCTCCACGCAACCGATTTCAATAATGCGGTGGCCGTCAGCCGGTTCAAGACCGGTGGTCTCGGTATCGAGTACGATCTGGCGCATGGTTAGTTTCCCTGATTAATCATCCGCAGGAGCGACTTGCATCATATTCCTGCGCCAAATAATAAAACTGGTAGGAGCGGATCGCATCCGCGATTATCCGCCAGGAAAAAGACATTCGCGGATGCGATCCGCTCCTACAGTTTTTGATTATTACAACAGTTCATCAATGGCCTTGTTCGCCAGCGCATCGGCCTGTTCGTTCTCGGCATGGCCGCTATGTCCCCTCACCCAGGCCCAGTCAATGTCATGAATCCGGGTCGCCTCGTCGAGCCGTTGCCAGAGATCGACATTCTTCACCGGTTTCCTTGCCGCCGTTTTCCAGCCACGCTTTTTCCAGTTGTGCAACCACTCCTGGATTCCTTTCATCACATACTGTGAATCCGTGGTCAGCCGCACCTTGCAGGGACGTGTCAGGCTCTCGAGTGCCTGGATAGCCGCCATCAGTTCCATGCGATTGTTGGTTGTTTCGGCTTCGGCACCGTACAGGGTCTTCACGTGGCCATTGTGGCGCAACAGCACGCCCCAGCCACCCGGCCCCGGATTTCCACGGCAGGCGCCATCCGTGAAGATCTCTGTCTCAGTTGACACGCCGGACATTGCCCTGACTGGAACTCGGGATACCCACCGGGAACAGGTGCCGGCGGCGGTGCAAACTGTTCAATGGTGTCATTACCACGGTACGTTTACGTGCAACCAGGATGTAACTGGCTGACAGGAATTTGCGGCCGTAACCACTGGATGGACCGTGCAGATGCAACCTTTCAAGCAGGCGTCTGCTCTGCAGTGGTGGCCGCTGGAACAGGTAGTGACAATGCAGCGTATCGAAACCCAGCAGACCCAGCCAGTCCTTGATGCGGTTCACACTGAGGAAATGCGCGTCCCAGGGCATTTCTTGCCGCTTGCGTGTCAGCACTCTCCTGACGCCCCAGAGACTGCGCGGGTTGAAACCCAGGATAACCAGGTGGCCATCCGGAATCAGGCTGCGGTCGGCCTCACGCAGCACCTGGTGCGGGTCATCCGTTAATTCCAGGGTATGCGGCAGGATAATGGCATCAATCGAATCGCTCATGATGGGCCAGTCTTCGGTATAGCCACCCAGGCCCGCCTCCTGGTGCGTCAAAGGCTCGACACTCTGGATGACATGATGGGGAATGCGACTGTCTTGCAGGCGGCAGCGTTCCCAGGGTGGGTCAATCACCATCAAGTGGTAGCCAAACAACGTCGGTAATTCAACTTCCAGGGCCGCCAGTTCCGCCTCTGCCAGCAGGTTTCCCAGTGGACGCCGGTACCAGTGCCGCAACGAAGCAGCGCGGGATAATACCCGGGACGATACGTGGATATCCTTGCTCATGACGTGGGAATGATACCGTATTTGAGCGTCAATGGCCGCACGGATTCAGCTCTATACTGGAAGTGATATTGACCCGCTTCGATCGGCCTGTCAGCATATCAGGCCCGTTACCAGTCCCGGTGGCGCGATTTAGAATGGCGGGGCCAGCCAACAGTGACCGGGTTCACACATGCCACCTCAAGGCACCTTTAAACGGCGTCGATTACTTTCTTCATGGATGCATTACGCAAGAGCGTTACAATACTCACCTTCCTGCTTGCCGGTGGTTGTGCAAGCGTTGATCGCGTTGCAGATACACCTGCTGATAATGCACCAGCCACTGAAACCAACAAATCCGGATCGCTGCACGTCATAACGCTCACACGCGAACCCGTCGAGCCATTTGATGACAGCGCCGGTGACAGCGCCGTAATAAACGAAGTCATCATCGAAGAGCCCGCTGAATTCTGGGAACAGCTACGTCAGGGATTTCGCCTGCCTGGCTCGCAACAGAGTGCCGTTACCGCACGTGCGGCCAGGTACGGCAGATACCCGCGACAGGTTGAACGCATATTCAGACGTGGCGAACCCTACCTTGCCTATATTTTGAGTGAGGTACAAAAGCGCAATTTCCCGACCGAGATTGCATTACTGCCGTTTGTTGAAAGTGGCTATGACCCGTTTGCATTTTCCTATGGTCGCGCCGCCGGTATGTGGCAGTTCATTCCGGCTACCGGAAAACTGTACGGCCTGCAACAGGACTGGTGGTACGACGGACGTCGTGACGTCGTGGAATCGACACAGGCTGCATTGAATTATCTGGATTATCTGCAGAACAAGTTCGAGGGTGACTGGCTACTGGCTGTTGCCGCCTACAACTCGGGCAGTGGCGCTGTCAGCAAGGCCATCAAGAAAAACCGCAAGGCAGGCAAACCGACCGATTTCTGGCATTTACAATTGCCGAAAGAGACAGCCGCCTATGTGCCCAAGTTACTCGCGATCAGCAGCGTTGTCAGGCACCCTGACAAATACAACATCAGTTTCTCACCCGTCGAGACGCAACCCGCCTTTACCGTCGTTGAAACGCCGGGTCAAATGGATATTAGCGTCGCCGCCGAGCTTGCGGGGATGGATACCGAAGCGCTGTACCTGCTGAACCCCGGCTACAACCGCTGGACAACACACCCCGATGGCCCGCACCAGCTTGTCGTACCGGTCACGCATTCGACGACTTTTAAAGAGAACATAGCAACGCTGCCCGAGTCGCAACTTACCCGTCTGGTCCGGCACAAGGTGCAAAGCGGCGAGACCCTGTCGCAAATTGCACAGCGCAACAACACCACCACCAACGCATTACTCAGCAGCAACCAGCTGAACAACACCCTGATACGCAGCGGTCAGTACTTACTGGTACCGGTTGGCCAGCAGGATGCATCGCAGTACGCGACACTGAACCGCAGGATCCAGGCTGCTAACGGTGCACGCAGCAAGCAAACCTACAGCGTACGCCATGGCGACAGTCTATGGACCATCGCACGCAAGTACCGTGTCACGGTACAGCAGGTCAGCAGCTGGAACAAACTGGACGCCAGGGCACCGATCAAACCCGGACAAAAACTGTTCATATACAAAAACAGCACGGGCAGCAATGCAACAAGCCGTGTACAAACGGTTGTCTACACGGTACGCAGCGGTGACTCGCTGTACCTGATCTCGAAGAAATTCAATGTCAGCGTCAATGATTTACGTCGCTGGAACAACCTGGGCAAGGATAAATACCTGCAACCGGGACAGAGCCTCAAGTTATACGTCGACGTCACACACGTGACCGGAAACAGCCAGGGTTAATTGACGCAGTCACCCTGTGCCGTTATCCGTCCCGGCATTCAGCGGATACTCCTTGAGCAATTTTCCGGAACCTGCGCCGCAACTGATCACAGAACGCATGGCGTCCTGCACGGGAACAGCCACCGGATGCACGTACTTTCCTTCCAGATGGTAGATAAGCCCGGACGTCGGATTCGGTCCGGTTGGCACGAACACCGTAAAACTGCCATCGTCATGTGTATCCGTGACGAAGCAGGTTACCAGCGTTGAATTGCAGAAAATCTGCGCCAGCGCCACGGACGAAAAGGGTGAATCCTTGCGATTGCCGAACAGCTGCAGCACGGTGTCCTTGATCATCGAGTAGCCCGGCGCCAGCTTCAGTATCCGTGTTTCCACCAGCCGGTAGAGCAGATCACCAAGACGCGTCCGTACCAGCATACCGACGAAGAAACAGGTCGCCAGAATCAAAATAATAGAGAATGATTCCGCTATAAATTCATTAAGTTGCAAATCTTTTGTAAGAAGTCGCGTTAGCGGTGAAATCCAGCCGGTTATAAGGTTAAATACCCAAACGGTTACCGAGACCAGGATGGCGACAGGCAGTATCACGACCACCCCACCCAGCAGCGAAGTCTTCAGAAATAGTTTTAGTTTGTCCATCGATATGCCCTGGAATTAAAAATGTCCCGCAGGAGCCGGCGTGCTCGCCGCAATGAACAGTAATCGCGCCGTGGACGGCATTCCTGCGCCAATCAGTAATACGTGCAGGGGCTGCTTATGCCTCTGGCCGCATGTGCGGAAACAGTAATACATCCCTAATCGAAGGAGAATCGGTAAACAGCATCACCAGGCGATCGATACCAATCCCCTCGCCCGCGGTTGGCGGCATACCATGCTCCAGGGCGCGAATATAATCGGCATCGTAATGCATCGCCTCGAGATCCCCGGCATCCTTGTCGGCGACCTGCTGCCGGAAACGCTCGGCCTGGATCATTGTCATTGCGCCGCGCCAGTGGCGACACCTCGGTGGGATAGGCGGTAATAAAGGTCGGGTCATCCAGTCGCGCCTCTACCGTCTTTTCGAATATTTCGATCTGCAGCTTGCCCAGTCCGTAACCGGCTTTCACGGCAACCCCGAGATTGTTCGCGACGACCTTTGCTCTCTCCAGGTCATCGATATCGGCCGCCGTGAGCTCCGGGTTATATTGCAGGATGGCATCATGCACCGTGATGCGTCGAAAGGGCTTGCCAAAATCATACTGACTGCCCTGGTACTCGAGGGTGGTGGTACCGTGTAATTGTTCCGCCATGCCCCGCAACAGGTCCTCGGTCAGGTCCATCAGGTCATGGTAATCTGCGTAGGCCTGGTAAAACTCCAGCATGGTGAATTCCGGGTTATGCCGTGTCGACAGGCCCTCGTTACGAAAATTGCGATTAATCTCGTAGACCTTTTCATAACCACCGACGACCAGCCTTTTTAAATACAATTCCGGGGCGATGCGTAAAAACAGGTCCATCTCCAGGGTATTGTGGTAGGTCGTAAACGGTCGTGCCGTGGCCCCGCCGGGAATCGCCTGCATCATGGGCGTCTCGACTTCCAGGTAATCAAGACGGTTCAGGTACTCGCGTATGTACTGCACTATACGGCTGCGCATGCGAAAGGTATTGCGCGACACATCATTCATGATGAGATCGACGTAGCGTTGCCGGTAGCGTATTTCCTGATCGGCCAGGCCGTGAAACTTTTCCGGCAAGGGCCGCAGCGACTTCGTCAATATGCGAATCGATTCAACACGCACTGACAACTCACCGGTTTTGGTTTTGAACAGCTCGCCCTCGGCACCAATGATGTCTCCCATATCCCAGCCCTTGAACGCCTGGTAGACACCGTCGGGTAATGAGTCACGCTGCAGAAACAGCTGGATGCGACCGGACATATCCTGCAGTTGTGCAAAACTGGCCTTGCCCATGACACGCTTGGCCATCATGCGGCCGGCTACCTTCACCCGGATCGGGTTGGCCTCCAGTACGTCATTCTCCTTGTCGTCATACTCGGCATGCAACTCGCCGGCCACCGAATTACGGCGAAAATCATTGGGGAAGGCATTGCCCTCCGCACGCAGTGCATCCAGCTTGGCACGCCGCTGCGCAATGAGTGAGTTTTCGTCCTGTTCTTTCATATGTCTTTTAAAACCGCTTGTAAAATTAATTCACTTGTAGGAGCGGATCGCATTCGCGATTTCTGCTGGAATACTGTTCGCGCTTGCGAAGCGCTCCTGCAATAATAGATACAACTACAACCCGCTCTTCAGGCTGGCCTCGATAAACTGGTCAAGGTCACCATCCAGTACCGCCTGGGTATTGCCTACCTCGACACCGGTACGCAGATCCTTGATGCGTGACTGGTCCAGCACGTAGGACCGGATCTGGCTGCCCCAGCCAATATCGGACTTGGTTTCTTCCAGCGCCTGCTGGTCAACGCTGCGCTTCTGGATTTCCAGCTCGTAGAGCTTTGACTTGAGCTGTTTCATCGCCGTGGCCTTGTTCTTGTGCTGGGAGCGGTCGTTCTGGCACTGCACCACTACACCGGTTGGTTCGTGGGTAATACGCACCGCCGACTCGGTACGGTTGACGTGCTGACCACCGGCACCACTGGCGCGGTAAACATCGATCCTGAGGTCCGCCGGATTGATATCGATATCGATGTCATCATCGATTTCCGGCGATACGAACACGGCGGCAAACGAGGTATGGCGGCGGTTTCCTGAATCGAACGGTGATTTACGTACCAGCCGGTGCACCCCGATCTCGGTGCGCAACCAGCCGAAAGCATAGTCGCCGTCCATCCTGATGGTCGCACTCTTGATACCGGCGACCTCACCCGGCGACACCTCGATTAATTCCGTCTTGAAACCGTGGCGTTCAGCCCAGCGCAAATACATACGCAGCAGCATCTCGGCCCAGTCCTGTGCTTCAGTCCCCCCGGAACCGGACTGAATGTCGACAAAGGCACTGGCCTCGTCCATTTCACCGGAGAACATGCGCCGGAACTCAAGCCTGGCGATATCGGCTTCCAGCACGTGGATGTCTTCCTCGACCGCATCCAGCGTTTCCTGGTCGCCTTCCTCGGCCGCGAACTCAAGCAGCTCGCTGGCATCCTGCAGCGAGCGGGACATGTTGTTCAGGGTACTGACGACCTCTTCGAGCCGCACCCGTTCACGGCCAAGCTCCTGCGCACGTTCCGGGTTGTTCCAGACTTCCGGCTCCTCCAGCTCGCGGATGACTTCCGTCAGTCGTTCATTCTTGCTATCGAGGTCAAAGATACCCCCTGAGGGCCGCCGAGCGCCCGTCGAGATCTTTAATCTGGTTGCGTATGGAAGTCAGGTCAGACATATGTAAGGCATTATTTGTACAGGCAATTTGAAGCGCGCAATGATACTACTGTTAAGCAAATAAGAAAACAGGGAGCAACTGATTTGCTCGATGGGCAGATGAACGTGCAGGGCCCTGTTCGTAAACTCATCACCGAAACCGATGATGAGCGGCGGCCACTGGCGCTGCTCCGCCTGCTGCAGAAAATCACTTACAAACGGAATTATTAATACCTTACCAAAAATACTACCGTGTTTTCCCGTGGTCATACTATTCACTTCTTTCAGGCTGAACCACTACGATAGCGCCTCGACATATTCAACAATCAATTGCGGACTGACGATACCGCGAAACTCGTTGGCATCGAGACGATAGGCCATGCGGACCTGCCGGCAGTCGGCCGGGAGTTCCGCTGTGTTGAAGGCGATGCCATCAATCTGGCAACTGCCCTGCGCCGGCTGCAGGGTCATCTTCAGGTGCTTTTCGCCGACGACACGATAACCCAGTACCGTAAAGTCACCCTCAAACAGCGGTGCCGGAAACCCCTGTCCCCAGGGACTGGCGTCACGCAGCAGCTGCGCAGTATCCAGCGACAGTTCCTCATCACTGAGTTCGCCATCCGAGTAGATGACACCGGTGAGGTCATCCGCTGATAAATGCCGGACCACCTCATCATTGAAGGCGGCCGCGAATGCCGGGTAATTATGCTCCGCAAGACCCAGGCCGGCCGCCATGGCATGACCGCCAAACTTGTCGATCAGACCGGGATGACGCGTCGCGACTGCCTCCAGTGCGTCACGAATATGCAGACCACTGACCGAGCGTGCCGAACCCTTCAGCTCCCCTTCCCCACTGCGCGCGAAGGCAATGACCGGGCGATGAAAACGCTCCTTGATGCGGGACGCGAGGATACCGATGACGCCCTGGTGCCAGTCCGGCTCAAACAGGCACAGGCCAACAGGTAACTGCTCGTCTTTCAGGTCCAGTCCCGCTATCACCTGCAGTGCCTGTGTCTGCATGTCAGACTCGATGTCCTTGCGGTCACGATTAAACGTGTCCAGCCGCGCAGCCATCTGCCGTGCCGCCTGCCTGTCATCCGTCAGCAGGCATTCGATGCCCAGTGACATATCATCGAGGCGGCCAGCGGCATTCAGCCGCGGGCCGACGCCAAAGCCCATGTCGGTTGCGACCACCCGCTGCAGGTTGCGGCCGGCATTCTCCAGCAGCGCGCGGATACCCGGCACACACTGGCCGGCGCGTATGCGCTGGATACCCTGGTGTACCAGGATGCGGTTATTGCCGTCCAGTGGCACGACATCGGCTACCGTCCCCAGTGCAACCAGGTCAAGCCACACGGCGAGGTTGGGCTCAGGCAGGCCGGCCTCCTCAAACCAGCCCCGCTCGCGCAGGCGCGCGCGCAGCGCCAGCATGACATAGAACGCCACGCCGACACCGGCCAGGTTCTTGCTGGGAAAGGGATCACCGCGCAGGTTGGGGTTCACGATGGCCTCGGCTGCCGGCAGCTGTTCACCCGGCAGATGGTGGTCAGTAATGAGCACGCGGATACCGCACTGCCTGGCCGCCGCGACACCGTCGATACTGGAGATGCCGTTATCCACGGTCATGATCAGGTCCGGCTGCCGTTCTGCGGCGACCGCAACGATCTCCGGTGTCAGCCCGTAGCCATATTCAAAACGGTTGGGGACCAGGTAATGCACATCGACGGCGCCCATGGCCCGCAATGCTCGCAGCGACAGGGCACAACTGGTGGCACCGTCTGCATCAAAGTCGCCGACGACCATGATGCGCTGCCCGTTGGTAACGGCCTGTTGCAACAGTTCAACCGCAGCCGTCATACCACCCAGCAGTGAGGGTGACAGCAAGCGCTGCAGCGAATAATCGAGCTCATCAGTCGACTCAATCGCTCTGGCGGCATACACCCGGCGCAACACCGGGTGCAGATCATCCGGAAACCGGTCGCACGCAGCTACGGTACGCTGGACAATTTTCCTAGTCATGCCGGCACAAAGATTCAAATGACCTGTCGCGCTTCCAGAAGTAATGCTGCTGACGCCTGTTGATCACGAAACGCGTACGGTCACAGGGGTCAATCTCCAGGGAGCTCAGGACACCCTGTCGCAGCGCTGCAAGCACGGGGACAAACCAGTGTTTTTCAAGTTCATTGAGTGCTTCCAGCCAGTGTTCAACATCCCCGTAGCGGGCCGCACTGGCCAACACATCATTAATCAGCAGTGTGACGCCGTCACCGGCCAGTGGCAGCAGTTCCCGGGCCGCCGCAGGCACATCCATCCGCGGGATACCCGCCTGCAATGCGAGCCCCATGCCCAGCGGGTGGTCGGTGACGATCCGTGCCACACGGCTTTGCAGGGTGTCAGGCGACAGGCCGCCGCCCCAGAACCACAGGCTGTTGATAGCGGGTTCAGCGCGCTGTTCACGGGCCACGTTGACCGGGTGGTCGTGCAACAGCATCTGCACCTCATTCAGCCGCTGGCGCCACTCCGCGGCTGCTTCACCCTGTGGTAAAAATGCATTGATGTCCTGACCTGCCACCCTGGAGAGCGCTGTCGTTGTTATCCCCGGGGTTGTTGCGCACGACAGATACCAGCGCCGCGGACAGGGCGCATGCAGTTGCAGGCCATGCCCTGCATAAAATGTATTAAAGGCAGCAACCAGTTCATCGGCTTCTTCCTGCGTCAGGAGAAAGGTAGCAGCGTCGAACAGGCGCAGACTGCTCTGATCCGCACGCAGGTGCACAGGGTCTGCACGCATGAGGTAGCCACTGGCTGCCTGGCCGGCATCCGAGCGGTAGGTCAGCGGCGCGTCTGGCAAGTTACGCTGTCCTGACGCTTTGAATCCGAACCAGCGATACAGTGTCTCATCCAGACCCGCGTTACCGTTATGTAGCGGTGTGCTGCGTGACAGCAAGCGATCAAGCGCAGCTGGCCGTTGTTGTAAATAATCGGACACCGGGGGATCGGACTGCGGGCCGCACAGGCCCGGGAGAAGCACTACAAGATGTTGGCGGGGTTGAGACAAGGCCGGTTAATGTATCGCTCTTGCACAGAAACCGTGCAATGACCCGGGCCATATCCCCTCTCCCTGTCCCGCTTCCGGGAGGAGAGGGAACGCACCGATCAGGCACTTTCCATTGACACGGTTGTTACATCCGGTGCTGCTCGATGCAACCGACGCAGACGTCATGCCATGTTGTTCAGGATGGCGTCCTTGACGGCACCCAGATCGGCATCCACAGTCATCATCGCATCCTCACCACACTGCTTGATGGCGGTATCCGGGTCTTTCAGGCCGTGACCGGTGAGTGTGCACACCACGGAACTGCCTTGCGGTATCTTGCCGGACCTGATATCGCGCAGCGCACCGGCTACCGAGGTCGCTGATGCCGGCTCGCAGAAGATGCCTTCCCTTGAAGTCAGCAGTTTCTGTGCCGCCAGGATTTCCTCGTCGCTGCACTCGTCGAACCAGCCACCGGATTCCTCCTGCACCTTCCAGGCAGGACCCCAGGATTGTGGATGACCGATACGAATGGCGGTGGCCACCGTTTCCGGGTGGTCGACCATTGCGCCGCGCATGAAGGGTGCAGAACCGGACGCCTGGTAGCCGACCATGGTGGGACGCTTGTCCGTCACGGTCTTGCCCGCATACTTGCAGTGACCGTCGCAGAAGGTGCAGGCCGCCGTTACGCAGGCAGCATCATGAGTGGCATATTCACTGTAACCAATCCAGTGCGCGGTGATATTGCCGGCATTGCCGACCGGCAGGCAGTGAAAATCCGGTGCCCGGCCGAGTTCGTCAACGATCTCGAAGGCCGCCGTTTTCTGTCCCTGCAGGCGATAGGGATTGATCGAATTCACGATCGTTACCGGCGCATGGTCCGCGACTTCCTTGACCAGCGCCATGCCGGCATCAAAGTTACCGCGAATCTGGATAACAACGGCACCGTGAATCATCGCCTGCGCCAGCTTGCCGAGTGCAATCTTGCCTTCCGGGATCAGCACAAAGGCGGTGATGCCGGCACGTGCCGCATACGCCGCAGCGGCCGCGGAGGTATTACCGGTCGAGGCGCAGATGATGGCGCGACTGCCCTCTTCCACCGCACGGGTCACGGCCATGGTCATGCCGCGGTCCTTGAAGGAACCGGTGGGGTTCAGGCCCTCGTACTTCACATACAGATCAACATCCTTGCCGGTCTCGCGGGGGATGTTTTCAAGCTTCACCAGCGGGGTGTTGCCTTCACCAAGACTGATAATGCGGGTGTCCGCCGTGACGGGCATACGGTCGCGATAATGCTCAATGAGTCCCGTGTAGCGTGTTGCAGTCGACATGCGTTTAATCCTTACGTAATAAAATTTAAAATCCGGCTGTTCCGCTGGAATCGTTTGCCGTGTTACCTCAATCAGTCACAATCCAGATGTTCCAGGCGGATGCGCATGATATCACCGTGAATGGTATCCAGGGCCTCGATTTGCCGAATGGCGGTATTCATCTGTCTTTCCTGCACCACATGCGTCAACAGGATAATGGATGCCTGCTCGGCACCGGGCGCCGGTTCTTTCTGCAGAATGGCCTCGATGCTGATACCGGCATCACCAAGAATGCTGGCAACACTCGCCATCACACCCGGCTTGTCGGTCACCTGCATACGCAGGTAATAGGCCGTCTCCACCTCTTCCATGGCAATTACCGGGATATCGGCAATGGCATTCGGCTGGAAGGCCAGATGCGGTACGCGGTTTTCCGGATCCGCTGTCAGGGTACGGACAAGATCAATAATATCGGCAACCACCGCTGAGGCCGTCGGTTCCGCGCCGGCACCGGCACCGTAGTAGAGCGTTGCACCGACGGCATCGGCATTCACCAGCACCGCGTTCATGACACCGTCGACATTGGCAATCAGGCGCCGTTCCGGGATGAGCGTTGGATGGACGCGCATCTCAATACCCTTGTCCGTGCGCCGCGTATAACCGAGGTGCTTGATGCGGTAACCGAACGCCTCGGCATAGGCAACGTCCTCACGGGTAATGCGGCTGATACCCTCGGTGTACACCTTGTCAAACTGCAACGGGATACCAAAGGCAATCGATGCCAGGATGGTCAGCTTGTGTGCCGCGTCGATACCCTCGACATCAAAGGTCGGGTCCGCCTCGGCATAACCCAGCGCCTGCGCCTCCCTGAGCACATCGTCGAAGTCACGGCCCTTGTCGCGCATCTCGGTGAGGATGAAGTTACCGGTACCATTGATAATACCGGTCAGCCAGTGGATCTTGTTCGCCGACAGGCCCTCGCGCAATGCCTTGATAATCGGGATACCACCCGCCACGGCCGCCTCGAAAGCCACCATGACGCCCTTGTCCTGTGCAGCACTGAAAATCTCGTTGCCGTGCAGGGCAATCAGTGCCTTGTTGGCGGTCACCACGTGCTTGCCGTTGGCGATCGCCTTCAGCACCAGTTCGCGGGCCGGCTCATAACCGCCAATCAGTTCGACAATGATGTCGATGTCGGGATTGTCGACAACAGCAAAGGCATCGTCGCTGACATTGATGGCCTCTATTCCCGGTAGACCCGCGGCATCGAATTCACGCGCAGCGGCATGTGTGATGCGTATACCACGACCGGCACGCCGGGTGATTTCCGCGGCATTGCGATTAAGGACATTAAACGTACCGCCACCCACTGTGCCGAGGCCCAGCAGACCAACATTAACCGGATTCAAGTGAATTACCCTCCTGATACTCTTGCCTGACCGAGATCCCTGTTGAACATATCCCGGATACAACGAATCGCCTGTCGTGTGCGGTGTGGATTTTCTATCAGGCCGAACCTGACGTAATCATCGCCATATTCACCGAATCCGATCCCGGGTGACACGGCAACCTTGGCATCGCTTAACAGCTTCTTGGAAAACTCAAGGGAACCCATTGACTGGTAGGGTTCCGGTATTTTTGCCCACACGAACATGGTGGCCCTGGGGACATCCACCGGCCAGCCGAGTGAGTGCAGGCCGTCACAGAGCACGTCGCGACGCTCGCGGTACATGTCTACAATCTCTGCCACGCAATCCTGCGGACCTTCAAGCGCGGCAATCGCGGCCACCTGGATGGGTGTGAACATGCCGTAATCCAGGTATGACTTCATGCGCGTCAGGGCAGCAACCAGTGTTTCATTGCCGCACATAAAACCGACCCGCCAGCCCGGCATATTGTAACTCTTGGACAAGGAGAAGAATTCGACGGCCACATCGATGGCACCCTCGACCTGCAGTATGGATGGTGCGGTGTAGCCGTCGAACACCAGGTCCGCATAGGCCAGATCCTGGATGACCCATATTTCATGTTCGCGTGCAATGGCAACGACCTTCTCGAAGAATTCCAGTTCGACACATTGTGTGGTCGGGTTACCCGGGAAATTCAGCACCAGCATCTTGGGTTTCGGCCAGGAATCCTTGATGGCCTTTTCCAGTTCGGCAAAGAAGTCCACATCCGGGCGCAGCGGCACATGGCGGATATCGGCGCCGGCAATGGCGAAACCGTAAGGGTGGATGGGATAGGCCGGGTTCGGTACCAGCACGGCATCGCCGGGGCCGACGGTCGCCAGCGCCAGGTGCGCCAGACCCTCCTTGGAACCGATGGTGACAATAGCCTCCCGGTCGGGATCGAGATCGACATCGTAACGGCGTTTGTACCAGTCACAGATGGCCTTGCGCAGGCGCGGGATGCCGCGTGACAGCGAATAGCGGTGGGTGTCGCCGCGCTGTGCGGCCTCGACCAGCTTGTCCACGATGTGTTGCGGCGTCGGCTGGTCAGGATTACCCATGCCGAAGTCAATAATATCCTCGCCCCGCGCCCGTGCCGCCGCTTTCAACTCATTGACAATGTTGAAAACATAGGGGGGCAGCCGCTTGATGCGGGCAAATTCTTCTATCACGCTGAACACCGCTTATATCGTTGAATATGAAGAGATTACAGTAATTGACCGGGACTGCCAAACTTCTTTATGAAAGACATCGGGACAGGGCATTCCGCTGCTTGCTTGCCACCCCCGGCCGGCCTGCGTATCTTCTCCGGCATGCATTTTAGCCAGGACTCTTTTGCAATCAACAGTATCCGCGCCTACGGCGACGGCGAAATCACGATTAACGATAAGACCATCGTACAGAGCGTGGTGATTACAGCGGACAGTATCCTGTTGTGGGAACCGCGCAGCATCGATGAACTGACTGCTGCGCATTTAGACCGGCTGGGTGAGCTGGACCCGGAAATCGTCATTATCGGGACCGGCAGGCAACTGGTCTTCCCGGCACAGGCATTAACGGCCGGTTTGCAGGTCCGCGGCATTGGTGTGGAGATCATGGCACATGACGCCGCCTGCCGAACCTTCAATATCCTGCTGGCGGAAGACCGGCGCGTGGTGGCAGCGCTGATGATGAACAAGACGACCCTGTAGGAGCGGATCGCATCCGCGAAGATTTTTTGAATCCCTGTTCGCGGATGCGATCCGCTCCTACAGCCATTATTATTTCAATAGCGCATCCATTGAAAAACCGTCCTGTTCCAGAATACGTTTGAGCTTTTTCAGGGCATCCATCTGGATCTGGCGCACACGTTCGCGGGTCACGCCGATTTCCTGGCCCACTTCTTCCAGGGTTGATACCGAGGGCCCATGCAGGCCAAAGCGGCGCTCCACCACCTCGCGCTGCTTGTCGCTGAGTTTCGACAGGCACTCTTCGAGGTTGGAATGCACACCCTCTTCCTGCAAGGTATCGGTCGGGTCACGTGCGTTGCTGTCGGGTATGGTATCCAGCAATGTCTTGCCGGAATCACTCATCACGCTGCTATCAGTTGAGGAGACACGTTCGTTCAAGCCCAGCATGCGCTCTACATCCTCAATCGGTTTGTTCAGCAGCTCGGCGATTTCCTCGGATGTGGGTTCATGATCAAGCTCCTGCGCCAGGCTGCGTGCCGCCCGCAGGTAGACATTGATTTCCTTGACGACATGAATCGGTAAACGGATGGTACGCGTCTGGTTCATGATGGCGCGCTCGATGGTCTGACGTATCCACCAGGTACCGTAGGTCGAGAAACGGAAACCGCGTTCCGGGTCGAATTTTTCAACGGCCCGGATCAGCCCGAGATTTCCCTCCTCGATCAAGTCAAGAAACGCCAGGCCACGATTCATGTAACGCCGCGCTATTTTCACGACCAGGCGCAGGTTGCTTTCGATCATGCGCTTGCGGGCGCTCTCGTCACCCTGTTGCGCAAGCCGCGAGAATTTCACTTCCTCCTCTGCCGTCAGCAGGGGTGATGCACCGATTTCACTCAGGTAGAGGCGGGTCGGATCATGATCGGAGGCAGCGGTCGCTACCTTGTACTTGCGGGGCTGTGGCGTTGCATGACCAGACCGCTCCCTGTCCGGTGCCTGCGGCGACTTCACAGGCTGACCCTTCACGGTGCTCTTGCTGTCGTCGGAGTCCTTGCGTTTTGCCACTGGCATCCCCGCCTGGCGCTGTACGTCCATCACTGTCCATGAGCAGACAGCCCGTGCATACAATCATGGTCACAGTTACTGCTTCGGCAGGTACCTCATCGGGTCGGTCGGTTTGCCATTCTTGCGAATTTCAAAGTACAACTCGTTCCGATTGGTGCCACTGCTGCCCATCTTGGCAATCATCTGTCCTGCCACGACGTGCTCGCCTTCGTTCACCAGCAGCTTGTTGTTATGCCCGTAGGCGCTGAGCAAATTTTCGTTATGTTTCACGATAATAAGCCTGCCGTAGCCGACAAGTCCACTCCCGGCATAGACCACCTTGCCATTGGCGGCGGCCTTTACCGGCTGATCGGCATGCCCGCCGATATCTATGCCCTGCTTGCCGGGACCCGATGTCTGGAAGCGGGTCAACAGCCGGCCCCGGGTCGGCCATACCCATGTACCGTCATACGCAGGTACCCTCGCTGTCTGATTTGCTGCGCTGTTCGACGTGCTGACCGTGACCGGCGTCGCCGCAGGGACCGGCTTCGGGGCCGGCGCTGCTGCAGGCGCCGGGGACGCCTTTACGGCAGGCCGGGGCTGCATCGCAGCCGGCTTTGCCTGTGACTGCCGGGGCACCGGCTTTACATGCAGCCGCTGGCCCTTATAGATCGTGTAAGGTGAACGGATACCATTCATGCTCGCGAGTTCACGATAATTCAGCCCGAGATGCCAGGCAATGGAGTACAGGGTATCGCCGCCCTGCACAACGTAATACCCGGACTGCTTGCTGCTTGTGGCGCTTGATGACGACCTTGCTGTTGTCTTCGCCCCCGAGGACTGTTGATTGTTTCGCGAATCAATCGGTGCATTGACATGGGACGCACAGCCGCACAGCAGGGCGACCAGCAGGGCGGGAACAATTGACCGGTAAGCAGGCATCATCAGTGACGAAAATACAAAAACGCGATGACGGCTGCAACCACAACCAGCCAGCCGATACGCTCGACATAGTTACGCAGCTTGTCTTCCATGTCCCGGCCACCCCAGCGCATCAACCCGGCGACCAGGAAAAACCGGCCTCCCCGCCCCGCGATGGAGCCAAGCACAAACAGCGGCAGGTTCATACCCAGGGTACCTGCGGCAATGGTAAACACCTTGTAGGGAATCGGTGAAAACCCCGCGACCAGGATGGCCCAGAACCCCCATTCTTCAAACCAGCCGCGGGCAGCCTGATAGCTATCCCAGTAGTGGCTTTCCTGCAGCCAGGGCTGTATCAGGTCAAATCCATAATAGCCAATCAGGTAACCCAGCAAGCCGCCCAGTACCGAGGCCACGGTGGTCAGGGTGGCATAGCGCCAGGCGCGTTCCGGCCTGGCCATGCTCATGGGTGCCAGCATGACATCCGGCGGAATCGGGAAAAACGATGACTCGGCAAAACTCAGGCCCGCGAGGTACCAGGCCGCGTGGCGATGACGCGACCACAACATGCACTTGTCGTAAAGTTTGGTGAACATCATGGATCAGACCTGTCCTGTTAACAGTGGCACGAAAATGACAGGGTCAAGGCGCTCCTGCTCATAGCTGTCGTCGTGGCGGGTCACCACGGTCAGTCGCTGGCTGTCACGACCGCCGACCGGGATAATCAGGCGCCCGCCCCCGGGTGACAATTGCTCCATCAGCGCCTGCGGGATTGTTTCCGTGGCCGCCGTGGTGATGATGGCGTCATAGGGCGCAAAGTCCGGCAGGCCTGCCGTACCATCCGAATAGCTGGCTCGGATATTCCTGAGTCCCAGTTTGCGAAACCGCTGACGTGCCTGCACCGCCAGCGGTTCAATGCGTTCAACGGTATACACCTTGGCCACCAGCGGCGCCAGCACGGCCGCCTGGTAGCCGGAGCCGGTACCGATCTCCAGCACCTTCTGCGGCTCGGCCCTGATCACAAGATCGGTCATTACCGCGACCACATACGGCTGCGAGATTGTCTGGTTGTAGCCAATGGGCAATGCCGTGTCTTCATAGGCCCGACTGGACAGCGCCTCGTCCACAAACAGGTGCCGCGGCGTATTGCGTATCACATCGAGCACGGCCTCGTTGCAGATGCCTTCCTCCCGTAACCGCGCCACCAGCCGGTCGCGGGTACGTTGCGAGGTCATGCCAATGCCGCGGGTCGATGCATTCAAGACGGTTATTCCTTAATAGCGGTGTGCTAGTCGGTCAGCCAGCTGGCCAGTCCGTCAATCGCATCATAGCGGGTCAGGTCTACATCAATGGGCGTTATCGAGACATAACCCGAGCGCACGGCATGGAAATCCGTGCCCGGGCCGGCATCCTGCTCGGGGCCCGCCGGACCCACCCAGTAAACCGTCCGGCCACGCGGGTCCTGCTCCTTGATCACCGCTTCTGACTTGTGACGATGCCCGAGTCGTGTCGCATGCATCCCCTTCAGCTGATCCCAGGGCAGATCGGGGATGTTGACGTTGAGAATGGTGTCCGCGGGCAAGGAGCCGGAGGTACAACGTTTTACGAGGTCCACGGCGACGCGCGCAGCGGTATCATAATGAGTCGGCCGGTCCGTCACCAGCGACAGCGCGATCGCCGGGAACCCGAGGAAGCGACCCTCCATTGCCGCCGCGACCGTGCCCGAATAGAGCACGTCATCGCCGAGATTGGCGCCGGAATTGATACCGGCAACCACCATGTCCGGTTCCACATCCAGCAAGCCGGTGATGGCGAGGTGAACACAATCCGTCGGCGTGCCATCCACATAGGTAAAGCCATTACTGCCCTGGCGGGCCCGTATCGGGTTATCAAGCGTCAATGAATTACTGGCGCCACTGCGATCGCGGTCCGGCGCCACCACATGGATGCGGGCGATCTCCGCCAGCGCAGCGGCCAGCGCCTCGATTCCCGGCGACTGGTAACCATCGTCATTGCTGATCAGAATATTCATAATGTCCTTACAACCTGCCTGCCCTGTGAATTTTTGCCCCGCAGAGTACCCTGTGAAACAGGGTCAAAAATGCCTCTTTAATACAACAGCCATCTACCAACAACAAGCCGTGTAGTATAAAGGAACATTGGGCGGGGAACCTGTAATCATTATGGCTAAATCCGGAAAAATCACGACAGACGACATTGAGCTGTTCCGCCGCAGCGTTGGGCCCGTCAGGAAGATTCACCATGACAAGATCGCGCCGGCCGGAAGCTCGCAGACATCACGGCCACGTCGGCGTGCCGCCGCTGATGAACCACGGCTGACCGACGCTTTCTCAGACGGCTTTGACAGCGGTGTGGTCACATCGGACGAGGCCCTGTTCTTTACCCGGCCGGGACTGCAACAGCGGCAACTGCAGCGCCTGAAACGCGGCCAGCTGGCGATCGGCGCCGAGCTCGACATGCACGGCATGACGGCCGCCATGGCACGCAGTGCAGTGGTCAACTTCATCGCCCTGTGCCGCGAACAGCATATTCGCTGCGTGCGTATTATTCATGGCAAGGGATACGGTTCGGGTGGCAGTGCGCCGGTGCTGAAAAACCGCATCAACTCCTGGCTGCGGCAACACCATGATGTGCTGGCCTTCAGTTCGGCGCAAGCCCGGGACGGCGGCAGTGGTGCCCTCTATGTTCTGTTGAGATCAGGTCACTGACAGCCATCTGCAGAAGCCCTGTTGAGCCCTGCGTCGCTGGCAGGGCGGTGTAATACGAATACCAGCATGAGCGCTTTATTGGTGGCAATGTCGGCTCCGTTGGCAGACAGACGCAGCGGAAGATCCGGCTGCCCTGGCTATTTCCAGCCGCTACCCCGCTGGCGTTGTCGCCTGCATCAGCTCACGCAACACACTGGTCGCGTAGGCACCGGGCGGCAGGCTGAATTCCAGCGACAGCTCAGCCCGGCCGGTCATCTGCCAGCCCAGGTCCTGCACCATGAGTCGCAGCGCGCGCCGGTCCTGTTTCAGCCCGGCGGCTTCCAGGCCGGCACACCAGTCCGCGTACCCGGCTAGCACGGCATGTTCCAGTTGATGACAGCTGCCTTGCACGGGGGTTTCGCCGCGACCGTGCAGCGGTCCGGTGGGATGCACGTCCTTGCTGTAGACGCGCGCCATCAGCTCCTCATCACTCGTCTCGGCAATAAAAAAACTGTGGCTGCCACTGAGCTGCATGGCGTCACCAGCAATCGGCAAATTCCAGGTGGCGTCATCCACCCGATGAGACAGCAGCTGGTTAAACAGATAGGAACGTGCGGCCGACAGTGCCAGGCTGCGACTGGTTCTTGACATGCGCCGCCGCGGATTGGCAAACAGCCGCTGCGCGGCATGGAGATTGCCGGCATCACGACCAAAGCGTTGCTCACCAAAATAATTGGGCACGCCTTCAGCGCCTATCAGGGCAAGCCTTTTTTCCAGGGCTGTCTCATCAGCAGCAATTTCACGCACCGTTATGCTGAAGCGATTGCCACGCAATGCACCGCGCCGCAGTTTCCGTGAATGACGGGCATGTCGCAGCACGGTCAGGGTCTCCGAGTTGAGGGCCTCCCAGTGCGGGTCTTCGCGCCCCGACAGCTGTACCGAGAACCACTGCTCGGTCACCGCGCGCCGGTCCTTGAGACCGGCATAGCTGACCTGTCGTGGATGGACACCGGCGAATCGCGCCAGTTGCCCGGCGACCCACGGCGTATTTTCATTGCGCTTGCGTATCCATAGCCAGACATGTTCACCCTCGCCGTCCGGTTCCAGCAAGGGCATCTCGGTGACGCAGAAGTCTTCCGCCCGCAGGCGCAGCCGACCGGTTGCGGCCGGCTTGCCGTGGGCGTACGCCAGTAACTGGATGGCCTGGTCGAGCACCGCGGCAGTCGCGAGGTCCCGTTAACGGGACTCCAGCAACACCACGGCAAGAGCCGCGATGCCTTCGCCCCTGCCGGTAAATCCGAGGTGCTCGGTGGTGGTTGCCTTGACGTTGACACGTGTAAGCTTGATCTGCAGGTCCGCGCTGATGTTTTCACACATGGCATTAATATAGGGCGACAGTTTCGGCGCCTGCGCGACGACCGTGATGTCGGCATTCTCTACCCTGAAATGATGGACCCGCAGCTGTTCATGGGTCTCGCGTAACAGGATACGGCTATCGATATTTTCATAGGCCGCGTCATGCGGCGGAAAATGCCGGCCGATATCACCGAGGGCAGCGGCACCGAGCAGTGCGTCGCACAGTGCATGCAGCACCACATCACCATCCGAGTGTGCCTCAAGGCTGCGATCACAGGGTATCGGCACGCCGCCCAGAACCAGGGTGCCGCCGTCCTGAAAGGCATGCACATCCACGCCCTGTCCGATTCTCATGATGATTGCCTCGATTGCAGGTAGAACGCTGCCAGTGGCAGGTCAGAGGGCAAGGTAATCTTTATATTATCACGCGCGCCCTGCACCATACGTGGACGGTAACCGGCAAGCTCCATTGCATTCGCCTCGTCGGTTACCGGGTGGCCGTTGTCAACGGCCTGCTGCAGGGCGGCGCGCAAGGCGCCGATGCGAAACATTTGCGGCGTATAGGCATGCCACAGACCCTCGCGATCGACCGTGTCCGAGATATTCAATTCGTCATCCACGCGTTTCATGGTATCAGCTACCGGCACACCCAGCAGGCCACCCTCGCCACTGCCTTGCAGTGTGTTCATCAGGTGCTCGATATCTTCCGGGCGCACGCAGGGACGGGCAGCATCATGCACCAGTACCCAGTCATCATCTCCGGCGCGGGCGGCGAGGTGCTTGAGTCCATTCAGGACCGAGTCGCAACGCTCTGCACCACCGTTGACCGTTTCCAGTGCCTGCTGCGTATAGCGCTGCTGTATCCCCGTCCAGCGCTGGTCCGCTGGCGAAAGCACCAGGATAACGCCTGCGAGCCGTTCACAGGACAGCAGTGTATCCAGGGTGTGCTCCACTACGGTCCTGTCGCCCAGTGTCAGGTACTGCTTGGGGATATCCGAACCCATGCGCGTACCCGCACCGGCGGCGGGAACGATGGCCCAGAATCTGGCTTCAGTCTGCATAGTCGATCAAACACATCATCTGGATAGCTTGCAGTGCTTCGATATGAACAAGATAAAATACTTTTGGCCACGGAATCCACGGAAGAACACGGAAAAAACTATTAAGGCTTTTTTCTTTCTTGTTCATCCGTGGATTCCGTGGCCAAAAGTATTTTATCTTGTTCATATCAAAGCACTGCAAGCTATCCAGATGATGTGTTTGATCGACTATGCAGACTGAAGCCAGATTCTGGGCCATCGTTCCCGCCGCCGGTGCGTCTCGCCCTCTTTAACCATGCCCAGGTCCTCGCGGGCATGTTCCTCGATGGCATCAAAGCCCTGCTGCAGGTCCTGCACCTCGGCCTCCAGTGCCGCATTGCGTTCGCGCAGTTCGATATTTTCCTGGCGTTGCAACTCGACCTCGCGGTGCAACTCCCAGACATCCTGCAGGCTGCTCTCCCCGAACCACAGCTTGTACTGCAAATAGAGCAGTAATATCAGCAGCAGTAGGACCAGCTTTTTCATGCCAGAACGGTGTACCTGAACGCACCTGCAGGCGGCAAACTCCCGGCTGGCACTCAGCGGCCAGCCAGATGCCTGAAGGCATTGCGGCCGGCATAGCTGGCGTTGTTGCCCAGTTCCTCCTCGATGCGCATCAACTGGTTGTACTTCGCGACACGGTCGGAACGTGAAAGCGAACCGGTTTTGATCTGGGTGGCGGTTGTGGCCACGGCGATGTCCGCAATGGTGACATCCTCGGTTTCACCCGAGCGGTGCGACACCACTGCACTGTAACCGGCCTCGTCAGCCATACGAATGGCGTCCAGGGTCTCCGTCAGTGTGCCGATCTGGTTCGGCTTGATCAGAATCGAGTTGGCAATGTTGTTATCAATGCCCTGTTTAAAGATCGTGGTATTGGTCACAAACAGATCATCGCCCACCAGCTGTACCTTGTTGCCGAGACGCTCCGTCAACAGCTTCCAGCCATCCCAGTCGGCCTCGTCAAGACCGTCCTCGATGGTAATAATCGGGTACTGCTCGACCCAGCCGGCGAGGTACTCGGTAAATTCAGCCGCGCTGAATGTGCGTCCCTCGGAGGCCAGCACGTACTGGCCATCACGGTAGAACTCGGAACTGGCGGCATCCAGACCCAGGTAGATATCCTTGCCGGCGCTAAACCCGGCCTTGTCGATAGCCTCCAGGATCACCTCGATGGCGGCCTCGTTGGAAGGCAGGTCCGGGGCAAAACCACCCTCGTCGCCCACGGCGGTGTTCAGGCCGCGGCCCTTTAGCACACTGGCCAGCGAGTGAAATACCTCGGTACCGTAGCGCACGGCTTCCCGCAGGCTGTCTGCACCGACCGGCAGGATCATGAATTCCTGCAGGTCGACACTGTTATTTGCATGCGCGCCGCCATTGATGATATTCATCATTGGCACCGGCATCTGGTAGCTGGAACCGCTGCCCAGCAATTGATACAGGCCAATACCCTGCTCGCGTGCCACAGCATGTGCATTCGCCAGCGATACGGCCAACAGGGCATTCGCCCCCAGACGTCCCTTGTTGTCGGTACCGTCGAGTTCGATCATGGCACGATCGAGTTCGGCCTGCGCCGCCGCATCCTTGCCCAGAACGGTCTCTCGAATGACGCTATTGATATTGTTGACAGCCTGGGTAACACCCTTGCCGCCAAATCGCTGACTGTCACCGTCACGCAGTTCCACCGCCTCGCGCGTACCCGTCGATGCTCCGGATGGTACGGCTGCCCGACCCACTGCACCAGACGCCATGGTTACTTCAGCCTCTACCGTCGGGTTGCCGCGTGAATCTATGATTTCACGCCCTTTTACCTCAGAAATTTCTGACATCGTCACTCCATTATTCAGTTACTTGCCCAGTATTTATTTAAATGATTGACGGGCTATTTCATGAGCTCGTTTTCCGGTAGCGGCTGAGCCTTGATCAGCGCATCAATCTCTTTCAATGTCTTCAGCAGCGTCTGCAGCTGCCCCAGCGGCCAGGCGTTCGGCCCATCGCTGAGTGCCACGGACGGGTCCGGGTGTGTTTCCATAAACACACCGGCGACGCCGGCGGCGACCGCGGCACGCGCCAGTACCGGGACGAACTCGCGCTGGCCACCGGAACTGCTTCCCTGCCCGCCCGGCAATTGCACCGAGTGCGTGGCATCGAACACAACCGGCACACCGGTGTTACGCATCACGGCCAGTGAACGCATATCCGAGACCAGGTTGTTATAGCCGAATGACGCGCCCCGTTCGCAGGCCATGATCTGTTCATTGCCGGTCGCCAGCGCCTTGTCGGTGACGTTTTTCATGTCCCACGGCGACAGGAACTGGCCCTTTTTGATATTCACCGGCTTGCCCTGGCGCGCGACGCTCTGGATAAAATTGGTTTGTCGGCACAGGAAGGCTGGCGTTTGCAGGACATCGACAACCACGGCCACTTCAGCCAACGGGGTATCTTCATGCACATCGGTAAGCACCGGCACATGCAGCTGCTTCTTCACCTTCTCGAGGATGCGCAAACCCTCTTCGAGACCCGGTCCGCGAAAGCTGGTGTGCGATGAACGGTTGGCCTTGTCAAACGATGACTTGTAGATAAACGGGATGTCGAGTGCTGCGGTTATCTCTTGCAATTGCCCGGCGGTATCGATGGCAAGCTGTTCACTCTCTATTACACAGGGACCGGCTATCAGAAACAGGGGGTACTCGATACCAACCTGGAAATCGCATAGCTTCATGGGGTGATGGTACCTGTTACCGGGAGGTGTCAGGCATCCGCCCCTGCCGCGGCAGGGCGCACCGCCAGCTGAGCACTCTGGTAGGCCCTGGCAGCCTTGATGAAGCTGCTGAACAGGGGATGACCATCGCGCGGTGTCGAGGTGAATTCAGGATGAAACTGACAACCAAAGAACCACGGGTGGCCGCTGACTTCCACCACTTCCACCAGCTTGCCGTCAATAGAGATACCTGACAGGGCCAGGCCTTTCTCCTGCAACTGCTGCCGATAGTGGTTATTGAATTCATAACGGTGACGGTGGCGTTCCTCGATGACATCCTTGCCATAGATCTGCCGTGCCAGGCTATCCGGCGCCAACCGGCATTGCTGCCCGCCGAGGCGCATGGTGCCTCCGAGGTCCGAATCCTCGCTGCGACGTTCGTGACCACCGTCGGCACGCTGCCACTCCTCGATCAGCGCGATGACCGGGTGCTCGGCACCCTTGTTGAATTCGGTTGAGTGTGCACCCTTCAGGCCGGCAACATGGCGTGCGAATTCGATCACGGCGAGCTGCATTCCCAGGCAGATACCCAGATAGGGGATATTGTTCTCACGCGCGTAACGCACCGCTTCTATCTTGCCTTCAATGCCACGTTCACCAAAACCACCCGGCACGAGGATGGCATCGGAGCCTTGCAGCACCCCGGTACCGTGCTGTTCGATCTTTTCTGAATCGACGTACTTGATACTGACGTTGGTCAACGTATGAATCCCCGCATGTATCAGGGCTTCCGAGAGTGACTTGTAGGACTCGGTCAGATCAACGTACTTGCCGACCATGGCAATCGTCACCTCGCCCTCGCGACGACCGGTATCGCGTACCACCTGCTGCCATTCAGCGAGATCAGCCGGCCCGGCATCGATATGCATTTTTTCGACGACAATGTCGTCGAGCTGCTGCTCATGCAACAACAGCGGGATCTTGTAGATGCTGTCGACATCAACGGCCGATATCACCGCACGCTCCTCCACGTTGGTAAACAGCGCAACCTTGCGGCGCTCCCCGGGTGGCAGCGGCCGATCAGCCCGGCACAGCAGAATATCGGGCTGGATACCGATGGATCGCAACTCCTTGACCGAGTGTTGTGTGGGCTTGGTCTTGATCTCTCCGGAAGCCGCGATATACGGCACCAGCGTCAGGTGCATGAACAGGGCGCGCTCATGACCCAGCTCCACGCCCATTTGCCGAATCGCCTCCAGAAACGGTAGTGACTCGATATCACCCACCGTGCCGCCAATCTCCACCATGGCGATGTCCGCATCACCGGCACCCTTGTGGATACTGTGGATAATCTCGTCGGTGATATGGGGGATGACCTGCACCGTGGCACCGAGGTAGTCACCACGGCGTTCCTTGCGGATAACATTCTCGTAAATCTGGCCGGTGGTGAAATTATTGTCCTTCGTCATGGTGGTGCGGACGAAGCGCTCGTAATGACCCAGGTCCAGATCTGTTTCCGCACCGTCATGGGTGACAAAGACCTCGCCGTGCTGGAACGGGCTCATGGTGCCGGGATCGACATTGATGTAGGGATCGAGCTTCAGCAGGGTGACCTTGAGACCACGTGTTTCAAGCAAGGTGGCCAGCGAAGCGGCTGCGATACCCTTGCCCAGAGAGGACACAACACCGCCGGTGACGAAGATAAATCGGGTCATTTGATGTCTGGAATTCGGCTGCGACACAATTGCCGCAAGACGGGCGTAAACGTTACCAGATTGGCGCGGTCACCTCAATGACCGGATTGGGTGCAGCCGTCTGAAACCGTCTTCAGGCAGGCGGAGTGGCACTGCTGTCCCAGGTGATCAAAAAGCCGGGCTCGGCCGGGCCGGCCTGAAAGGGCTCGCACACCCACAATCCCGGGACCATGGCGAGTTCATCCCCGATATAGATCAACGGTATCCGCTGCCGCTCCCAGGGAGGAACGCCCTGTTCCTGGAATAATTTCTTCAGACTGTGGTGATGCTTGCGGCCGGCCGGAAGGCAGCTTTCCCCCCCCTTGCGCCAGCTCACCCGCACCCCGGCTGCACTGGCAGCGGCATGTCGTATACCCGCCCCGGTCACCGGCAGGGCGGTCAGCACCCCGCCCGCCCCTGGCAAGCTCAAGGGTGCGGACAGAGACCAGTCCAGTGCACTTGGCTCATCCCGGTTGGCGGCTTGCTGCAAACAAAACACATCATCGCGGTAACGACGCAGCGCATGGCCGCCCAGGCGCACGCAGGGCCCGGCATCGGCACGACTGTGCAGGACATCATTGACGATGCGCGCCAGCACCGCCGTCGACGGCGTGTGACCACAGCGACATTTCAGCCAGGCACGCAGGACGTTGCGCTGCCGGTCAGCCGGCAAGGCCACAAGACCCTGCACAGATAGCGTGTCGGCATGCTCACCCGCGACGTTCTGCAGGTCTTCTTCAGCAAGCTGGCCGATGAGTGCATTTGCCTCGGCACAATGCGCTGCACTGCGTGACACACTCGAGGACACTGCCGGCCAGCGATCACGCAGTAGCGGCAACACCTGGTGACGCAGGTAATTGCGATCGTAGGCGGTACTGAGGTTGCCGGGGTCTTCTACCCAGCTCAGGTCATGCGCGGATGCGTAGTGGTGCAGTACCGTGCGCGTCACTCCCAGCAGCGGTCGCAGGTGTCGTCCCGCACCCAGTGCGGTGATTACCGGCATGGCAGCCAGTCCACTGACGCCACTGCCGCGCAGCAACTGCAGTAACAGGGTTTCCGCCTGGTCATCCTGGTGCTGGGCCGTGAGCAGGCAGTGCCCTGCCGGCAGCCACTCTGCCAGTGCCCGGTAACGCGCATCGCGCGCAGCGGCCTCGGGACTTTCACCACGCGCCGGCCGGCCATCAACGCGCAGCAAGGCGTACGCGACCTCAAGTTCATCGCAGACCTGCTGGCAATGTCTATCCCACTCATCGGCATCCGCATGCAGGCCATGATGAACATGCACGGCGCCCACCCCGGCACCCAGCTGATCACGCAACGCACACAGCGCATGTAACAACACCTGTGAATCCAGCCCGCCACTGAAAGCCACCTGGTAACACGGGGGGGCAGCGTGCCGCTGTAATTGCTGCAGGAGATTGTCGGGTGAAAACTTCATAACTGATCGGGTATCCGCTGCTGCACCCGATAACCTGAATTAAACCGGCGGTGTGCCTGTCCCGCAAAAGACAGTCGGGGAAGAAAACCCGGAAATAAATGCCTTAACAGAATGGCTTCTCTGTTGCTGCGCGGATTCCCTGGCCATGATACCTAGGAGCCTGTCGGACTTAGGATTAATCTACTGCGCTGATGGGAGAACGGCCCAAATACCCCCGATTCCTCGTTGCGTAGGCCCACTATGCGCCTCGACATGAGGCGTTTATAGCGCGCCTCAACAAGTTCATCCGTTGCCTTGTTTTTCAGCGAATCAAGCGTCTTCATCAGCGACTGCTTGATATTTTCAGCCATGGCATCAACATCACGGTGCGCGCCTCCGAGTGGCTCCGCTATGACCTGGTCAACCAGTCCCAGTTCATACAAACGTCCCGAGGTAATACCGAGCGCCTCGGCCGCTTCCGGTGCCTTTTCGGCACTCTTCCAGAGTATCGAGGCACAGCCCTCCGGAGAGATCACCGAGTAGGTGCTGTATTGCAACATCATCGTCTGGTCACCGACACCAATCGCCAGTGCACCACCCGAACCGCCTTCACCGATCACGGTACAGATAATCGGAACCTGCAAGCGCGACATCACCTGCAGGTTTTTGGCAATGGCTTCACTCTGACCCCGTTCTTCCGCACCGATGCCCGGGTAGGCACCGGGGGTATCGATGAATGTCAGCACCGGCAAGCCGAAGCGCTCGGCCATTTCCATCAGGCGCAGCGCCTTGCGGTAACCCTCGGGCCGCGGCATGCCGAAGTTACGCTGTAACTTTTCCCTGGTATCGCGCCCCTTTTGCTGCCCGATTACCATGACGGGTATATCGTCGAGCCTGGCAACACCACCGACGATCGCGTGATCGTCCGCAAAATGCCGGTCACCGTGAAGCTCCTCAAAATCGCTAAAGATGCGGATGATGTAATCCAGTGAATACGGTCGCTGCGGGTGACGCGCAAGCTGGGAAACCTGCCACGGCGTCAGGTTCGAGAAGATCGTTTCAGTCAGGGTAGAACTTTTCTCTTTTAGCTTGGCGATCTCGTCATTGATGTTGACGTCGGCGTCATCGCCGATATAGTTCAGCTCGTCAATCTTTGCTTCCAGCTCGGCAATCGGCTGTTCAAATTCAAGAAAATTAAGATTCATGGGTTATTCCGCAGGACGGGTACTGGCTGTTAAGGTACCATAAGTGCCGGTGCTCATACATACTCCACCGCGACACTGTCCTTGCCGGCCAGGTCACACAAGCGGTGTATCAGCTCATCGGAGGGATGCACCGCCCACTCTTCACCCAGTGTCACGCGCGCCTGCGCATCACCGCCGCTGTAATCAATACACACCGGGCAATGTCCCTCGCGAAACGGCTGCAGGATATCAGCCAGACTGCCAACAAAACCATTGCCTGCCTGGCTTGACTCAACCCCCACCACCAGTCGCCGTGCATACAGGGCACGTGCCTGGTTGATGTCGTAAATACTCTGCGCCGTTACCTGGTATGTACCGCTGAAATCGTCCAGCCCCAGCCCCCCCTGTATCACCAGTACCTTGTTCTTCGCCAGCATCGCCTGGTACTTGTCGTAGACATCGGGGAACACGCGCACGTCGATGCGTGCCGTGCGATCATCCAGCGTCAGGAACGCAATCCTGCCCCCCCGCTGGGTCTTGATGACACGCATGCTCATCACCAGACCGGCAATGGTGACCGCGCGCTCATCGGAACCTCTCCGCCCCTTGTATTCCTTGTTTGCGGAGTTCGCGGCCGGCGCCGGTAGCGCACACAAGGCAGTCACCTCGGCAAGCTTGCCACTGATAATATTGGAGAGTTCCGTCTCGTAACGCGTTATCGGGTGACCGGTCAGGTACAGACCCAGTGCATCCATCTCGCCCTGCAAACGCTGCTCTTCCTCCCACTCGGGCAATACCTGCCTGCTGACCTGCAGGGGTGCGGCAGCCGTCGTTTCACCAAACAGGTCATTCTGGCCGGTATCGAGATTGCGACTGTGCTGTTCTGCAAGTTTCAGTGCCTGATCAAGGTTCGCCAGCTGGGTGGCACGCGTCTCACCCAGCGAGTCCAGCGCCCCGGCCCGTATCAGTGCATCGAACACGCGCCGGTTCACCTTGCGCAGATCAACGCGCTGACACAGATCAAACAGGTCGGCGAACTCGCCGCCCTGATTACGTTCTTCAATCATGCCTTCTATGGCGGCCTGGCCAACCCCCTTGATCGCCCCCAGGCCGTAGACCACGGTCGTCTGTGACAATACCGTGAACGCATACAGGGACCGATTGACATCCGGCGGCACGACCTGCAGCTTCATGTCACGACACTCGGCAATCAGGTGCACGATCTTGTCGGTGTTGTCCATGTCTGCGGACAGCACCGCCGCCATGAACGCCGCAGGATAATGCGCCTTCAACCATGCCGTCTGGTAGGACACCAGCGCATAGGCCGCCGAGTGGCTCTTGTTAAAACCGTAACCGGCAAATTTCTCCATCAGGTCGAAAATACCGCTGGCGACCTTTTCATCGACAGCGCGCTGTTTGGCGCCCTCGAGAAAGATGGAACGTTGCTTTGCCATTTCCTCGGCTTTTTTCTTGCCCATCGCACGCCGTAACATGTCAGCGCCACCGAGCGTGTAGCCGGCCAGCACCTGCGCAATCTTCATCACCTGTTCCTGGTAGAGAATGATGCCGTAGGTGGGCTTGAGGATGGGTTCCAGGTCAGGGTGCGGGTACTTGATCTGCGCGCCGTGTTTGCGTGCAATAAAATCGTCTACCATGCCGGACTGCAGCGGGCCGGGACGAAACAGCGCCACCAGTGCGACGATATCTTCAAAGGTATCCGGTTGCAGACGTCGAATCAGGTCCTTCATGCCGCTTGATTCCAGCTGGAACACGGCCGTGGTCGATGATGCCTTGAGCAACTCGAATGCTGACCTGTCATCCAGCGGTATCGCATCTATATCGGTGTACGCGTCGCTGTCCGGCGCGACACCGGCATTTATTGTCTTCAGTGCCCAGTCAATGATGGTCAGCGTACGCAAACCGAGAAAGTCGAACTTGACCAGCCCGACGGCTTCGACATCATCCTTGTCGAACTGGCTGACAAGTGCACCGCCACCCTGCTCGCAGTACAACGGCGTAAAATCGGTCAACTGCGAAGGCGCGATCACCACGCCACCGGCATGCTTGCCGGCATTGCGCGCCAGGCCCTCCAGTGAACGTGCGAGATCGATCACGGTGCGCACGTCCTCGTCACTGTCATAGAGATCGCTGAATGCCGGCTCCTGTTGCAGCGCCTTGTCCAGAGTTATACCGATCTCAAACGGAATCATCTTGGCGATGCGGTCGACAAAACCGTAGGGATGTCCGAGTACGCGACCGACATCCCGCACCACGGCCTTGGCAGCCATCGAGCCGTAGGTAATGATCTGGGACACCCGGTCGCGCCCGTAATGCCCGGCCACGTAGTCGATGACGCGATCGCGTCCTTCCATGCAGAAGTCAACATCAAAATCCGGCATCGACACGCGTTCAGGGTTTAGAAACCGTTCGAACAGCAGGTCATAGCGAATCGGATCGAGGTCGGTAATCGTCAGGGCGTAGGCAACCAGTGAACCCGCACCGGAACCGCGACCCGGACCGACCGGAATCCCGTTCGCCTTCGCCCAGCGGATAAAGTCCGCAACGATCAGGAAGTAGCCGGGGAAGCCCATCTCCAGTATGACCTTGATCTCGAGATCCAGGCGTTGTGCGTATTTTTCCCGCTCGCGCTCGAGAGCTGCTGTATTGGAAGCAAAGATCTGCCGGAAACGCTGCTCCAGTCCCTCCTCTGCAAGTTTCTTGAAATAGCCCGCCATATCCATGCCTGCAGGCACCGGGAAGTCGGGCAGATAATTGTTACCAAGCTCCAGTTCGATATTGCAGCGGCGTGCAATCTCAAGGCTATTTTCCAGCGCCTCGGGAATATCATGAAACAGTGCCTGCATTTCTTCCGCAGAGCGCAAATACTGCTGACTGGTAAATTCCCTGGAACGACGTGGATCATCCAGCGTGCGGCCTTCGTTAATGCAGACACGCGCCTCATGTGCTTCAAAGTCAGAGGCTTTAAGAAAGTGCACATCATTTGTGGCGACTACCGGCACCTCTGCAGTGGCGGCAAGGTCAATGGCCTTGTGCAGGTAGTTCTCATCGCCCGGGCGTCCGGTGCGTTGCAACTCGAGATAAAAACTGTCGGGAAACAGCAGTTGCCAGCGCTGCAGCAACTCACCCGCCAGTGCAATCTTGTTCGCCAGCAGCGCCTGACCGATGTCACCGGCGGTACCCCCCGAAAGCGCTATCAGGCCTGAAGAATGGCCCTCCAGCCAGTCAAGTTCCAGCACCGGTATACCGCGATGCTGGCCTTCCGTGTAGGTGCGCGATACCAGGCGTGTCAGATTCAGATAGCCGGCACGCGATTTACACAGCAGCACCAGGCGCGTTGGCGACGACCCGCTGCTGTTATCAGCCACCCACAGGTCGACACCGACAATGGGTTTGACGCCCGCTGCCATGGCGGCACGATAAAACTTCACCATGGAGAACAGGTTGCACTGGTCAGTGACAGCCACGGCAGGCATGCCGGCTTTAGCGACGCACTTGACCAGCGGTTTGACCCGCACGGTGCCATTCACCAGTGAATACTCGGTATGGACGTGCAGATGGACAAAGGCTGGTTGCATGAAAAAAGTTTCCGGGTTTATCAGGCTGGATTCAAGCCTTTCCCTACTCCTCAAATTTATATTAGTATAATTACGTATCTGATTGTTTATCAAACACCTTATATCTTTACTTCACTGCCGCACGCCGGCTTCTGACACACCCGAAGGACAACGGGGTGGCACAATTCGAGCCGGCCACACCGCGGCGGGCGGTCAGACAGTGAATACTGCCTGCATAGCCGGTTAAATTACAGGGTCCGGGTGACGATATATCGATTACCTCCAGTGAATTTTCCGGGATGAAACATGCGGCAGGTTATCAGTGACCAGAATAGTTCCATTCTTGACAAGGAGGAGTTAAAGGGCTTTGCACGCAGTATGGCCGAACTGCAGTGGCTGTTACTGATCCTCGTCATTCTGTATTTTTTCATACCCACCCGTCCAATTACCGACAGCGACAGCCTGATCATCACCATGGTCAGTTACTCCGTGTTTGTGTTGCTGTTTCGTTACATGAATTTCCAGTCACGTGAGACCCGTCTGAAACTCGCCGTTGAAACCTGGGTCATGATTGCCTTCATATCGATGGTGTTATCGTGTACCGGACAGGTCGAAAGCCCGTTGCTGAATCTCTACCTGCTGGTCATCATCGCCTGTGCCATCACACTCGGGAAAATCATGACGCTGCTGGAAGTCATGCTGATCGCCTGCTGCTATCTCTACATGGGTTACCAGTCTTATTCGACCGGACTGTTTGCAGCGGAAACCTTCTCCATGTTAATGGCAAAGTTCTCGCCATTCCTGCTGGTCGCCTATGTCACATCCATGCTGGCTTCCGACATTCTGCATGCAAAGCAGCGCATCACCCTGCTATCACAAACCGATGACCTCACCGGCCTGCTGAATATGCGGGCCTTCAATAACCTGCTGGAAAAGGAAATCACCCGGGTTACACGCTACTCGCAACCGTTTACCGTCGTCATGATCGATGTTGACGGTCTCAAAACCGTCAACGACCGGTACGGGCATACAACGGGCAGCCGCCTCATCAAGACCATCGCCCATTCAATCAACGAGAATATCAGGAACACGGACATACTGGCACGCTTCGGTGGTGACGAGTTTGTGGTACTGATGACGCATACCAGCACGGAACATGCACGCATGGCGGCAGAGCGCATCCGCGCTGCCATCCACAACACCGCTTTCAACATGAATGGCAAGCGCATCGCCACCACGGTCAGCATCGGCATCGCCAGCTACCCCGACGGTGTCAGGGAAGCCGCCGAGGTACTCGACAAGGCGGATATTGCGCTTTACAAGAGCAAGCAAACCGGTCGCGACCGGGTGACCTACTACAACGGGGAAGCTGAAGCAGTACCTGTCTACGCCTGATCCATATACCCGATAAACGCTGTAATTTCTCCCGCAAAGACGCAAAGTTATAGTAATACACAGTGCCTTGTTGGCATCTTTGCCAAAATTACTTACTGGATGAAAACAGGGTCACCTGTTGCAGCATTCTTCTGACCGGTGCATACGAGCGCCGATGCACGGGTGTCACACCCAGCTCTTGCAGCGCCTCGATATGTGCCTTGCTCGGGTAACCCTTGTGTTGCGCCAGCCCGTAACCCGGATACATTTTATCCAGCGCCTGCACCGCAACGCATCGACTGCACGCTGCATCGCCAGCAGTGTCGCCTGCAGGATATTGATACTGTCGATTTCCTCAACCGAGGCATATGCCACGGACCACGCCAGCGCCTTTTCCTGTATTTCACCAAACAGCACTTCACGACGCGACGCGCTCAAACACTTCGAATCCTTCAAGCCATCAATCGGTTTTTCCGCATCCAGTATGACGGCCCCCGCAACCACCGGTCCGGCCAGCGGTCCCCTGCCCGCCTCATCAACACCGGCGACGCGTCCCGCGGGCATCACCACTTCATCATGCATGTGTGCTTGCCGATCATTCATGTTCGCGCCCCACCAGTTCCAGCACGGCATCCGCAGCACAGCGGTTTGCATCGCGCCGCAGGTCATCGTGTATAGCAGAGAAGATGGCGGCCAGTTCCTGCGCACGTTGCGGGTTCTCGATCAGTGCAAGTACCTCGCTGCCGAGTGCTTCCGCCGTAACTTCATCCTGAATCAGTTCTTTCACCAAAGGCCGGCCGGCCAGCAGGTTGGGCAGCGAATAGCAGCTGGTTTTTACCAGCATCCTGGCGATCCGGTAGGTCACCGGAGACAGCCGGTAGGCCACCACCATGGGACGCTTCAGCAACATGCATTCCAGCGTCGCGGTTCCGGATGCCAGCATCACGGCATTCGCCGCGGCCATGGCTTCCAGTCCCTGCCCGCTGAGCAGCGTAACAGGCAGGCGGGTTGCTATCCTTGACAGGATCTCGTCAAAGGCCAGCCGGCATTCATAATTGGCCAGCGGTATGACAAAGTGCAGGTCATCACGACGCTGGTAACACCAGACAGCGGCATTCAGCAGGTCCGCCGCCAGGCGTTTTACTTCGCCGACACGGCTGCCGGGAAGCAGTGCAACGACCGGGCCGTTATGCTCCAGTGATATTTGCCGCCGTGCCTGCTTCTGATCCACTTCATCAGCTATCAGGTCTGCCAGCGGATGCCCGACACAGCGTGCCGCTACCTGCCGCTGCGCATAGAACTGCTCTTCAAAGGGAAACAGGGTCAGCATGCAATCCACGCTCGCTGCAATCTTGCGTACCCGGTATTTACGCCAGGCCCAGACGGACGGGCTGACATAATGCAGTGTCGGAATAGCCGCACCCTTCAAGGCATGTTCAAGTCCCAGATTAAAATCCGGCGCGTCGACACCAATGAAAATATCGGGCGGGTTTTCAAGGAAATGGCGACGCAGCTGCCGGCGTATGGACAGCAAGCGCGGCAGGTGTTTCACGACCTCGACCAGCCCCATGACGGACAGTTCCTGCATCGGAAACAGACTGTGACAGCCGGCATCTTGCATGCATGGCCCGGCAATGCCTTCAAACACGGAGTCCGGCAGGCGTTCACGAATGGCCTTTATAAGGCCGGCCGCGAGATTGTCGCCGGATGCCTCACCGGCAACAATAGCGACGCGGAGCGGTTGACTGCGCAAGGACATTCCGGAATACCGCCGAGCCGTGACTAGCGGACTATGCCGCGCGAGCGAGTCTCAAGAAAAGAAACCAGCACCTCCAGCTCGGCACACTCATGCATTCCGCCTTTCAGTTCCGCTATCGCATCCTGCAGGGAACGGTTTTCACGATAGAGCGTCTTGTAGGCCTGCTTCAGCGCCTTGCGCGCCGCTTCCGGAAAACCACGGCGGCGCAAGCCCTCCATATTGAGTCCATGCGGCCGCGCAGGACTGCCACCAACCGTCACGTAGGGTGGCACATCCATGCTGATACCCGAACCGTAGGCGGTCAGTGAATGTGGCCCCAGTGAACAAAACTGGTAAACCAGGGTGAAGCCACCGAGAATGACATAATCACCCACAGTGACGTGCCCCGCGAGCGATGCATTGTTGGCGAAGATCGTATGGTTGCCCACCTGGCAGTCATGGGCTATATGAACGTATGCCATGATCCAGTTGTCATCACCAACCCGCGTCACATCCTCATCCTGCGCGGTACCGCGATTAATGGTGACGAATTCGCGAATGGTGTTGCGATCACCAATCTCCAGGCGGGTCGGCTCACCTCCATACTTCATGTCCTGGGGGTCCTCGCCGATTGATGTAAACTGGTAGATGGTGTTGTCCCGGCCAATGCGGGTATGCCCCTTGATAACCACATGCGGACCGATGCGTGTCCCTGCACCGATAGCAACGTTTGCCCCGATCACTGAATAGGGCCCGACACTGACGTTCCCGGCAATCTCTGCCCCCGGGTCTATTACCGCGGTTGCATCGATCAAGTGTTTATATCCTGTTCGGTGCACATAATCTCGGCCGTTGCCACCACCTTGTCATCGACCCTGGCCTCGCAGGAAAACACCCAGATACCGCGCTTCGCGCGTAACAGGTCAGCACGGAGCATGAGCTGGTCACCCGGTACAACCGGCTTCTTGAATCGTGCCTTGTCGATACCAACCAGGAAATACAGACTCTCGCGCTTCGCACCCCGCTCCACCGTTCGGAACGCCAGCAGGCCCGTGGCCTGCGCCATCGCTTCCAGTATCAGCACCCCCGGCATCACGGGATGTTCCGGAAAATGCCCCAGAAAGAACGGCTCGTTACAGGTGACATTCTTGTAGCCTGTCAGCGATTCTCCAGCCTTGAACTCCGTGACCCTGTCTACCAGTAAAAAAGGGTAACGGTGTGGCAGGTGTTGCATTATTTTTTGAATGTCCATGTTCGCTCGTCGTAATCGTGAGGGTGACTGCCAGGTGCCGGGCACGCGGTGAAAGTTGCTATTTATTTTCCTGCCGTTTTTCAGCTGTAAAATTTCTTTCCAGCGAATGGACCTTGCGTGCCAGCTTGTCCAGTTGCCTGAAGCGGGCATAATTCCTGTTCCAGGCATCATTCTCCTGGGCCGGCACCCCTGATGAGTAGACTCCTGGCCTGGTGATCGATTTCGTTACCATTGTCATACCGGTAATGATGACATGATCGGCAATCTCAAGATGTCCGACAATTCCGGAACCTCCACCAATCATGCAATATTTTCCTATTCTGACACTGCCCGAGATGCCGACACACCCTGCGATAGCCGTGTGCGCGCCAATGTGAACATTATGCGCGACCTGTATCTGATTATCGAGCCTGACACCCTCCTCAAGCACGGTGTCCTCCAGTGCGCCACGATCGATGGTCGTATTGGCACCAATATCGACGTCATTACCAATCCTGACACTACCGAGTTGCGGCACATTCAGCCACCGGCCTGCTTCATTCGCCATCCCGAATCCATCACTGCCAATGACAGCACCTGCTGCAATCCTGACGCGTGCACCGATCGTAACCGCGTGACAGATCACCACATTGGCAGACAGTCTGCTGTCAGTACCGATAACACTGTCAGCACCGATAAAACAGCCAGCCGCCATTTGCACGCCGGCATTAATCACCGCCCCTTTTTCAATGACACAGTGGGGACCAACCCAGGCACTCGCAGCAACGCTGCACTCCGGATCGAGGCTGGCGCTGTTATGTATACCCTGCCTGACAGGCGCTGGCGGCGAAACAAGGGCGGCGACGCGCGCGTAGACCGCGTAGGGATTGGAGGAAACGATGGCAGCCGCCGGGTAAGTGGCCGCATCCTCGGGTGACAGGATGACTGCTGATGCACGGGTTATTTTCAAATACTTGCGGTATCTCGCATTCGCGAGGAAACTGATATCCCCCTCAGCCGCATGCTGCAGGGTTGCAACCCCGATAATCTCGCAGTCCGGGTCTGCATTCTGCAATTCCCCGCCGGCTTCCTCAGCCAGCTTACCCAGTGTCTGCGTCATCTGGATACCGCCCTGTCAGCAGGCCGTCAAGCCGAAAGTTTACTTGCCAGTGAGCTTTTTCAGCACACTGTCTGTGATATCCACCTTGTCACTGGAATACACAACACCCTGGGTGAGAATGAGATCGAACTTCTGCTCCTTGCCGAGACTGACAACGGCCTCGTACATGTCCTTTTGCAGCTTTGCGAGCACCTCGTTGCGGCGAATGTTCAGGTCATCACGAAATTCATCCTGTGAGCGTTTCAGATCACGACGCTTGGCAAGAATATCGCGCTCGATCTTGCTGCGTTCTGACTCGCTCATGACAGTACCGTCGCGTGTCAGCTTGTCTTCCTTGGTCTTGATCTCGCGCTGTAGTGCAACCAGCTCCTTTTCCCTGGGTGTAAATTCGGATTCTATCTTGCTCTGCGCCGATTTCGCCTGCGGTGCCGCTTCCATCAGTTTGACGGTATCCACAAAACCGATCTTGACCTCCGCGAGCGACGCCCCGGAGTAAACGGAAAGCACTGACAGCAACGTAATATAAAGGATCGTCGAGCTAGTTTTTTTCATGGTTTGTTCTCCACAACGTAATTACTACAATCAGAAAAATGTTCCTACTGTAAACTGGAAGTTCTGCACATCATCGTCTTTATCAGCATTCAGCGGATAACCCAGACTGACGGATATCGGGCCCAGCGGCGACAACCACAAGCCTGCAATACCCACACTGTACTTCAGGCCACTGGCGTCAAAGGTGTTATAGTCGCCGAACACGTTACCCACGTCAAAGAAGGCGCTCAGGCGTATGCCGTTGCTGGACTCCACAAAGGGTACAGGAAAGATGACTTCCGCGTTGAACACCGTCAGGACGGAGCCGCCGATGGGATCGCCGTCGGAGTCCCTGGGGCCCAGGGTATTGTCCTCGAAGCCACGCACCGAGCGCACGCCACCGGCAAAGTAGTTCTCGAAGAACGGCAGGTTGTCGAAGTCACCAAAGCCGTCACCGTAACCAATATTGCCTTTCAGTCCCAGCGTCAGATTCCGTGTCAGCGGAAAAAATCGCTGCTGTACATAATTCAACTTGTAGTACTGCAACCCGGAGCCGGGTGTGGTCGTTTCAAACGAGAGGGTCTGCAAGCCACCGGTATCGGTAAACAGGATCTTGTTACGCGAGTCATGGCTCCAGCTACCGATCAACACCATGTCATTAAAACTGTTGCCGTGCTTGTCAATAAAGTCGGTGACCTCCAGCGGAGAAGTGGCCGTTTCAAACAGGTCCAGTCCCTGGTAACCGACGCTGAAACGCACGGTATCGTATTCATTGATCGGGATGCCAAAATTTATATCGGCACCGCGGGTATTCGTCGAGTAATCCGACAGGTTGGCTTCCGACGCATCTGTTTTCCGGTAGAAAGCACCAAAGCCGCGACTGACGCCATCGATCGTCCAGTACGGATTGACGTATGAGAAACGGTAGAGCGTGTTGATCTTGCTGTTATCGAAGGCAAAACTTACCCGCTTGCCGGTACCCAGAAAATTATTCTGGCTGATACTGGCGTTAAACAGCACACCTGACGACTGCGAGAAACCCAGACCGGCGGTGACACTGCCGGATGACCGCTCTGTTACCGTGTAGTCCACATCCAGCTGGTCCGTGGTACCGGGGACCGGCGGCGTTTCCACGTTGACGTTTTCAAAATAACCAAGTCGTTCCAGACGGGTACGGGAACGTTCAACCTGTTCCGCCGAGTACCAGCCCCCTTCCAGTTGCCGCATTTCGCGTCGCAGCACCTCGTCACGGGTACCGATATTCCCTGCCAGGTTGATGCGACGCACGTAAACACGATCACCCGGGTCGACAAAGAAACCCAGCTCAACCTCGTAATTCTCATCATCCAGTTCCGGGGACGTATTGACATTGGCAAAGGCATAGCCCTGATTACCCAGCAGCGAACTGATTTCATCGACCGCCCCGGTCACCTTTTTACGCGAGAATACATCGCCGGGATTGATCCTGATCAGCGGGAATAACTCTTCTGCAGGCACCACCAGGTCACCCGATAGCGTGACCTTGCTGATGGTGTACTGCTCACCTTCGGTCAGATTGATGGTGATATAAATGTCCTGCTTGTCCGGCGTGATCGAGACCTGTGTTGAGTTGATATGAAACTTCAGGTAGCCACGATCAAGATAATAGGTGCGCAGGATCTCGAGATCTGCCGACAGTGCCTGCTTGGAATACTGGTCACTCTTGGTAAAGGTGGAAAATATGGTCGGTGTTGTCAGGGAAAATTCCTTGAGCAGATCCTTGTCGCTGAAGGTATGGTTGCCGATAAGATTGATCTGCTTGATGCGCGCCACACGCCCCTCGGAAATATCGATCAGGATACCGACCCGGTTCCTGTCCAGCGGTGTGACCGTGGTTTTGATCTTGACCGCATACTTGCCACGGCTGAAGTACTGCCGGCTGAGTTCCTGTTCAACCTTTTCGAGCAATGAACGATCGAAAACCCGCCCTTCAGCCAGGCCGATCTGCTTCAGGCCTTCCAGTAGCTCCTCGGTATCCAGGTCCTTGTTGCCTTCAATCTCGATACTGCTGATCGCCGCACGCTCTTCGACGTAGACCACCAGTACATCACCGTCCCGTTCCAGGTAAACGTCGTTGAAGAAACCGGTCTTGAAGAGCGCCTTGACAGCCGCAACACTGTCATTGGTATCGATGCTTTGCCCGATCTTGACCGGCAGATAGTTAAACACGGTACCCGCCGTAATCCGTTGCAGGCCCTCGACGCGGATATCCTGCACCACGAAGGGTTCAAAGGCATGTGCTGCAGCGCTGAGCAAGCATGCCAGCAGCAGCATCTGGCAGAGACGGGTAAATTGTTTTAAATACAGATACATGGGCAGGTTCATTCAAACAAACGCACGAGATCGTTGTAAAACGCAATCGACATCAACGCCAGCAGCAAGGCGATGCCAATCTTTTGCCCGACAAGCTGTGCCGTCTCGGAGAGCGGGCTTCCCTTCACTATTTCCACCAGATAAAACAGTAAATGCCCGCCATCGAGAATCGGCACCGGCAACAGGTTCAGTATCCCGAGACTGACACTGACAATACCCAGAAAGCCCAGAAACGTTGCCAGTCCAACAGATGCAGACTGACCCGCGTACCTGGCAATACTGATGGGACCACTCAGGTTTTCTACCGAGGCCCTGCCGTTCACCATTTTCCAGAGAGTGCGCAGTGTCAGCGTCGTCACATCCCAGGTCTTGTAGAGCGCCTCCGGGACAGCCTCCAGCAGACCATAGCGCACAACGACGCGCATTGTAGCACGCTCCTGTTCACCCGGTAGCTGTACATAGGCACCGATTCGACCAATGCTGTTGCCGTTTTCCGACTCGCGATCCGGCGTAACGCTCAGTTCCACAAGCTTGCCCTGGCGCATCACCTGCGTGGTAATACGCTCACCCGGGCGCGCACGCACATACTCAACCCACTGTTCCCAGTTACTGATAGGGGTATCGTCGGCATGAACCACTTTATCACCGGGCAGTATGCCGGCACGTTCGCCAGCACCCCCCTCGACCAGCCGTTCGATCACCGCCGGCGGCCGCCACGGTCCCAGACCAAAATTATCGAGTACCCCGCCCTTTTTCAGTAATGCATCAGGTGACCCGAAGAACGCCTGCAGGTAACGTTTATTACCCGCAGAATCCACGACCCTCAGGTTGACGATATTCTTGCCATCGAGGTTGGCAGTGAGTAACGCCATGATGGCTGTTTCCCAGGTCGGTGTTGGCTGGTTTTCTATGGACAGGATTTCGTCGCCTGCGCGGATCCCGGCGGCTGCCGCATAGGAGTATGGCAGTACCTCACCGACAACAGGCTTCAGCCCGGTTACACCTGAAACAAACATGATCCAGTAGGCAAGAATTGCAAATAAAAAATTAGCGGCCGGCCCGGCGACGACCACGGCGATTCGTGTCGACACCGGCTGGCGATTGAATGCGCGCTCCAGTTCCTCCTCCGCAACCTCGCCTTCACGCTCATCCAGCATCTTCACATAACCGCCCAGGGGGATGGCGGCAACCACCAGTTCCGTCGCGTCCTTGCCAAAGTTGCGCGTCCACAAAGGCTTGCCAAAACCGATAGAGAAGCGCAGCACCTTGACCCCGAGACGGCGTGCAACCCAGAAATGGCCATACTCGTGCACCGTCACCAGCACGCCGATGACGACAATAAACGACACCAGGGAGTAGAAAAAACCACCCATTACGCGGTTACCGCCTGCCCCGAGCCGATACACTCAAACGCTGCCGCGCGTGCGGCAGCATCGTCGGCGAGGATGGTCTGCAGTGAATCCACGCCATGCACGGCACACTGTTCCAGCGTCAGTCTGATCACCGCGTGTATCGCGGTAAAGGCAATGCGTTGCTGCAGAAATGCCTGCACGGCCACTTCATTGGCGGCGTTCAATATGGCCGGCGCCGTGCCACCGGTCTGCCAGGCGGCCGTCGCCAGCGCCAGGCAGGGATAGCGGCCACTGTCCGGTGACTCGAATTGCAGCTTGCCCACTGCCAGCAGATCCAGTCGCCCGGCCCCGGAGTCGATACGCTGCGGCCATCCCAGCGCATGACTGATCGGTATGCGCATGTCAGGATTCCCCATCTGCGCCAGCATCGAACCGTCGTCATATTCCACCAGCGAGTGGATGATCGACTGCGGGTGCAACAGCACCTCGATCTGCTCCATTGGCAGTCCGAATAACCAGCCGGCCTCGATCACCTCGAGGCCCTTGTTCATCATGGTGGCCGAGTCCACGGAGATCTTGCGCCCCATTACCCAGTTGGGGTGTGCGCAGGCCTGTTCCGGCGTAACCCCGGCGAGCTTGTTCACGGGCAGGGTCCGGAACGGGCCACCCGAGGCCGTCAGCATGATCCTTCGCACGCCCCGCGGCGCTGCACCCGGACGGTAGTCATCCGGCAGACATTGCAGGATGGCATTGTGCTCACTGTCAACGGGTAACAGCGTGGCGCCGTGTTCCTGCACTGCCTGCATGAACAGGCTGCCGGACATCACCAGCGCTTCCTTGTTGGCCAGCAATACCCGCTTGCCGGCACGCGCGGCTGCAAGCGATGGCAGCAATCCGGCCGCACCGACGATGCCGGCCATCACAAAATCGACTGCGTCCATGCCGGCCACCGTGACCAGACCATCAGGGCCGGACAGTACCTCTACGTCCGGCGCCAATGCATGCAACTCTTTTTGCAGGCGCGTTGCCGCATCCGTATCCGCCATGACCGCGTATTGCGGCTGAAAGCGAACACACTGTTCAGCCAGCTTCTCCACACGCGAATTCGCCGTCAGGGCGATGACCCGGAAGCGCTCCGGGTGACGCGCAATCACGTCGAGGGTGCTGACGCCGATCGAGCCGGTCGATCCCAGCAGCGTGACACCCGCAGGGTGAAGTGCACTCATGATTTGCGTCCTTGCCGGGCAGCCCTGTGCAACATCATAAAGACAGCCACAGAAAACCGGTGAGAAACACGGGTGCCGCCGCAACCAGGCTGTCGATGCGATCAAAAACCCCGCCGTGACCCGGAATGATATGGCCGCTGTCCTTGATGCCACTCTGACGCTTCATAAGACTTTCAAGCAGATCACCGGCCACTGAAAACATCACCGTCAGCAGCGCGACCATCATGAACATCAGCGTCCAGTGCAGCGAATGACTGAAAAACCAGCCGGCGATTGCGGCAAACAACAGGCTCGAGAGCAAGCCGCCGTAGACACCCTCCCAGGTTTTACCGGGACTGACCGCCGGAGCCAGTTTCCTGTGACCCCACTGACGTCCCGCAAAATATGCACCGATATCCGCCAGCCATACCAGCACCAGCAGCATCAGCGTCAAAATCGGTCCGCGCTCGCCGTTCGCGTGCAGGGTACTCAATGCCGCCCATGCCGGCAGGATCACCAGTACACCGGCCAGCATCTTCAGGCTGCTGTTCAGCAACGAGGCTTGCGCGAGGAATGCAGGTTGCGACAACCACAACAATGCACACAACCACCACACGAAGGCCACCAGCAACAGCGGCTTGATGAATGCTTCAAGACCTGACCGCCACAGCAACCACATCAACACAGCAAGCGCGCAGGTGTAAATGATCCGGGCAACGATCGTCCCCAGCGGAATCAGGTGGGTCCATTCCCAGGCGCCTGCCAGCAGGATGGCTCCGAGGATCGCCGAGAACACGGGATTATCCAGATACAGCACCCCGTAGATAACCAGTGGCAGCATAACGAGCGCGGAAATAATGCGCAGCTTAAGCACCTTTTTGCTGCTCCACCTGTTCGCCGGTACGACCGAAACGGCGCTGCCTGTTTGCATACCATAGCAGGGCCGCATCCAGTTCCTTTGCATTAAAGGCCGGCCACAGCACGTCGGTAAAATACAGTTCGGTATACGCCAGCTGCCAGAGCATGAAGTTACTGATGCGGCGCTCACCGCCGGTGCGTATAAACAGGTCAGGCGGCGGCAATTCAGACAGGGCCACCTCGGCGGCAATGATATCCGGACTGATGTCCTGCGGTGAGAGTTCACCTGCCTGTACACGTGTGGCAATCGTCCTGACGGCCTGGCTGATGTCCCACTGCCCGCCATAGTTGGCCGCAATCACCAGCTGCAGCCGGGAATTATCACGGGTTTCATGCTCCGCCTCTGCAATCAGGTAGCGAAGCTTCTCTGAAAACGCGTCGCGATCACCAATGAAGCGTACCCGCACACCGTTCCTGTTGAGCGAGGCCACTTCCTTTTTTAGGGTCTGCACGAACAGGTCCATGATCAGGCCGACCTCCTCGCTGGGACGTCGCCAGTTTTCACTACTGAACGCAAACAGTGTCAACACCTCTATGTGCCTGTCGATGCAGTCCTCAACCACCCGGCGAACCGACTTCACCCCTTCACGATGCCCCACATAACGCGGCAGCAGTCGTGCACGTGCCCAGCGGCCGTTACCATCCATGATGATGGCAATATGCCGCGGCAAACTGTCTGTCACGCTGTCAGGTGCCATCGCTGCAAACCCGGCGTCTAGGAGCCTGTCGGACTTAGGAACAATCTACTGCGCTGACGGGAGAGCGGCTCAAATGCCCCCAATTTATCGTTACGTAGACCCACTATGCGCCTCAAAATTGTGACCATTTGTTCTCGCTCTCCCATCATGCTCGCTACGATTGCCCAAGTCAGACAGGCTCCTAGATTTCCATGAGTTCGGTTTCTTTGGCTTCGAGCACTTTATCAACCCCCGCAACATGCGAGTCCGTCAGCTTCTGGATAGCTTCCTGGGCCTTGCGCTCGTCGTCTTCGGATATCTCCTTTCCCTTCAGCAGTTCCTTGAAATCACTGTTCGCATCGCGCCTGATATTGCGTATCGCCACCTTGGACGCCTCGCCGTCATGACGCACGACCTTTACCAGTTCACGGCGGGTCTCTTCGGTCAACGGCGGCATGGGAATGCGGATGACGGTGCCGGCCGTCGCGGGGTTCAGGCCCAGGTCGGATTTCAGAATGGACTTTTCGATGGGCTGTACCATGGTTTTCTCCCACGGTGTCACAATCAGGGTGCGCGCATCCTCAACACCGATGTTGGCGACCTGCGAGATGGGTACACTGGATCCGTAGTAATCGACAAGCAGGTGGTCCAGCAGACTCGGGTGCGCACGGCCGGTACGCACCTTGGTGAGTGTCTGCTTGAACGCCTCGATGCTCTTGTCCATGCGCACACCGGCATCCTTCAGTATTTCATCTATCATCAATCAGTTCTCCTGCTGGACCAGTGTTCCAACATCCTGTCCATCAACGATCCGGCCGAGGTGGCCGGCTTCAAAAACGTTAAACACACGCAACGGCATGGCATGTTCGCTGCACAGCACCAGTGCCGTCGCATCCATGACACCGAGTTTCTGTGCCAGCGCAGCGTCATAACTGATGCGCTGGTACAGTGTCGCATCAGGATGCGTGACCGGATCGGCGCTGTATACGCCATCAACCTTGGTCGCCTTCAACATGATATCCGCACCGATTTCTATCGCCCGCAAACTGGCTGCAGAGTCCGTGGTAAAGAAAGGATTACCGGTGCCTGCGGCAAAGATGACAACCCGGCCCGCCTGCAGATGCCGAATCGCCTCGCGTGTCGTATATGACTCGCAAACCTGGTTCATGGCCAGGGCCGACATCACGCGACAGGGCGTGCCGGCGTTTTCCAGCGCATCCTGCATGGCCAGTGCATTAATGACCGTCGCAAGCATCCCCATGTGATCGCCACTGACACGGTTCATGCCCTGCGCGGCAAGGCCGGCTCCACGGAGAATATTACCACCACCGATGACCAGCCCCAGTTGCACCCCCCGGCTGACCACCGCGTGAATCTCCTCTGCCAGTCGCTGAATGACCTGCCGGTCTATCCCGTGGCGGCCCTGGCCCATCAGTGCCTCACCACTAAGCTTCAGCAACAACCGTTTATACATCATTAATATTCCTTGTATTTCAGTACATTACAGTCAATACATGCAGACCACATCCGCCCAGCATTGTCCAACTTTTTTCCCGGGATTGCCATAAAAAAACGGGGTCGAAAATCGACCCCGTCCTGTACATACACGTCTGTGGCATGGTCAATAACTGCAATTGAACCAGTCCGGGATCAACCACCCTTGACCTGCGCCATCACCTCGTCCGCAAAGTTCTCGTTCTTCTTCTCGATACCCTCACCGAGTTCGATACGCTCGAAGCGTACCACGCTCGCACCGGCCTGCTGCAACAGTTTGCCAACGGTCTGGTCCGGGTCCTTGACGAAAGACTGACCCAGCAGGGTAATCTCGCTCAGGTACTTGCGGATTCTGCCAGTGATCATTTTTTCAATGATGTCATCCGGTTTGCCGCTTTCGCGCGCCTGGGCCGTGAAAATATCACGCTCCGTAGCAATCATTTCCGCCGGCACCTGCTCCTCGGAAACACACACCGGTCGTGGATCATGCGCGGCAATATGCATCGCCAGGTCGCGCCCCAGTGATTCATCAGCACCGGCAATATCCACCAGTACGCCAATGCGCACGCCGTGACGGTAACTGGCGATGGGATTGTCACTGGCAATGCGGATAAAGCGTCGCACGGTAATATTCTCGCCGATGGCCGCGATCAGTGCCTTGCGGGCATCCTCGACCGTGGTGGCATCACCCTCCCTGAGCGGCATCGCCAGGAGAGCATCCAGGTCTGCCGGATCATCCAGCAGGACTCGTTTTGCAATGGCCGCGGCAAAGTCCTGGAAATCGTCCTTCTTGGCAACGAAATCGGTTTCGCAATTGACCTCGACGAGGGCGGCCGTCATGTTGTCATCAGCCACCTCGATAACGACGAGCCCCTCGGCAGCAACACGCGCCGCCTTCTTGTCCGCCTTGGCAAGTCCTGTCTTGCGCAATGCATCGATCGCCGCATCCATATCACCATCGGCATCGACCAGTGCCTTTTTACATTCCATCATGCCGGAACCGGTACGTTCGCGCAGCTCTTTTACCTGCGCAGCTGTAATAGCCATATCTGTATCCTCGTGTATATTTTCGCCCGCACTACTTGCTGTCGAGAAGAAGTTGCAGCAGGCAGGTTATGATTCCTTGCCTGCCTCTTCATCCGTTGCGGTCTCTGCAGAATCCGGCGCGGGTGATTCTGCCACTGCCTCTTCAACAGCAGCCTCTTTCGGGGCGGCCTCTTCCGGGGCGCTCTCTTCCGGGGCGGCCTCCTTGGCAGGCGCCTTCTTTTTCACGGTCACTTTGCTTGCAGTTTTCTTCTTCGCTGCCGCCTTTTTCCTTGCGGGCCGGGTAGCACCGGTTTCGTCAAGCTCAATGAATTCATCTGAGGATTCAGCAACCGCGTGTGCGACGCTCAGCCTGCCTGTATCAATGGCATTGGCAGCCGCCTCGACATACAGTTTGATTGAGCGAATGGCATCGTCATTACCTGGAATGACGTAGTCGATACCTTCAATGGAGTTATTGGTGTCGACGATACCGACAACGGATATACCCAGTTTCCTGGCTTCGCTGATTGCTATCTTTTCATGACCGACATCGACGACAAACATGACTTCCGGAATGCCGCGCATGTTCTTGATGCCACCAAGACTGCGTTCCAGTTTGTCCATCTCGCGCTTCAGCATGAGGGCTTCTTTCTTGCTGATTTTCTCGAATGTACCGTCTTCAGACATGGTTTCCAGGTCTTTCAGACGCTTGATCGATGCACGTACGGTCTTGTAGTTGGTTAACATACCGCCAAGCCAGCGGTGGTTCACGTACGGCATGCCGCAGCGCGTTGCATTCTCCATGATAATCTGCTGCGCGGATCGCTTGGTACCGACAAACAACACGGTACGTCCATTGGCAACCAGGCTGCTGAGGTAGTTCATGGCTTCATCGAAGAGCGGCAGCGTCTTCTCAAGGTTGATAATGTGGATCTTGCCGCGTTCACCGAAGATATAGGGGGCCATCTTCGGGTTCCAGTAACGGGTCTGGTGGCCAAAATGCACGCCAGCTTCCAGCATCTGGCGCATGGTGACGTCTGTCATGTGTATTACTCCAATGTTCAGGGTTAGGCTTCCATGTACCCCAAAACAACAACCCGGTTGCCTGCGTGGTAATGACCTGCAGTCAACCAGGCACCCTGCTGCGTGTGCCGGTACATGTGTGAATTTTGCCAAGCGCAAATATTTGAAGTGCACTTAACAAGCCCGCCTTTATACCATACACTCCCTGCTCCGACAATCTGGCGGACGTCGCCACGGCTTGTACAGCTGCGCCCTCCTTGAGAATCAGGACCTTAGATGCCAGTCACCATAAAAACACCCGACGAGATCGAGAAAATGCGCATTGCCGGGCGGCTTGCAGGTGAAGTCCTGCAGATGATCCGGCCGCATGTCCAGGCCGGCATCAGCACCAGCGAACTGGACCGCATCTGTCACGATTATATTGTCAATGAGCAACAGGCGATCCCCGCACCGCTCGATTACCGCGGTTTTCCGAAGTCGATATGCACCTCGGTCAACCATGTTATCTGCCACGGCATTCCGGGCGACAAGGTGCTGAAGAAAGGCGATCTTGTGAACATCGACATCACCGTCATCAAGGACGGTTTTCACGGCGACACCAGCAAGATGTTTTTTGTTGGCGAAGCAAGCGTGGCCGGTGCACGACTGGCCCGCATCAGCCATGAATGCATGAAGATTGGCATTGACCTGGTCAAGCCCGGTACCCGACTCGGCGATATCGGCCACGCCATCCAGCAGCATGCCGAAGCACACCATTGCTCCATCGTGCGCGAATATTGCGGCCACGGTATCGGCCGTGAATTTCATGAGGACCCGCAAGTGCTGCACTATGGTAAAGCAGGCACCGGCATGGCACTGGAACCCGGCATGACCTTCACCATTGAACCCATGGTCAATGCCGGCAAGCGCTACACCAAACTGCTTCCCGATGGCTGGACCGTCGTCACCAAGGACCACAGTCTGTCGGCACAATGGGAGCACACCATCCTGGTCACGGACAGCGGCCACGAGGTGCTCACCTGCCTGCCCGGCGATGACATCTAGCAACCCCACTTCCAGCGCACCCGTGGCCACCGATGAGGGAACCATTGACGCGGCCACCTATGAATCCTGGTTCAGACTGCACAGCCTGGATGAATCCCGTAACAGCGACGAGGTACCACTGACGCTGTACAAGGATTGCCTGCTGCACGGCAACCGGCAGCTCGCGGAAAAATTCACACAGGGCGTCAGCGTACCGGTCCTGATCCATGCCCGCTCATGGCTGGTTGACCAGGTGCTGCGACGGGCCTGGCCGTATTTCACGGCAACCGCGGAAGACACACTGGCGCTGGTCGCCGTGGGGGGATACGGCCGCAGCGAACTGATGCCCGGCTCGGATATTGATCTGCTGGTGCTGCTTCCCGATGCCGACAATAACCGCTACGACCAGAAGATCACGCAGTTGCTGACATTTCTCTGGGATATCGGCCTTGAAGTCGGGCACAGCGTGCGCAGCATCGAAGATTGCGTTGAACAATCGCTGGCTGATATCACCGTGGTCACCAACCTCATGGAGGCACGCTTGCTGGCCGGTTCGGCAAGCCTGTTCCGGCGCATGCAACACCGGACCGGCCCCTCTGAAATCTGGAACAGCCGCGATTTTTTCGAGGTAAAGCGCCAGGAGCAGCGTGCACGTCACAGCCGCTATCACAACACCGCCTACAATCTGGAACCGAACATCAAGGAGAGTCCGGGTGGCTTGCGCGACATCCAGATGATTGCCTGGGTCGCCAACCGGCATTTCGGCACCGCCTCGCTGCATGAACTGGTGGAGCGTGAATTCCTCACCAGGGAGGAATATCAGACCCTGATCAAGGGACGCGACCTGTTATGGAGTCTTCGCTTCGCCCTGCACACGCTCACCGGTCGCGGTGAAGACCGCCTGTTATTCGATCACCAGCGCACACTGGCCGATACCTTCGACTTTCACGATGACGAAAGCCGCCTGGGTGTTGAAGCCTTTATGAAGCAGTACTACCGCACCATCATGGAATTAAGCCGCCTCAATGAAATGCTGCTGCAACTTTTCCAGGAAAACATCCTGCACCCGGAAGGTCCGGGCGAGCCGGTTGCCATCAACAAGCGCTTTCAAAGTCGTAACGGTTACATCGAGATCAGCCATGAACGGGTATTTCGCTACCAGCCATTCGCACTGCTGGAGATTTTTCTGCTGCTGGAACAACACATGGAACTGAAGGGGGTGCGTGCCGGCACCATTCGCGCCATACGCCAGAACCGTCACCTTATCGATGACGAATTCCGCAATGATATACGGGCACGCAGCCTGTTCATGGAAATCATTCGCCAGCCCCGGGGGATCACCCACCAGCTGCGACGCATGAATGCCTACGGCATACTCGCCGCCTATTTGCCGGCATTCGAGAATATTGTCGGACTGATGCAATACGACCTGTTTCATATCTACACCGTCGATGAGCATATACTGACACTGGTGCGCAACCTGCGTCGTTTTACCGTGCATGAGTTTGCGCTTGAGTTCCCCCTCTGCAGCCACATCGTTGCCACCCTTCCCAAGCCGGAACTGCTCTATCTGGCCGGCCTGTTTCATGACATTGCCAAGGGCCGCGGCGGCGATCACTCGGAACTCGGTGCCGTGGACGCCACAGCCTTCTGCAAACAGCATGATCTCAGCGACTACGATACCGGACTGGTGACATGGCTGGTGGCAAACCACTTGTTCATGTCCTCGACATCACAGCGCGAGGATATCAGTGACCCGGTCGTCGTGAATCGTTTTGCCAAGCGCGTCAAGGACACCGTACACCTGGACTATCTTTACCTGTTGACGGTGGCGGACATCAGGGCCACCAATCCGGAATTGTGGAATAACTGGAAAGATGCCCTGCTGAAGCAACTTTACTACAACACGCGACGTGCACTGCAACGCGGCCTGCAGGACCCGATGGAACGCGCCGAGCATATCCAGCAGGTGCAGCAGCAGGCCGTGAAAAACCTGGGGGAACTGACCCCGGCGATAACCGGTCTCTGGGAGAAACTCGGGGATGAGTATTTTCAGCGCCACGCGCCAGAACAGGTTGCGCATCACAGTCGCCTGCTGCTGAATAATGCGGGCAACAACACGCTGGTCGATATTCAACCGGTGGGCGCACACGGCGGCACTGAAATTTTTATCTCTGCGCCCGCCGTGGACGACCAGTTCAGCCGTATTACCGCGGTACTCGACCGGCTCGGACTGAACGTGGTCGATGCCGGAATCACCACCACGCAGGACAACAAGGCGCTCGACACCTTTCATGTACTGGAGGATTCCGGCTCCCCGGTAAGCGGGGACCGGCGGCTCGATGAAATAAAGGAGGCCCTGCTGAGCGCGATAAATGCCGGAAAACGCAGAACCTGGAATATATCCCGCCGTGCCCCGCATCTGTACCGGCATTTTCCCATCAAGACACACCTGGATTTCAAACTGGACGCGTATGACCAGCGGACCGTAATGGAACTGATCACCGCCGACCGCCCAGGCCTGCTTTCCCGTATCGGCAGGGCATTTGCCGATTGCAAGATCAGGCTGCTGAACGCAAAAATCGTAACCCTCGGTTCACGTGCGGAAGATGTGTACTACATCACCAACCAGCATAACCAGCCGTTGACCGACGCCTCGGAAATCGCATGTCTCGAAGAGGCGATTCACAAATACCTTGACATGGAAGGCAACCCGGACAGCAATCACTAGGCATCGCAACACGGGTTCCGGCGCTGCGCGCCTGACCCGGACAGCAATGACGGCGCCCGGCACAGGCAGCACGGCTAAAACACGCCCGTTATTGACTGGCCTGCATCACCTCTACCAGCTCGAGCGCATTGCCGTCCGGGTCACGGCAAAACAGGGCACGCCGTCCCGAGCTACTGAGCGTATACGCCACGTCTGCCGCCTGCAGTGCCGCCAGCACCCCGTCCAGGTCAGACACGCTCAGCGCCACATGCCGGTCACGGCCGCCATGTTCCGGCAACGTCACTTCACGCAGTGGATCCGGCAGCTCCAGCAGGTGTATCTGGGCCGAACCCACACGTAACCAGGCGCCGGGGTAATTCATGGCGGGGCGTGAGGCGTCGACCTGCAGACCCAGCACGCCCTGGTAGAACAGCAGTGCCCGCGCTGTATCACTGACCAGCAAGCTGACATGATGAATGGCCGTGATGTCAGCCATCTTCATCACCCGCATGAATACGTGCGGCCATGCAGGCCGCCGTTACGATCATGAATCCACCCAGCCATTCCCTGTAGAGCACGACCTCTTCCGTCAATAACAGCGATGACAGCGCGCCGATCACCAGCTCGAACAAGAGGATAACAGCAGAGCGATGCACCGGCATGCGCGTCACGCCATACAGTACGGTCAACGTCATGACGAGGAAACCGCACAGGCCCAGTGCTACCGCGGCAAGCACGATGGCGTTACTCACCGCGGGCAAGCCGGCATGGCTGAGCACGATCCAGGCAGCGGCGATGAGCACCACACCCGACCAGCTGGCGGTTGACTTCAGCAACACGCCGACGTTTTGCGTGCGGCGCACGAAGACGTTACTCAGGGCGAAGGCAAAACCGGAGGAAACAGCCAGCCAGTCGGCATTGTCACGCGGCCAGGGTATGCCGATATCCTCATTCCACAGCATAATGATCGCACCCGTCACCGCGATTGCGAATACCAGCAGGGATTTGGCGTCGAGCCGTTCGTCGAGCATGATCCAGCCAAGACAGACCGCCCAGAAGGGCGAAAGATAGAACAGCAGCAGCACGCGTACGACATGGCCATCCAGTACCGCCATGATGAAGGCAACATTACACCAGCCCGCGGACAGCCCCATTAGCAGCAGCGGCAGCTTATTCGCCAGCAGCGACTCGCGGTCACGGACCAGCACCCACGAAAACACGCACAGGATGGTGCCATAACTGATCAGCGCACTCCACAGTCCGGACAGGCCCTGCCCCTCAAGCAGCCGCAACGGGTACCAGACGACACCCCACAGGGTCGCTGTAAACAGCAGACTGAGGACCGGCAGCAGGCGATTATCCAGTTTGGAGGTATTCATGGCTTCCCTTATACTTTCACGACACACTCAGTGAAGCCAGTACAATTCTGTTGGCTGCATATTAAGTACAAATAATTGTAGCCACGGAACCCACTAAAGGACACGGAAGAATAAAAGCATTACTAAAAATATTTCCGTGTTCTTCCGTGGATTTCGTGGCCATTTAATAAACTATCGGCAGTGACCAATCTAGAGTCAGCAACATAACGAATGAACCCGAATCTGGCACAGCTGCAACCCTATCCATTCGAGCGACTGGCAACACTGTTCGAGGGCACCACAGCAGCCGCCGCGCTGACGCCGATATCACTGTCCATCGGCGAGCCACAGCATGCAACACCGGGATTTATCACCGAGGAGGTGATTACCCACTTGCACGGTCTGTCACGTTATCCCCTGACACGCGGCATGCCGCAACTGCGCAGCGCCATCGCCGACTGGCTGGTGCAGCGTTTCACATTGCCGGCAGGCTCACTGGACCCCGAGCGGCAGGTGTTACCGGTAAATGGCACGCGCGAGGCACTGTTTGCCTTTGCCCAGTGCATCGTCAATCCGCGCAGCGACGCACGGGTGCTGATGCCGAATCCCTTTTACCAGATCTATGAAGGTGCGGCCCTGCTGGCCGGTGCCAGGCCCTGGTTTATGAACACCACCCGGGAAAGCGGCCTGCTCCCTGACTTCGATGCCGTACCCGACGCCATCTGGGAACGTTGCCAGCTGGTCTACATCTGCACCCCGGGCAACCCGACGGGTGCCGTCATGCCGACAGCCGCGTTGCAGCAGTTGATAGAACTGGCAGACAGGCATGACTTTGTGATTGCCTCGGACGAGTGTTACTCGGAGATCTACAGGGACGGCGACACACCCCCCGCGGGTCTGTTACAGGCGGCCGCGGAACTTGGCCGTCATGACTACCGTCGCTGCGTGGTCTTTCACAGTCTCTCGAAACGTTCCAATGCACCCGGCCTGCGTTCGGGTTTTGTCGCCGGCGATGCCGCTATCATGAACGACTTCCTGCGCTACCGTACCTACCACGGCTGCGCCATGCCACCCGCCACCCAGGCCGCCAGCATCAGGGCCTGGCAGGATGAAGCACACGTGGCAGAGAATCGCACCCTGTACACAGAGAAATTTGATGCCGTGCTGGATATTCTCGCGCCGCTGCTGGACGTGCAGCCGCCGGATGCCGGTTTCTATCTCTGGGCGCATACGCCGCTGGATGACACCGACTTTGCCAGGGAGCTGCTGGCACAGCAAAACGTCATGGTCCTGCCAGGCAGTTTTCTTTCGCGCCCGGTAGATGGCAACAACCCCGGCAAGGATTATGTACGCATGGCGCTGGTGGCGCCGCTCGAGGATTGTATCGAGGCTGCAGGGCGCATTAAATCGTATATTGTCAGCCGGTAGGCAGTTATCATTGCCGCATCCTGTCATGACCAACCTTTTTACCTACCCGGAGATCAGCTCATATGAGTGACATGCAGTCTGTAATCGAAGCCGCCTTTGAACACCGCGCGGACATCACACCGCGCAGTGTCGACACCCATGTCAAGGAGGCCACGCTGGAGGCCATTGACATGCTCGACCGGGGGGTCGCCCGGGTTGCCGAAAAGAAAGACGGCCAGTGGGTCGTCAACGACTGGTTGAAAAAGGCCGTATTACTCTCGTTCCGCATCGAGGATAACGCGTTTATCAAGGGTGGTTTCACCAATTACTACGACAAGGTGACCTCCAAGTATGCTGATACCAATTCGCGTGAATTTCGTGAAGGCGGCGTACGCGTGGTGCCACCGGCAACCGCACGCAAGGGTTCCTATATTGCCTCCGGTGTGGTGCTGATGCCCTGCTACGTCAACATCGGTGCCTATGTCGACAGCGGCACCATGGTCGACACCTGGGCCACCGTCGGGTCCTGCGCACAGATTGGCAAGAACGTGCACCTCTCCGGTGGCGTTGGTATCGGCGGCGTCCTCGAGCCGGTACAGGCCAGCCCGACCATTATCGAAGACAACTGCTTCATCGGCGCCCGCTCGGAAGTTGTGGAAGGCGTCATCGTCGAGCAGGGTTCGGTCATATCGATGGGTGTGTACATCGGTCAGAGCACCCGCATCTATGATCGTTCCAGCGGTGAAATCATGTATGGACGGGTGCCAGCCGGTTCCGTGGTGGTCTCGGGCAACCTGCCCTCCAAGGATGGCAGCTACAGTTTGTACTGCGCCGTGATCGTGAAACGTGTTGATGAAAAGACACTCTCGAAGGTCGGCATTAACGAACTGTTGCGCGACATCTAGGATAGCGACACAGCGATGACCACGCTCTATGGCATCAGTAATTGCGACACCATCAGAAAGGCACGTCGCTGGCTGAAGGAAAACGGCATCGACTACCGCTTTCACGACGTTCGCGAGGACGGTATCAACGAGGCCCTGTTGAGCACATGGATGCAGCAGCTTGACTGGGAGTTACTGCTTAACCGCCGTTCCAGCAGCTGGCGTCAGTTACCTGCAGCAATGCGAGACACTGTCAACCCAGAGGCAGCAACAGGCCTCATGCTGCAACAGCCGACGATCATCAAACGGCCGCTACTCGACCACCACGGGCAACTGCATCTTGGCTTCAGTGCCGCGCAGTACGACGCGATCTTCCACCCGGACACCCCGGCATGAGCCCGACACTTGAATTTGCCAGTGCGCTGATCGCAAGGCCTTCGGTGACGCCGGACGATCAGGGCTGCCAGCTATTACTGGCCGCGCGCCTGGAGCCACTCGGCTTTGTCATCGAGCATCTGCGTTTCGGCGACGTCGACAATCTGTGGGCACGTCGCGGCAGCCGCAAGCCGTCGTTTGTTTTTGCCGGTCATACCGATGTGGTGCCACCCGGACCGCTGGATAAATGGACGAGCGCCCCCTTTGACCCGGTCATCAGGGACGGTTACCTGTATGGACGTGGCGCTGCAGACATGAAGGGCAGCATCGCCGCCATGGTCACTGCCTGTGAGCGTTTCATTGCGGAACATGCTGACCACCAGGGCTCGATCGCATTCCTGATTACCAGCGATGAGGAAGGCCCGTCGGTCAATGGCACTATAAAAGTCATCGAGGTCCTGCAGTCGCGCGGCGAACAGATCGACTGGTGCCTGGTCGGTGAGCCATCCAGCAAGGACCAGGTCGGTGACACCATCAAGAACGGGCGACGCGGCTCCCTGAATGGCGTTCTCGAGATTATCGGCAAACAGGGCCACGTGGCCTACCCGCAGCTGGCAGACAACCCGATTCACCGCGCAGCGCCGGCACTCGCCGAACTGTGCACCGTCGAGTGGGATGCCGGCAATGATTTCTTCCCGCCGACAAGCTTCCAGATATCCAATGTCAGGGCCGGCAGCGGCACCGAAAATGTCATACCCGGTTCACTGCAGGTCATGTTCAACCTGCGCTTTTCAACCGAATCGACAGCCGACTCGATACGCACGCGGGTTGAAGAAATCCTGACACGCCACGGGCTGGATTATGTCATTACCTGGAAAGTCTCCGGGGAACCCTTCCTGACTCCGGTCGGTGAACTGGTGGATGCCGCACGCGCGGCCATCAAGTCGAGCGTCGGCATAGAGACGGTAGTTTCAACCAGCGGCGGCACCTCGGACGGTCGTTTCATTGCCCCCACGGGCGCCCAGGTTGTCGAACTGGGCCCGTTGAATGATACTATTCACAAAATAAATGAATGCGTACATGCCGAAGAACTTGATAAACTTTCTGTTATCTATGAAGAAATATTAAAACATTTATTAACATAGTCGCTTATCCTGTTAATTAAAATAAACAAATAACGATTAGCCCACGAGGAATAACAACAATGGAAATGCAACGCCACACTCCCTCGACGGTATCCCTGCTACGAGTTGCCCTCTTTATCGGCTCGCTGCTGTTACTGGCGGGCTGCTCCACGGGAAAGATGGTTGTGCGCGGTTCGCAAACCATCATGGACAGCGGCATTGAAGCCATGAACAGCGAGACGGACCTGCAACTCGCCCGTGCTGCCATGCCTGCCAACCTGAAGTTAATGGAAGGCATGCTGCTGGAAGACCCGGACAATATCGACCTGTTGCTGTACGCCCTTGCCAGTGCCGGCAAGAATGATGTGCCCGCGATCTTCTGGAGCGCCTCCTGCCTCGGGAAATGGGTCGACATGAACCGCGACAATATTGCCGGCATCGCCGGCCTCAGCAATGTCGCCACTCTCATGCAACGTGTCATCGAGCTGGATGAAACCTATTATCACGGTGCCGCACACATGTTCTTTGGCGTCTATTACGGCGGGCGTGCGCCCATGCTGGGCGGTGACTTTGCCCTTGCCGAACAGCACTTCCGGCGTGCCGCTGAAATCAATAACGACAAATTACTGCTGGTCGATCTGCTGCAGGCAGAATACCTCGATCGCCAGCAACTGAACCAGGAAGCGTTTCACCAGCGACTGCTCGGCATCCTCGAGGCACCCGATGATTTGTATCCGCAGATGGCACTGATCAACGCCATCAGCAAGGACAAGGCTGCCTTGCTGCTGGAATACGAGGGTGACTGGTTTTGAACGGCAACGGCACATCCCGAGCGGGCAAACTGCTCATCGGCCTGTTGCTGTGCCTGCTCGCCCCGTTCAGCCTGCCACTGCAGGCGGAAAGGATTTACACCCTCAAGTTCGCGACACTGGCACCGGCGGGCACCACCTGGGTCAACATGTTGCAGGACTGGGCTGACGAGGTCAGAAAAGAGAGCCGGGGACGGCTGCTGTTCAGGATCTATCCCGGTGGCGTGCAGGGCGATGAACCGGATGTGCTGAAGAAGATACGCTTCGGGCAGTTACAGGGCGGCGCCTTTACCGGCTACGGTATCGGGCAGATCTATTCGCCGACGCGGGTGCTGGAACTGCCGTTCCTGTTTAACAATATAGAGGAAATAGACTACGTACGCGGACAGTTCATGCCCGACATCGAGCAGGGTTACCGTGATAACGGTTATGAACTGCTTGGCTGGATGGAGGTCGGCTTTGTCTACTTCTTTTCAAAAACGCCGATTCAGTCACTTGATGACCTCAAGGACCGGCGCATCTGGAACTGGCAGGGTGACCCGATGGGCAAGGCCTTTTTCGATGCCAGCGGGCTGTCACCGGTGCCACTGTCAATCATTGATGTCTACACCAGTCTCTCGACCGGTTTGATTGATACCGTCTATGCCCCGCCGCTCGGCGCAATAGCCATGCAGTGGTTCACGAAAACCAGGTATATCACCGACATTCCGATGGCCAACGGTATCGGCTCGCTGGTTGTGTCACGGCGTTTTTACCAGAACCTGCCACAGGACCTGCAGAAGCTTCTGAAACGCACAGGCACGGCAACCGGCGAGAGACTGGTCGCTGCCACGCGTCGTGACAACGTCGAGGGTCTGGAAATACTCCAGCAGAGAGGCATGCAGATAGTAAAGGGTGATGAAGACCTGGAAAGCGGGGAGGTAGAGAATATTCGTATCCGCGCCGGCGAAAGCCTGATGAAAAATGGCTACATCCCCAAGAACGTCATCGACAAGGTCAACAGCTGGCTGGCAGACTACCGCGCCGGGATGAGTAAAGACAGCATCGATGTTGCCAAGTGAACCGCACTGGGTGACAAGCTTCCGCCATGCGCTCGCCCGCATGGAAACCTTCATGGCAGGTGCCTCGCTGCTGCTGTTGCTGGCACTGGTCTTCGGCCAGGTCCTGGCACGCAATTTCTTTGGCTCCGGCATCCCCAACGCCGACATCCTGTCGCGCTACATGGTGCTGTATGTCGCCTTCTTTGGTGCTGCACTGGCGGTCGAGCGTCATAAACATATCCGCATCGATGTCGTGGCCGCCTGTATGGACCCTGACCGTATGAAAAAACTGCGTGCTCCCCTGTATATCTTTTCAGCGCTGGTGTGCGGCATCATGACCTGGGCCGCGATTCGATTCTGGTACGATGACTGGCAGTACGCAGGCGAGCATGAACGCTGGTCATCCGTTCTCGCACTTATTACACCGTTTGGATTTGCCCTCCTGTCGTTGCACTTCCTGCTGGGCGGGTTGTTCCGGCAGTCACCTGAAAACGTGAACGATTCATGACGTTCGTACTGGTCGGACTGCTGGTACTGCTGGCCCTGCTTGGCCTGCCGTTGTTTGTGGCGCTGGCCGGTGGCAGCCTGCTGGCCACCTACAACGCCGGCCTGGACCCGGCACTGCTGGCGGTTGAACTCAACCGCCTGGCATCATCACCCTATCTCGCGGCCATCCCGCTGTTCACTTTTGCCGGTGTGGTGCTGGCGGCTGGTGGCGCCCCGCAACGCATGATCCAGTTGTTCAATGCCACCGTTGGCTGGTTACCCGGCGGTATGGCCGGTGTCTCCATTGCAGCCTGCGCCTTTTTTACGGCATTCTCCGGCGCCTCCGGTGTCACCATTCTCGCGCTGGGTGGACTGATGTTCCCCATGCTGCTGCATGCCGGTTACAAGGAACGCTTTACGCTGGGTCTGTTAACGACATCCGGCTCGCTGGGACTGCTGTTCGCCCCAAGCCTTGCCATCCTGCTGTATGGAATTGTTGCCGGGGTCAGCATTGACCAGATGTTTCTTGCCGGCATTGCGCCGGGCATCCTGCTGATGGTGATGCTGGGCCTGTATGCCATGTACATGGGCGGCAAGGCAGCGGTCCCCCGTCACCGCTTTTCACTTGCGGTTCTGCGCGTGGCTGCACGCGAAGGCATCTGGGACCTGCTGCTACCGGTAGGCGTACTCGTCGGTATCTTTGGCGGTTATGTCACGATCAGCGAGGCATCGGCCTGCACCGCCATCTATGTACTGCTACTGGAAATCGTCATCCATCGCGAGATACACCTTACCAAACACCTGCCTGACATACTCAGGGATACCACCATACTGGTTGGCAGCATCCTGATCATTTTGAGTGTTGCCATGGGACTGACAAACCTGTTGATCGATGCACAGGTGCCGATGAAGATCCTCGGCTGGATGGGCACCCATGTGGATTCACAGCTGAAGTTCCTGCTGCTGCTGAATGCGTTTCTGCTGATCGTTGGCTGTATGATGGATATCTTCTCGGCCATTGTCGTGGTCGTGCCCATGATCCTGCCCATCGCGGAAAGCTACGGCATACACCCTGTCCACCTGGGCATCATATTCCTTGCGAACCTTGAAATTGGCTACAGCACACCGCCCGTGGGTATCAACCTGTTCATTGCCAGCCAGCGTTTCGGACGCCCGATCCTGTCCCTGTTTCGTGCCGCCATTCCGTTCCTGGTACTGATGATCGGCTGGCTGGCAATGGTGACCTACATACCGTTCATTTCGTTATGGTGGCAGCCCTAGCCAGGCCGTAGTTTTCACCGGGCTGCTGGACACCGCATGTTACGAACCGGACTCGGAATCAGTGTCTCGCTACTGGCCTGCATCGTATTGCTGTTCGCCTTCAGCGACAACGCACCACGCCTGCCGCAATTAGCAGAAAATACCGTCATCCTGGCATTCGGTGACAGCCTGACTTACGGGACCGGTGTTAAAAAAAACCAGAGTTACCCGGCCGTATTGTCAGAACTGACCGGTCGCACCGTGATCAATGCAGGCATACCGGGCGAGGTGTCCGCACAGGGCCGTGAGCGCTTGCCCGCGCTGCTTGACCGCTATCGTCCTGAACTGCTGTTGCTCTGCCACGGCGGGAATGACCTGCTGCGACATGTCAATTCGGCGATCACGCGTACAAATATCGAGTCCATGATCGAGGCCGCAACACAACGCAATATCCCCGTATTACTGATTGGCGTCCCGAAGCCAGGCCTGCTGTTTCTCAGCGCCGCAGACATCTACAGCGAGATCGCCGAGAAATATAAACTCGTCTATGAAGATGAAATATTACCGGACGTAGAATCCAACAGTGCGCTGAAATCAGACCAGATTCATCCCAACGCGGATGGTTACCAGCGTATCGCTGCGGCCATCTACCGTTTAATGACAGAAAGTGGCGCCCTGCCCTGATCCTGATTGATTCTGAGAAAAATATTTTAGCCACGGAATCCACGGAAGCACACAAAAATATTTCTGGAATTTCATTTATTTTTTCGTGTGCTTCCGTGTTCTTCCGTGGCCATTAAAAAACTGTCACTCGCGTTTCACCACTGCTACATTGTTGCGTAAATACACCGGCACGGCCTCGTCCGCCGCGAGACTGGCGCCTTGCTGAAATTCATGTACCCCCAGCCGCGCCACGTCAGCGGCACGCGGTTCAAGATCAGGCATCAGCCGGGTGACCCGCTCCCCAAGACGCTGCATCAACTGTTCACCATACGCGCCCCAGCCACTGCCAACACCGACCCAGTCCTGCTGACCGGTGTCCGGCACGTTATCCGGACTGCAGACACACTCGCTGCCCTGCAGGGTAATGACAGCCCCGTCAACCTGCGCGTAAGCGCCCCAGTAGACCTCGGACTTGCGTGCGTCCATTACGGCCATTACCCGCGGCATGTTCGCCTCACGCATTCCCCCCAGCGCCAGCGCAGCCAATGTTGACACCGGGACAACCGGCAGATCAGCGGCGAAGGCAATGCCCTGCACCATGCTGGCGGCAATACGTACACCGGTAAAGGAACCGGGACCACGACCACTCCACAGACAAAGCAGCCGAACAGGCGGGTGTTGATGTTTCAATGGCCAGTAGTGTGGAAGACATGTTGCAGAGGGTATATGACAGGATCAGTTGACGGGTGCCACGTGCGCCCGTTCGATGGTCGCGAAAAATTCATGAACCTGGTCACTGTCACTGGTGCAGGGCATCTGCGGCAGGCTCTTCAGGAAGAGTCGACCATACGCCTTGCTGCGCAGGCGCGGATCGCACAACACCAGCACACCGTGATCACCGCGATCACGAATCAGCCGTCCAACACCCTGTTTCAGGCTGATGACTGCATAGGGAAGCTGGTAGGCCATGAAGGGATTGATGCCCTGCTCACGCAAGGCCTCTATACGTGCCTGCAGTATCGGGTCGCCGGGCGAGCTGAACGGCAGCTTGTCAATAATGACGCAGGACAGTGCCGCACCACGAACGTCGACGCCTTCCCAGAAGCTGCCGGTTCCGAGCAGCACGGCATTGCCCAGTTCCCTGAAACGTTCCAGTAACTCCCGCCGCGGGGCGGTCCCCTGTACCAGCAGCGGATAGTCGAGCGTGTCGGCGAGTTGTGCCGCCGCGGCCCGTAATGCGGAGTGACTGGTAAACAGGATAAACGCCCGGCCGGCACTCGCCTCCAGTACGTCACGTGCACAGGCGACCACCGCATCGACATAAAAACGTTCATTCGGTGCCGGCATGTCATCCGGCAAATACAGCAGGGCATTGTTGCGATAGTCAAACGGACTGTCCAGCTTCAGTTGCCGGGCATCTTCAAGCCCCAGTTGAGCGGCGAAATGTTCAAAACTGTCGCCCACCGCGAGCGTTGCAGAGGTGAACACCCAGGCACTCGACAGGTTCTCCATGCAGTTCCTGAATATGGGTGCGACATTCAGGGGGGTCAGGTTGAGACGAAACGAGGTGCGAAATGTCTCGAACCAGTGAATGTATTCGCTGCCGGAATGTTTCATCAGCAATGCCAGTCGATCTTTCAGCATCACGGCGCGCGCGCGGCAACTCTCCAGGCCCTTGCCCCGCTCTGCGGCGACCACCAGCCAGTCCGTCAACTGCTGCAAACAGGTCGATAATTGCAGCAGCGCCTCCTGCAATGCAGCATCGGCCGAGACCTCTGACCAGGCCGCACGCCGGTCTGTCTGACCCAGCGCCAGCCGCAGTTGATGGGTCACGGACTCGAGCCGGTCAGCAGACGCCGGCAAGTCCTGCATATCGCCGGCCTCGCGTACATGTTCCAGCCGCGTGTCACGTACCAGGTCACGCAGCTGGTGGCTGCTGAGGGTGACACCAAAAAACACTGAGGCAACTTCAGGCAACTGGTGCGCCTCGTCAATGATAAAGGCGTCGGCACCGGGCAACAGCTCACCAAAACCCTCTTCCCTGAGCACCATGTCAGCAAACAACAGGTGATGATTAATCACCACAATGTCAGCTTCCAGGGCAAGACGCCTGGCCTTGACGACAAAGCAGTCCTGGAAGTATTCGCATTCCTGACCAAGGCAATTCTCGACCGTGGAAGTGACCCGTGGCCAGATCAGGGAATCCTCAGGAACCTTGCCCAGTTCGGCGATATCACCGCTGGTGGTGCGCGCCGACCAGCTGCGTATATCTTCCAGCTCATGCAGCAGCCGGCCGGACAGCTGACGGCCGTCACTGGCTGCGGTCCCCATGCGATGCCAGCACAGGTAATTGGCACGGCCCTTGAGCAGTGCGGACCGCACTGGCGCATGCAGCGCATCGCGAACAACGGGAAGGTCTTTACCGAAAAGCTGGTCCTGAAGATGACGCGTGCCGGTCGATATGATGATCTTCTTTCCCGATTGCAGTGCCGGCATCAGGTAGGCGAAGGTTTTTCCCGTGCCGGTGCCCGCTTCAACAATGAGGGTTTCATTTGCGGCGATGGTGGCAGCAGTGGCTTCCGCCATCTGCTGCTGTTCCCTGCGAGGGAAGAACCCCGGCACGCTGGCGGCCAGCGGCCCGTCATCCCCGAGCAACTCGGCCATCACGGACACAGGTATACGTCCAAGACTTAACGCGCGCCCAGTTCGCGTGCACGCCGTTCAGCGGCAGCGGCACCGGCAGTGTTGTTCAGTTGCCGCCGCGCCTGCGCGATCAGCAACCAGTTGCGCGACTGCTGGGCATGGTTACCGGGCGCAAGACTGTTTGACTTGCTGGCCAGTTGTTCCGCCTGCAACGGCTCACCCTGCGAAAGCCGTAGCGTCGCCAGGTGATGCCAGAGCACGGGATTGCGTGGATCTATCCGGATTGCACGTTCCAGTGATGCTGCCGCCGATTCCAGGTCACCGGCGTTGGCCTGTTGTTCGGCCTGCCGCAGCAAGGCACCGACCGCGGGCGGGTAGCCGGCAGCGGTCACCACACTGGTCGTCCCCGGGGGGGGCTCGTACCCGGGTGCCTGATAGCTTACCGGCGGCCGTGGTGCGAACAGCGGCTTGCCCTGCTCAACCACAGGTGTCGGCTGTTGCTGTGACGGGGCCGAGCTGCAGCCATGGATGAATACCAGTACCGCAACTGCGGTGATCACGCGGCAGACAGACGTTAGCTTCACTGAAACAACTCCTTGAACCAGTCAACCGGATCAGGCAATGCCTTTTTCTGTTTCACACAGGCTGCCTGCCTTACCGGCCCACTGCCGGTTATAAAGGGTAATTGTACGGCATCCTGACAGCCGGCATCTGCCAGTGACCCGCTTTTCGGATCAATCCAGAGATACTCGACCCCCTCAACGGCAGGCTGCACCCAGCCGGTATTATTGAACTGCACGAACAGGTCACGCCAGACGCGCAAGGCCCCGGTTGAGCCCGTCAGCCCGGTTGACTTGTTGTCATCACGCCCGATCCAGACGACACCAAGGCGATCACCGGTAAAACCTGCGAACCAGCTGTCGCGCAGGTCATCGGTGGTTCCGGTCTTGCCGGCGACGTCCTGGCTGGCGGGTATGGACTGGTAAATACTGCGCCCCGTGCCCTCCCTCGCCACGAAACGCATGGCGCTATTGATCAGATAATTCGGCGCCGGTTCAATGGCTGACTGCACATTGAGCTGATAGCGCTGCAACGGGCTTTTATCGGAGGCGAGTACCGCGTTGATGGCACGCAAGGGGGTACGAAAGCCGCCGCCGGCAAAGGTCTGGTATATGTGCGTCACCTGCAGGGGTGACATTTCAACCGCACCCAGCACCAGCGAAGGATAGGGGTTCAGGTGCTGTTCCACCCCCAGTCGCCGCAGTGTTTTGATGATGGACTCAATGCCCAGGTCCAGGCCAAGACGCGCCGTGCTGATATTGTAGGAATGCGCCAGCGCACGATACAGGGGCACGTTGCCGTGATTTACCTTGTCATAGTTCCCGGGTTGCCACACCACGCCGTTGCGCGCCGTGAAGGTCAGCGGACTGTCATCCAGCAACGTCGCCAGCGTGTAGCGTTTCGGTTGTTCCAGCGCCGTCAGGTAAACCGCCGGTTTCAACAAGGAGCCTACCTGCCGATGAGCATCCAGCGCACGGTTGAAGCCGGCAAAGTTCGGATCACGGCCTCCGGCCAGTGCCAGCACTTCCCCTCCCTGTACCGAGGTGACCACCGCCGCGCCTTCCAGCGTCTTCGCTTCCAGCCCCCGGTCACGCTCAAGCTTATCGAGGCGCGCGCCCAGCACGCGTTCCAGTTGCCACTGCACCTGTGGATTCAGGGTTGTAAATATACTCAGGCCATCGGAGGTAATGTCTTCATCACGGTAATCACGTTGCAACTGGCGACGCACCAGTTCCAGGAAAGCCGGGAAGGTGTTAATCGCCTTTCTCTGGTATGCACTGACACCCGGCTTGCTGGCTTTTGCGCGTGCAGACTCCCCGGATGTAATGAGTCCAAGGTCCGCCATCACGTCGAGCACCAGGTTGCGCCGTGCCGTTGCACGTTCCGGGTGTCGTCTGGGATTGTAGTAAGAGGGCCCTTTCACCATGGCGACCAGCAGTGCCGTCTGGTCAATGCTCAATTCCGCCAGCGGCCGTTCGAAATAAAAATAACTGGCAAGGCCAAAGCCATGAATGGCACGGTTGCCATCCTGACCAAGATAGACCTCGTTCAGGTAGGCCTCAAGGATTTCGTCCTTGTTGTAGTGCCACTCCAGCAACAGGGACATGATGGCTTCGTTGATCTTGCGTGTCAGGGTGCGTTCACTGCTGAGAAAGAAGTTCTTCACCAGTTGCTGGGTCAGCGTACTGCCCCCCTGCACCACACCACCCGCGCGGATATTCGCAAACAACGCACGCGCGACGGCCAGGGGTGAAATTCCGTGGTGTGAAAAGAAGTCACGGTCTTCAATAACAATCAGCGCATCCGTCAGGCTGACCGGAACCTCGTCGAGCTGCAGCAAAACCCGGTCTTCATTGTGTGCCGGGTAAAAACTGCCGACCAGTACCGGATCCAGCCTTAACAGGCTGAGCGACTGACCACTACGGCCATCAGTCAGCCTGGCCAGTTTTCCCCCGGAAAACCGCAGGCGGACATTCGCGGGGGCTTCCTGCCCGTCCCAGAAATCAAAGGATCTTGATAGCAGGTGAAATTCATTTTTATTTCTTGAAAACTGACCGGATTCCCGCGGCGATACCACGGGACGATACTGCAGAGCCTTCAACTCGGTCACAAACTGTTCTGCGCTCAGCTCCAGACCGGCATACAGCTCCAGCGGACGGGCATAGACACGTGCCGGTAACGACCAGCGTTTGCCGGTAAACTGGTGGCGCACCTGGTAATCAAGATATACAACATAACCGGCCAGCAGCACGGCCAGCAGTACGACAATACGAACCCAAAGTGATCGACTGGAGCGGCGTTTCGCAACTTTCCGCCGCGTCTTCTTCCGCCCGCGCTTGCGGCGTTTTACCATGACCCGAAAATACCTGCTGGAGTGAGTAGCTGAAGTAGCGCGCCATCATACCCGAATTGCGAAAAACTGCATCCGCCGCCGCCCCTGCAGGCAAAAAAATCCCCGGACAGGCCGGGGAAAATTTACGGAGACTTGAAATTCGTTTACTGCTTGCGGCGCCGGGCCATACCTGTCAGTCCAATCAGGCCGGAAACGAATAACCAGGCAGCTGCTGGAACCGGTACGACAACCTGGTTTTGACCAAATCCGGAACCCGGGAGTGTGTCAAAAGGGACACGGGGCGGCATAATGGCAGGCGCATTGACCAGCCCCTTGTGTAGAGCCGGCGTATCAAATGGCGGATTGACGGGCGGTACATGGTCAGGTCCACCAGGTCCAGGATTGCCGGGCACATACCCAGGCCTTCCAAAACCATGTCCGGGTTTGCCGGTAGCCGGCAACATCATCATGTTTGAATCCCGCAGCACGGGAGGGAATTCAACATCCGCGAACAGCAACCTGTTACCAGCCCTGCCATGACCCGCTAAGGGGTTGACGGCATCCGGCAAACCAACCGTACTGGCGTACACAGGTAGAGGCGAGAGTCCCGTACTGATGGCCGTCAGCAGGAACCATACTGCAGGAACCGATTTCCCAGAGACCCTTTTTATTATCATTACCCCGTATCCTCGTGAAATTTAATGTTGATAACAGTTAAGTAATTATTTAACTGATGAAATCTCGTGTATGTCGGACACATCTGTCTGATTGCGTCCGACAACCTCTCGAATAGTGGTAATCAGACCGGACAGTGTCTGGAACGCCTTACTTTGTTCAGAACCTGCTTCTTCGACCAGACCAGCGATTTCTTCACCGGCCTTATCAGCACCTCTTCAAACCCGAACAATGAACGCTGTGCTGCATCACCGCCAAATTCGGCCAAAGTTCAGTCTTCAAATTTATTCACTAAATTTGTATTTATTAACAAGTATATATACGATTATCCTGTCAATATACATGATATTATATCTAGCGCTGAACAGGTTCCTGCAGAGTTCATCCTGCGTGAAAACTGTATTTGATTTAGCCCTACAACAATGCTGTCATTTATTTGACTGCTTAACAATCGTACTAAAGACTTACGTCTGCATACAATTTCGGGAGTTCTCACTATGACGAAGTTCAGGCACCTACCCCTGCTATCTACCCTGCTGATAATTACCGGCTTCTCGCTCAACACATACGCCAGGCCGCCGCTAATGCTTGCCGATGCTGCTGGCAGCATGGAGTCCACAGATAACAATCCCGTCACCAGCGAGGATTCGGTTGCAGGCACACTGGTCGCACCCGACAACATCACACAGCTGATGATCGCAGCGGCTTCAACCGCCGGCAATCATGTCGTGATAGCGGATTGCGATAGTGGCGTGCAGGACAATGGTGAAATCCAGGCTGGCATCGATACGTGCGTGGCAAATGCCACGAATCACGGCAAGCTTGTGAGCTGTGTCACTCACTACACCAGGGCACTGGAACGCAAGGGCACTATCAGCAAGGATGAGAGAAAGGCCATCAAGCGCTGCGCTGCACACTCAGATATTGGCAAGGGCAATAAATCCAAAGGGGGTATTTAAGGAGTAATCCCCACCAGGGAAAATAGCGTTTTTTTATTTCGCCGACTCGTCGTGGCAAGCAAGATCCTGCAGACCCTTGTCAATCTCAGGTGCCTTGCTCCCAGGAGGAAAGATAGTCCACCTGCTGCGCAGTCAGGGTATCTATCCGAACAGCCATCGCCGCCAGTTTCAGGCGCGCCACTTCCTGATCGATTTCGGCAGGTACCGCGTGGACACTGTTATCCATCTGGTCTGCGTGCGCTGCCAGGTGGACCGCACATAAAACCTGGTTGGCGAAACTCATATCCATGACGGCGGAGGGATGCCCTTCGGCAGCAGCGAGATTGACCAGCCGCCCTTCCGCCAACAGGCAGATGCGCCGCCCATCAGCTAGCCGGTATTCATCAACTGACAGCCGCGGCCGCTGTTTGGAGACTGCCATGGCCTGCAGTGCGGGAATATTGATCTCGACATTGAAATGCCCCGAATTCGCCAGCACGCAGCCGTCCTTCATGACCTCCATGTGAGCCTGATCAACGACGTGTTTGTCACCACTGGCAGTGACAATGAAATCGGACTGTGCAGCGGCTTCCAGCAACGGCATGACACGAAAACCGTCCATGGCGGCTTCCAGCGCCTGCAACGGGGCGACCTCGGTGACGATGACATTGGCACCATGCCCCTTGGCGCGCATGGCGATCCCCCGGCCACACCAGCCATAGCCGACCACGGTAAAGGTCTTGCCGGCAATCAGAATGTTGGTGGCACGAATCACGCCGTCCAGCGCGCTTTGACCTGTACCATAGCGGTTATCGAACAGATGTTTGGTCATGGCGTCGTTAACCGCAATGATCGGGAACTGCAGTGCACCGCCCCGGGCCATGGCGCGCAACCGGATAACACCCGTGGTGGTTTCTTCGGTTCCTCCCAGCATGTTGTAGATCAGGCCATGACGTGACTGGTGTATGCGGCTGACCAGGTCGGCGCCATCATCCATGGTGATAACCGGGTGGTGGTCAAGCACCGCATCGATGTGCTGGTAGTAATGTTCTGTGGATTCACCGCGGATCGCGAATACCGGAATACCATACTGTTCGACCAGTGCGGCGGCCACGTCATCCTGGGTACTGAGGGGATTGCTGGCGCACAGTACGACTTCCGCGCCTGCTGCTTTCAGGGTACGGGCAAGGTTGGCGGTTTCCGTGGTGATATGCAGGCAGCCGCTGAGATGAATGCCACGCAAGGGTTGCGTCTCGCCGAAGCGCGCCTTGAGTTCACGCAGCACGGGCATTTCCTGCCATGCCCACTCGATGCGCTTGCAACCTGCCGCCGCCAGCGCCGGGTTTTTAATATCGGAGTTGCGTGAATTTAACATCCGCTGTTCCAGATGGCTTTTCCTGCAGTTTTACACTGCAAACGTGCGTTCAGGCAGCAAAGTCACTCAACCTGACAGGCTGACGTTTTGCTCCCCAGTTGCCGTGAGTTGCCTCAAACACGCCCGAACAGGGCGTCCCGCAGGATGCGCATTTTCCATCGGCGGTCAGTTTCCAATCGGTCAGCACATACCAGTCACGGCCAATCAGCCTTTCACCGCACTGGTGGCAATAGGTGCTGTCGCCCGCTTCGTTATGCACGTTCCCCGTATAGGCATAGCGCACTCCGTTTTTCATGGCGATCTCGCGGGCGCGTATCAGGGTTTCCCGGGGTGTCGCCGGGACATCCAGCATCTTCCAGTCGGGGTGAAAGGCCGAAAAATGCATGGGTACATCCGCTCCCAGTTTTTCCACCACCCACTGGCTCATGGCATCGATCTCCTTATCCGAATCATTCTTCCCGGGTATCAGCAGGGTTGTCAGTTCGAGCCAGACATCGGTTTCGTGCTGGATGTACTCCAGGGTTTCCAGTACCGGCGCCAGGTGCGAACCGGTTATCTTGTGATAGAACTCTTCTGTAAATGCCTTCAGGTCGACATTGGCAGCATCCATGTACTGATAGAATTCACGGCGCGGCTCGGGACAGACATAACCCGCCGTGACGGCGACCGACTTGATGCCTTTTTCATGACAGGCCCTGGCAACATCGATGGCATATTCATGGAAAATCACCGGGTCATTATAGGTGTAGGCCACACTGCGGCAGCCCAGCTTCTGTGCCGCCCTGGCAATCTGCTGCGGCGAGGCCTCGTCGGCCAGGGTATGGATTTCACGTGACTTGCTGATATCCCAGTTCTGACAGAACTTGCAGGCCAGGTTACAACCCGCGGTACCAAATGACAGCACCGGTGTACCGGGCAGAAAATGGTTCAGTGGCTTCTTCTCGATCGGATCTATGCAATAACCGCTGGAGCGGCCGTAGGTGGTCAGTACTATCTGGTCATCAAGATTTTGACGGACAAAGCACAAACCCCGCTGCCCGGCGTGCAGCTTGCAGAAGCGTGGACACAGGTCACACTGAACCCGGCCATCGTCCAGCTTGTGCCAGTAGGCGGTATCAACGGTATAACGATCGCGTGCTGTCATGTGAGTCCTTCAGTACAGAGCGGTTTTACAACTGGCTGAATACACGGAACCTGTCATGGGCACCCAGCAACGGGAAACACTCCCCTTTAGAGTATAGTTAATCCACAGGTCCTGACCAGGCGGCCGGAATCGGCAGGGCTGAGCGGTCGATCATCCATCCTGCAGTCAATCCTGGTTACAGGTCCCTTCGCGGACCCACATGCCGCGACCCTCACAATGCAGCAGTTCACCGCCGCTGCAGACATGGCTGCCAACGGCATGGGACCCGGTATTGAAGTAACAGACGCCTGTCTGCAGCTCAAGGTCCAGCGGGCCGAAGCCGGGCGGCGGTCTGCGATACTGTGTTGCCTGTTCAAAAGCGAAAGCAAACTGGAACAGTTTGTGTTCATCGTAAGGCCGCGCCAGGAACTGTAGCCCCAGTGGCAGCCCGTTACTGGTGTAACCCATCGGCACGGTGATGGCGGGCTGCCCGGTGTGCGGTGCGATAACCGGGCTGTTGTTGCCATGCGGGCTTTCCAGGTCATCTATCTTGCGTGGCGGATTACTCCAGCTGGGGTAGATGATGGCATCGAGACCGGCCGCGTCCATGGCCGCCACGACGGCCGTCAGAAACTGTTTACGGCGCGGGTCGCCCTCGACGTCCACGCAGGGCGGGTTCTGTTCCTGCGGTGTTCCCGATACGGCCATTGCCCATTCCATGGCCTGCGCACTGCCCGGCAGGTAACGCCGCTCCCGCTCGACGTCATCCAGCGAGCTTATTGGCGCCGCGGCTCCCAGCGTGTCGAGGTAGTTTTCCAGGTCATACCTGAAGCGACTGCAGAAACCGGTGGCCTGTCGCAGCCGATCGAAGTCAGGAATTTCCAGCGGGTCGATGATCACGGCGCCCGCGGCTGTCAGTTCTTCGATGGCCCTGTCCATGGTGTCAATCACTTCGAAATCGGCATCGCCGCTATCCACCAGGGCACGCAGTACGCCAAGCCGGGCGCCCTGCAGGCCATCGCGTTTGAGATAGGCACTGTAGTCGGCCCTGACATGTCCGGCGGCAGAACGGGTGAGCGGGTCGGCCGGATCAACACCGGCGATCACCGAGTATGCGACAGCGTTATCGGTCACGGTGCGTGTCAGCGGTCCGCCGACATCGCGGTTCAAAAGCAGCGGAACAATACCGTCGCGGCTGGTGGCACCGAGGGTCGAGCGCATCCCGACCAGCGCCAGGTGCGAGGCCGGGCCGCGTATCGAGTTCCCGGTGTCGGTACCCATGCCGATAATCCCGAAATTGGCGGCAATCGCCGAGGCGGTCCCGCCGCTGGAACCGGCCGGCACCCGTTCGCGGTCATAGGCGTTGCGGGTGATGCCGTGGGTCGAACTGACGGTCACGTAGGGGCTGAAAGCCCACTCAGCCATGTTTGACTTGGCAAGAATGATGGCATCGTTGTCACGCAGGCGCTGCACCATGAAGGCATCATCCGGGGGATACGATCCGTGCATGGCGATCGAACCGGCCTCGGTGGGCATGTCGGCGGTGTCGAAATTGTCTTTCAGGATCACCGGTATGCAGTGCAGTCGTTTCATGGCGCAGCTGGCTGCATATTTCTTATCCAGCGCCCGGGCACGCTGCAGCGCGCGTGGATTGATATAGATAATCGCGTTGAGTTCGTCGACCTGGTTGTAGGTTTCGATACGCCTGAGGTAGCGCCGGGTGATTTGTTCGCAACTTACCCGCTGCTCCCTGATGGCCTGCTGTGCCGCAGCGATGTCCAGTTCGATGAAAGACAGTGGCACCGCAGGAGCCTCGGGTAGCGGCGTGGTTGCACAGCCGGCAACAAGGCTCACGAAAACACCGAGCGCAGCGATTCTCGGCATGCGACTAACGCACCAGGCGCTGCAAGAACCGCAGATATTCTGTAGTGTCCCAGGGGCGTCCGCCCAGCGCCAGGTACTGCAAGCGGCCTTCGGGATCGACGAAGAAGGTCGACGGCAGGCCGCGCGGTTGCCATTGCTCGGTCACACTGCCGTCGGCATCCACGAGCGGTGTCAGGTCCGGGGCAACTTCGGCCAGAAACGTGAACACGACATCTTCCGATTCCGCCGTGTTGACCAGCACAATCTCCAGTTGTGATGCATCGAATTTCGGGAAGATTGCCTGAATAGTCGGCATTTCCTTACGGCAGGGACCGCACCAGCTGGCCCAGAAGTGAACAAACAGCCAGCGGCCGCGTGCTTCACTGATGTCCCAGCGTTCGCCGTCCAGGTCGTTCAGTACCAGTGGCGGGGCCTCGCGGCCGTCGAGAACCAGCAGACCCTTCGGCAGGGTATCCACTGCCATGGATGCCAGCGAGACGAGCAACAGGCAGGCAGAGACCACTGCACGGGTCAGGGCTTGTCGATTATGCATTCGAGGTCCTTGAAGACGATGGTTTTCAGCGGGCCCTGTTTGTCGGCGCCACTGTGAAAATTCATGGTGAGCGTAAAGGGATGGCTTTGCAGGGGTATCACCACGCTGCCACCGACGCTCTCGTCGAGTCGCAGATCACGCACCTCCGGCATCAGTGTCCATCCGAAGGTTGACCGGTGCGCCTGCGATAGACCCGACTGCTCCCATTTCCCGGGCCAGTAGTCTCGTTCTATTCGCGGGATCTGTTGTGCACCGCGGCTGAACTGCCAGTTATCAAGCTCCAGCCACAAGACATCGAAGCGCTTGTTATGGATGATCGGCGTCACGAAGCAGGTGCCCAGAATCTGGTCGATCGCTGCCTGGTTGAATTCGCGTCCCTGGTAAAAGGCATTAAGCTGTTCGGGCGTCCGCTGCACGATACGGATAAAGACAGCATCGTCTTCGTACCAGGGGCCGGAAGGCACAGGCCGCGGCGCCTGTTGTGCATGACACGGAGTTAAAAAAAGGGCCGCCAGTATCGGCAAGCTGCCGAGCGTACCGGTCATGAGCTGTTTTATCATGGGGCAAGTATGTCGTAACGGGGCATCCAATTCCACGCACACGCCGCGACATGGGCATAAATCGGGAAAAAACAAGGCTAGCTGTTGAACCTGTCCGCTGTCCGTTCGTGACTGTGATAGTGCAGTGATGCCTCAGGCGGACTCCTGGTGAGTGGCCTTCAGAATCCTCAGCAGCACCGTGGTACGGCCCTGCAGGGGATAGCGATCACCGGTATTGAAGGTGCGTCGGTCAGGGCGTTTTCCGTCTACAAAGCTGGTGTCAACTTCGACACACCAGCGGGCAATCCCGACGTGCCCCGGCATTCGAAATGCGATTGCTGTCGCATTGGCATTGAGCAGCAACAGGAAGGTATTGTCGTGTATCCTGCTGCCGCGTTCATCGTGTTCCTCAATGGCATCGCCATTCAATAGCAGGCCCAGGCAGCGCGCATGATACATGCGCCATTCCCTGTCCGTCATTTCCTCACCATCCGGCCGCAGCCACAGGATATCCTTGACGTTCACGCCCTTGATATGCCGCCCCTGGAAAAAATACCGGCGGCGGAACACCGGATGGTTTTTTCTCAGGTGAATGACGCTGCGTACGAATTCCATGAAATCGCGATCATGCTTGTCAATTTCCCAGTTGACCCAGCTGATCTCATTGTCCTGACAATAGGCGTTATTGTTGCCGTTCTGGGTGCGTCCCATCTCGTCACCCGCCAGCAGCATGGGTACTCCCTGGGATAGCAGCAGTGTGGTAAGAAAATTACGTTTTTGCTGTCTGCGGGTATTGTTGATGTTCTGGTTTCTCGTCACGGGTCCTTCCTCACCCATGTTCCAGCTCAGGTTGTAATTCTCGCCATCACGGTTGTCTTCCAGGTTCTCGACATTCTGCTTGTCGTTGTAACTGACCAGGTCAGTCAGCGTGAAGCCGTCATGGCAGGTAACGAAATTGATGCTGGCGTAGGGGCGCCGGCCACTCTGCTCATAGAGGTCACTGGAGCCCGTCATGCGGTAGGCCAGTTCGCCGATAACGCTGCCCTCCCCCTTCCAGTAGGCACGTATGCTGTCCCGATAGCGGCTGTTCCACTCGGTCCATCCGATCGGGAAGTTGCCGACCTGGTAACCGCCTTCTCCCAGGTCCCAGGGTTCGGCAATCAGTTTTACCCGTGACAGCACCGGGTCCTGGTGAACGATGTCGAGAAATGCGCCGAAGCGGTCAACGGCGTGCTGCTCACGTGCAAGTGTGGGGGCCAGATCGAAGCGGAAACCGTCGACATGCATCTCCTCTACCCAGTAGCGCAGGCTGTCCATGATCAGCTGCAGCACCCGCGGGTGCATCATGTTCAGGCTGTTGCCACAACCGGTGTAGTCCATGTAATAGCGTGCCTGGTCGGCGACCAGGCGGTAATAGGCGACGTTATCGATGCCGCGAAAGCACAGCGTGGGCCCCATGTGGTTGCCTTCCACCGTATGGTTGTAGACCACGTCCAGGATGACTTCGATGCCATTGGAGTGCAGCCGCTTTACCAGGGTCTTGAACTCATTGACATCGCCGCTGGCGGAATAGCCTGCGTGCGGGGCAAAGTAACCGATTGTATTGTAGCCCCAGTAATTAGCGAGGCCGTTCTCCAGCAGGTGGCGGTCGCTGATAAAACTGTGTACCGGCATGAGCTCCACCGCGGTGATGCCCAGCTGCTTGAGGTGCCGGATCACCGGCTCGGTTGCCAGACCGGCGTAGGTACCCCGGTAGGGTGGCGGGACGTGTGGATGCTGAATAGTGTATCCCTTGACATGCAGCTCGTAGATAACGGTCTCATGCCAGGGTGTGCACAGCGGCTTGTCGTCCCCCCAGGTGAACGCGCTATCGATCACCCGTGACTTGGGAACGCCGTGGGCACTGTTGCGGGGGTCAAACCCCAGGTCCTCTGCCTTGTCACCGATGGTGTAGCCGAACAGTGCATCGTTCCAGCGAATCTGGCCGACGATGTCCCTGGCATACGGGTCAAGCAGCAACTTGTTGGGGTTGAAGCGGTGTCCCTGCTCCGGGTCATAGGGACCATGAACCCGGTATCCATAGAGTTGCCCCGGCCTGGCTTCCGGCAGGTAACAATGCCAGACCTGGTCGGTTTGCCATTGCATGGGTATACGGGCGGTCTCGCGACGACCGCGCTGGTCGAACAGACACAGCTCCACCCTTTCCGCGTGTTCGGAAAACAGCGCGAAATTTACACCTTCACCATCCCAGCTGGCACCGAGCGGACAGGGCTGCCCTGGCCACACGGCAATTGACGCACCATTCATCCATCATATTCCGGCTGCAGAACGACCGCCGCCAGTGGTGGCAGGGTGAGGCTGAGTGAACAGGACCTGTTCATCCAGGGGAATTCATCTGCGAGCAGCGCTCCTCCCCCGTTACCCATGTTGCTGCCGCTGTAGATTTCCGAGTCGGAATTGAAGATCTCGCGGTAGCGGCCGGCCTCAGGTACGCCGATGCGGTAGCCATGGTGCGGCTGCGGGGTGAGATTGATGACCACAACGACGAACTGATCGTCGTTGCGACGCACGAAACTGAGGACGGAATTGTCTGCATCATTGCAGTCTATCCACTCGAATCCGCGCCAGTCGAACTCGTAATGATGCAATGCCGGCAGCTCCTTGTAGAGTTTGTTCAGATCCTTCACCAGGCGATGGATGCCCTGATGCAAGGGATAATCGAGGACGTACCAGTCAAGGACCTGGGTGCTGTTCCATTCCTGCCCCTGGCCGAATTCCGTGCCCATGAACAGCAGTTTCTTGCCCGGGTGACAGAACATGTAGGCATACAGGGCCCGCAGGTTGGCGAAGCGTTGCCACTCGTCACCGGGCATCTTGTTGGGCATCGATTGCTTGCCATGCACGACTTCATCGTGAGAAAACGGCAGCATGAAGTTCTCGGTAAAGGCATACAGCATGCTGAAGGTCAGTTTCCCCTGGTGGTAACGCCGGTAGAGCGGATCTTCACTCATATACTCCAGTGTGTCGTTCATCCAGCCCATGTTCCACTTCATGTCGAAGCCCAGCCCTCCGGTCCAGGTGGGACGACTGACCTGTGGCCAGGATGTCGACTCTTCCGCGATCATGAGAATACCGGGCTGTTCTTCATGCGTCACGACATTGAGCTCTCGCAGGAAATCCAGTGCTTCCAGGTTCTCCCGGCCGCCGTACTTGTTCGGAACCCATTCACCCTCTTCCCGCGAGTAGTCAAGATAGATGATGGATGCCACGGCATCCACGCGCAAACCGTCGAGGTGCATTTCTTCCAGCCAGAACACCGCACTGGACAACAGGAAGTTCTTTACCTCGTTGCGGCCGAAGTTGTAGATCAGTGTCGACCAGTCGAGGTGTTCGCCGAGCCGCGGGTCGGCATGTTCGTAGAGGGGAGTACCGTCGAACCTGGCCAAACCATGCGCGTCCTTGGGAAAATGAGCCGGCACCCAGTCGAGCAATACCCCGATCCCGTTCTGGTGGCATACGTCGACAAAAAAGCGGAAGTCATCGGCTGTCCCGTAGCGGCTGGTCGGCGCGAAGTAACCGGTGGCCTGATAACCCCAGGAGGGATCGTAGGGATGCTCGGTAACAGGCAGCAGTTCAATGTGTGTAAAGCCCATGTCCTTGACATAGTTCACCAGGCTTTCCGCCAGTTGCCGGTAGTCAAGAAACTCACCCTCCGGGCCGCGCCGCCAGGATCCCAGGTGCACCTCGTAGACCGACATCGGCGTATGCTGCCAGTCGTTTAAAGTCCGCTGCTCCATCCATGCCTGGTCGTTCCAGTCGTAGAGATCAGGCCCGGCAATGATGGATGCCGTCTGTGGTCTCACCTCGAAAGCCTGTGCATAGGGGTCTGTTTTCAGCAGGATCTCTCCACTCTCCCGGTTGCGGATCTCGTACTTGTAGAGGTTGCCGGCTTCCAGGTCTGGAATAAACAGCTCCCAGACGCCGCTGCCACCACGCACCCGCATCGGATGCCGGCGCCCGTCCCACTGGTTGAACTCACCCACCACGCTGACGCGCTCCGCATTCGGCGCCCAAACCGCAAACAGGATACCGGTGACCTCATCGACTGCATGTGTATGGGCACCCAGAATGCGATAGGCATGGCGGTGCCGGCCTTCGCTGAACAGGTGCAGGTCGAAGTCCGGGATCTGTGGCAAAAAACTGTAGGGGTCATGTGTGATGTGCTCATGTTGCGCCGCATCATTCCACACCAGGTGGTAGTGATCGGGCACGGTTCCCGGCGTGCCGCGCCATTCAAACAGATCGGTGTCAGGGATTCGTTCCAGTCGGACATTACCTTCGGCAATCGTGATCTCGTCCGCTTGCGGCATAAAGACACGTACCAGATCAAGGTCATTGTCGCGGTGTTTGCCGAGCACGCTGAAAGGGTCGTGGTGGCGTGCCTGCGCTATCCGTTCAAATTCATGTTCCAGACTGTTGCTATGCATAGTCGTTCCTCAATTCCTGTTAATACCTGCGGGAGGAGTATCATCGATTTTCCCTGTCACGGAAAGGTAGCGGACGAAAACAAAATAATTGACAACCGGGTTTTTTTATAACCACCCGAGCCGACCGATCGTAGAAATCCGGGCCAGCTACCATGGTAAAACCGGATAGCGCTCCGCGTCTCGTCTGGTATCCGTGAGAACCGGTCGTTGACCAGCGACGGTGGTTAAATTGGTTAAATACAGCTTGCGCTTTGGACCAGCACTGGCTGCTGCCAGTCTTCTTTATCCATGTCGAATGCCGGGTGCGCGGTTCAGCCATGACAAAATCTAATTTTGATGGGTAAGCCCCATGGTTGTTGCCAGTGCTACCAGATATATACCGAGAAAAAAAAGAAAAATCCCTGCCTTACGGTATTTTTCCCTGTTTTTTAATTCCGTGCCGAGAATAAAGCATGACGCCCCGCAAAGAAAAATAATAAATGGCTTCAAAATAAACTCCTGTGCAGTACCGGGCAGGCGTGCAAGCTTGTTTAGCGTCAAAACATCATGCACAGGCCACTCCCCCACCCCGTAAATATAGTAGAAAAAAACCACATCACATGGAGGATAACGGCTTGCCGGTTTTTTATGTCAGCCTGTCGTTTTCGTTACAAAACCGCAGTCGCGATCATGGCCAGCACAAGCATTACAATCATAGCCAACACAACATGTTCCCAACGATGCGATGGTCCTACATAAGATGGTCTTTTACTAACGCCCATGGCTCACCTCCTATCCTGTTAATAATTATAGTAGATAAGCAAATGTGTAGCCGTTTTTTGATTTGAACCGGGGCAGTGCATGAATCTTTTTTGTTGTCTATCGGTTGCCAGCAGGCGCGGCGGCAGGGATGACCCCGCGTATCCCATTTTGACTTTTCCTGCCCATCATGGCTTGGTGAGACTGATACGTTGAGTGTATGGTTAAACCCTTCCGACAATAACAGGGTAAGAACACGTATGAGAACATTCTGGCAATTCACCGTGCTGTGTCTATGCCTGGTAAACACGGCTTCCGCCAGTTCTGGAGAAGATGTTTTTGTTGGCTGTTATTCACTGAACCATGATGGTGAACCCTGGATAAAAATAGAAAAAATTGAGGATAGCTATCATGTTTCGCTAAAAGATAATGATGGCTGGAATGAAGGAGCAAGTTTACATCCAGGATCGCAACAGGAGCTTTCTGATTTATTCGAAAATGAAAGCGCCGGAATCAAGTCAAGCCTTTTGGCAGATAAAGGCGCATTTGCACTGTTTCATGTTCAGGCAGGAGGAACATATGGCGGTTATAAGGCAGGGACTGATTATATTATGTTTATTCTCATTGGTGCCGCTTCAGCACATAAGAAAAATTGCACCAATTAGTTGTTTTGCTTGCCATCTGTAACAGATGCTTGTTTGACCGACACTCGAATCAG
>CAMYIO010000013.1:88283-96746 GCA_947258515.1 uncultured Ectothiorhodospiraceae bacterium
TGTTGATTCTGGAATAGTATGCTAAGTATTGGTCGGGACGAGAGGATTTGAACCTCCGACCACTTGACCCCCAGTCAAGTGCGCTACCAGACTGCGCTACGCCCCGATTTGGAAAAGAGAATTATACAGCAAACGCGGCAGATTAACGCTTCAGCAATTGCAGCACATCCTCAAGCTCCAGACGCACCTGGTGCACAATCTGCTGACTTTGGGTCACGTCTTCCCTGGCATCCTCACCCGACATTTTCTGACGTGCGCCACCGATCGTGAATCCCTGCTCATAGAGCAGGCTTCTGATCTGGCGGATCATGAGAACGTCCTGCCGCTGGTAGTAACGTCGGTTACCCCGGCGCTTTACCGGTTTGAGTTGCGGAAACTCCTGCTCCCAGTAACGCAGAACATGCGGCTTGACACCGCACAGGTCACTGACTTCACCAATGGTGAAATAACGTTTACCCGGAATCGCTGGAAGTTCGTTGTTATTGCTCGCTTCCAGCATACGCCTCTACCCTCGCCTTGAGTTTTTGCCCTGACCGGAAGGTGACGACGCGACGTGCAGAGATAGGGATTTCTTCACCTGTTTTCGGGTTACGCCCCGGACGTTCATTTTTTTCCCTGAGATCAAAATTTCCAAACCCCGAGAGTTTTACCTGGCGTCCGTTTTCCAGTGCGACGCGAATCTCCTCGAAAAAGAGCTCGACCAGCTCCTTGGCCTCGCGCTTGTTCAATCCCAGTTCTTCAAACAGCCTTTCGGCCATGTCGGCTTTTGTAAGTGCCATAGTTCTAATCTCTTAATGTTGCCCCGAATTCTTTTCCCAAGCGGTCAGTCACATGCGTGACCACCCCCTCTACATCCTGTTCCTTAAGTGTGCGTGAATAATCCTGTAGAATCAAGCCAAAGGCGATGCTTTTTCGCCCTGTTTCTATACCTTTTCCACGGTACACATCGAATATCAGCAACTCCTGCAGCAAATCGCCGGCGGCCTGCTGCACCGCGGTCTGCAAATCGGCCACGCTGAGCGTGTCATCAACCACAACAGCCAGATCACGCCGTATGGAGGGAAAGCGCGAGATGGGCTGAAATTTCGCCAGCTGGCCCGTTTCGAGGGCCGCGTACTCAAGTTCAAAAACCAGGCTATCCGGATTCAGGTCAAGCTGACCGGCCAGCAACGGATGTATCCGGCCTATCCAGCCCACCGACCTTTCCCCGCATCTGATCTGTGCGGACTGACCGGGATGCAAGGCCGGATGCCCGGCCGCGACAAATTCGAAAGCCTTGTCATTACCCGCCAGCGCAAGCAATGAGCCCACATCGCCCTTGATGTCAAAAAAATCAACCGGCACGCCCTTGCCGTCCCAGTACTCGGGTAACCGTGACCCGGTGATCACCCCGGCGAGCATCATATCCTGGTGTATTTCGCCATCCCGGGAGTAAAAACGCAGACCGTGCTCGAATAATCTTAGCCGCGCTTTTTGCCGACGCAGATTATACAGAACCGCAGTCAGCAACCCCGGCCACAGGCTGGTGCGCATCTCTGCCATCTCGGATGAAATCGGATTGGCCAGCGGCACCGGCATCATGTGCGGATTAATGCTTGCCTGCAATGCCGGATCAACAAAACTGTAGGTCACTGCTTCCTGGTAGCCACGTGAGACCAGCACATTGCACAAGTCTTCAATGGTGTTCTCTGCCTCGTCAAGCGGCTGTACATCCAGTGCCCCCTGCAGCACCACGCTGGGCAAGCGGTTATAGCCATAGACACGACCGATCTCCTCTATCAAGTCCGCCTCAAGCGCGATATCAAAGCGGTAGGTTGGAGACTGCACCTGCCAGTCGTCACCCTGCCCGGTAACGGTCATACCAAGCCGGGTGAGAATATCTGTGACTTCATCGGCGCCGGGAAGGATACCCAGAACCCTGCGGATACGTTCTTTCCGCAAGGTCACGGGAATACTTACGGGGAGGTACTGCGCAGCAGTCACCGATGTCACCGGGCCGGCTTCACCGCCCGCAATGTCGATCAACAAGGCAGTGGCACGTTCAATAGCGCGGTGCTGCAAGCCGGGATCAACGCCACGCTCGAAACGGTAGGCCGATTCGGTATGCATGCCATAGGTGCGTGCACGGCCCGCAATAATGTCCGGCGGGAAGAACGCACACTCGAGGAACACGTCGACAGTGTCATCCTGAACGCCGGTATGGATCCCCCCCATGACTCCGGCAATAGCCAGTGGTTTCTCATGGTCAGCGATCACCAGTGTCCTGTCATCAAGCGTGATCATGCGCTCGTCGAGCAGGGTCAACTGTTCACCCTGACGGGCATAACGCACATGGATACCCCCGGCTAAATGTGCGAGGTCAAATGCGTGCATGGGCTGCCCGAGTTCAAGCAATACGTAGTTGGTCACATCAACCACGATCCCCAGGCTGCGCAAACCACTGCGCCGCAGGCGCTCCTGCATCCACAGCGGCGTCTGCGCCATGACATCGATGCCACGGAGTACACGCCCAAGATACTGCGGACAGGCCTGCGGCGACTGCACTTCTATATCCAGAGTGTCATCAATAGTAGCTGCCAGCGGCTTGATTTCAACCACCGAGACCGGACAGCGCAGCAAGGTACCCACCTCGCGCGCAATACCTTCTATACCGAGGCAGTCGCCACGGTTAGGGGTCAGGTCAATGTCTATGATGGTGTCGTCGAGCCCCAGCAACGTCTGCAATGACTGCCCGGCCTGCGCTTCTGCCGGTAGCGTCATCAGGCCGGCATGGTCTTCACTGAGGCCCAGCTCACTTGCCGAGCACAACATACCGTGCGACTCGATACCACGTAACCTGCTTTTCTTTATTTTGAGATCGCCCGGCAATCGCGCGCCCACCGGTGCCAGCGGGTACTTGCCACCGACGGCAACATTCGGTGCACCGCAAACAACCTGCAGCGGCTGCCCCGCGCCAATCGCGACGCTGCATACGCGCAGCTTGTCGGCATCCGGATGTGCGTCAACAGACACCACTTCGCCGACCACCAAATCACCCAGTCCGGCCGCCGCCGGTTCGACCGAGTCAACCTCCAGACCGGCCATGGTCAACTGTTCAACCAGCTCGGCCGTCGACACCGGCGGGTCGACCCATTCACGCAACCATTTTTCGCTGAATTTCATATTTGCTGTTTTTTAAACCGAGTTTTTATCGCGCTTGCGAAGCGCTCCTACGCCAATCGACGCACCTGTAGGAGCGGATCGCATCCGCGATCGCACCAGACAAGAAAGTGCGTTAATTATCTAATTAAACTGCGCCAGAAAATTCATATCATTCTCGAAGAACAGGCGCAGGTCATTCACGCCGTAGCGCAACATGGCCAGCCGTTCAACGCCCATACCAAAGGCAAATCCCGTGTAACGTTCGTTATCGATACCGACTTGCTCGAACACTTTCGGATGCACCATGCCACAGCCCAGCACTTCCAGCCAGCCGCTCTGGCCACAGACCCGGCAACCCTCCCCGGCACACATGACGCACTGAATATCCACCTCGGCAGACGGCTCGGTGAACGGAAAGTAGGACGGACGGAAGCGCACGGCCAGGTCCTCGCGCTCGAAGAAGGCGCGCAGGAATTCATCGATCAGTCCCTTGAGATTGGCGAAGCTGACATGTTCATCAACCAGTAACCCCTCGACCTGGTGAAACATGGGGGTATGTGTCAGGTCCGAGTCACAGCGGTAGACACGGCCCGGTGCAATGATGCGCAGCGGTGGCTGACGCTGTTCCATCACGCGTACCTGTACCGGCGAGGTGTGGGTGCGTAACAGGGTATGCGCGTCGAAATAGAAGGTGTCGTGCATGGCCCGCGCAGGATGGTGGTCCGGAATATTCAGGGCCCCGAAATTGTGATGATCATCCTCAATCTCGGGGCCTTCCTCGACAGTGAAACCCAGCGGCCGGAACAGCTGCTCGATACGGCGCAGTGTATGAGTGACCGGGTGCAGTCCACCCTGGGTATGGCCGCGCCCCGGCAGAGTGACATCGACCGTCTCGCTCGCCAGCTGCTCGTTCAGTAAAGAGGCCTGCAACACCTCGCCACGTATCTCGATGGCTTGCTGAACCTGCTGTTTAACGCGATTGATTTCCTGTCCCGCGGCTGGCCTTTGCTCCGCGGGCAAGGCGCCCAGTTGCTTGAGCTGCTGGGTGAGCAGGCCTTTTTTGCCAAGATAGCGTACCCGCACGTCATCAAGGATTGCGGCATCGCCAGCCTCCGCGACTGCCTGCAGTGCCTGTTGTTCAAGTTCGTCCAGGCTGCTCACCTGTTTGTACTCCCTGGTATTGTTGGTTCCCTGCCCCTCAAGGGAAGAGTTAGGGAGAGGTGATCAAATAGAATTTTCTACCTTATCAATCGCCTCTCCCTGGCCCTCACCCCGGGGGAGAGGGAATGGAAAAATCTGCTCCCGGGAGAAACAAAAAAGGGGAAAGGTTTAACCCTTTCCCCTTTTGATGTGTCGTCTTCCGGTAAAGGGGTTAAACCGATAACCCGGCCTTGGCCTTTTCTGCCAACGCACTAAAACCGGCTGCATCATAGACAGCGAGGTCAGCAAGCACTTTTCTGTCGATCTCTACATTTGCCTTGTTGAGGCCATCGATCATGCGGCTGTAGGACATCCCGTTTTCACGGGCAGCGGCATTGATGCGCGCGATCCACAGCGTGCGGAACTGGCGCTTGCGTTGACGACGGTCGCGGTAGGCGTACTGCCCTGCCTTGGTAACGGCCTGCTTGGCAACGCGGTAGACCTTGCTGCGCGCACCGTAATAACCTTTCGCCTTACCCAGCACCTTCTTGTGCCTGGCGTGCGCGATGACTCCACGTTTTACTCTTGGCATTGCTAACTACCTCTGAAAAATGTTTTCAAACAAACGGCAACATGCGACGCACGGATGCGACATCGGCCTCGTGCACCTCGGCCGGCGAACCCAGCAGGCGCTTACGCTTGCTGCTCTTTTTTGTCAGGATGTGACGCAGGTGTGACTGTCCGCGCTTGAACCCGCCAGACCCGGTCTTCTTGAAGCGCTTTGCGGCACCCCGGTTAGTCTTTAACTTTGGCATTTCCTGTTACTCCAGCATACTTGAATCTTTAAAATAGCCTGTGCGGCTTACCTGTTCTTCCTGGGCGCCAGCACCATTACCATCAGGCGGCCTTCCATTTTCGGTTCCTGCTCAACCGTACCGTATTCACTGAGGTCAACCTTCACCCGCTGCAGCAACTCCATGCCGAGTTCCTGGTGCGCCATCTCCCGGCCACGAAAGCGCAACGTCACCTTGGTACGGTCGCCATCCTCCAGAAAACTGACCAGCTTGCGCAGTTTGATGTTGTAATCACCAATATCCGTACCGGGCCGGAACTTGATTTCCTTGACCTGTGTCTGTTTCTGTTTCTTCTTGGCGGTCTGAAGTTTCTTGCTCTCTTCAAAGCGAAACTTGCCGTAATCCATGATGCGGCAAACAGGGGGCTCGGCATTTGGTGAAATCTCCACCAGATCCATACTGGCTTCGCTGGCAATTGAACGCGCCTCTTCGATAGAGACTACACCAACCTGTTCACCTTCCTGATCGATTACCCGTACTTCAGGCGCAATAATTTTTTCATTAACCCGGTGCTGCGGCTTTTTCGCGGCGATATTCTAACCCTCCAAAATAGTACGGCCGCGGCTCGCAGACTCGGTTTTCAGTCCCTCGGCCAGCTGCCCAATCGGCATACTGCCCAGGTCTGCACCGCTTCGCGTGCGCACGGCCACGGTCCCAGCTTCAGCTTCCCGATCGCCGATTACCAGCAGATAGGGAATGCGTTTAATCGTGTGCTCGCGGATTTTAAAGCCGATCTTCTCATTTCTCAAGTCCGATTTGACCCTCAAACCCTGATTATTCAAGGATTCTTCCACTTTGCGGGCATAGTCCGCCTGATTATCCGTAATATTGAGGATAACCGCCTGCACCGGGGCCAGCCACAGCGGCAGCGAACCGGCGTAATGCTCGATCAGAATCCCGATAAACCGCTCCAGCGAGCCGAGAATGGCCCGGTGCAGCATGACCGGCACCTGTTTGCTGCCATCCTCGGCGATATAGTGGGCATTGAGCCTGCCCGGCATGGAGAAATCCAGCTGGATGGTGCCCAGCTGCCAGACCCGCTCCAGACAGTCCTTCAGGTTGAACTCGATCTTGGGTCCGTAAAAGGCGCCCTCGCCCGGCTGCAGCTCCCAGTCCAGCTGCTTGTGATCCAGCACCGCCTGCAGGGCGGCCTCGGCCTTGTCCCAGAGGACGTCCTCGCCGACACGCTGCTCGGGACGGGTGGAGAATTTCACGCTGACCGCCTCAAAGCCGAAATCGGCATAGACGCGGTACAGCAAGTCGATGAAATCAGACACCTCGCCCTCGATCTGTGCCTCGGTGCAAAAGATATGGGCGTCGTCCTGCACGAAATTACGCACCCGCATCAGGCCGTGCAGGGTGCCGGACGGTTCATTGCGGGTACAGGACCCAAACTCGGCGAGACGCAATGGCAGATCACGGTAGCTCTTCAAACCCTGGTTGAAGACCTGGATATGCGCCGGACAGTTCATTGGCTTGATAGCGTAGGTGCGGTTTTCCGACTCCGTGGTAAACATGTCAGCGGAGAATTTCTCCCAGTGCCCGGATTTCTCCCACAACGAGCGATCGATGATCTGCGGGGTATGGATTTCCTGGTAGCCCTGCTGGCGTAACATGTGACGGATGTAATCCTGAATCACCAGGTACACCTGCCAGCCGTTGTCGTGCCAGAACACCATGCCCGGCGCCTCTTCCTGGGTATGGTAGAGATCCATGATCTTGCCGAGCTTGCGGTGGTCGCGTTTTTCCGCCTCTTCCAGGCGGTGCAGGTAGGCCTTCAGTTCTTTCTTGTCGCGCCACGCGGTGCCATAGATGCGCTGCAACATGGGATTGTTCGAATCACCGCGCCAGTAGGCGCCGGCCAGTTTCATCAGCTTGAAACCCTTGCCGAGCTTGCCGGTACTCGGCAGATGCGGGCCACGGCAGACATCGAACCACTCGCCCTGGCGGTACACGGAGACTTCCTCACCCTCGGGGATGATGTCGTCGATAATCTCCACCTTGTAGGCTTCACCGATCTCGCCGAACACCCTGAGCGCCTCATCGCGGTCCCACACCTGGCGCTCGATCGGCAGGTCGCGCACCACGATTTCGTGCATGCGCTTTTCAATCTTCTCGAGGTCTTCTGGCGTGAAGGCCTCGTCGCGCGCGAAGTCGTAATAGAAGCCGTCCAGGATCGCCGGCCCAATGGTGACCTGGGTTCCCGGGTAAAGCTCCTGTACAGCCTGTGCCATGACATGCGCGGCATCGTGACGCATCAGTTCCAGCGCCTCTTCATTCTTGCTGGTAATAATGGCCAGTTCGGCGTCTGCACTGATCATGTAGCTGGTATCCACCAGCTGGCCGTTAACCTTGCCGGCGAGGGCGGCCTTGGCAAGACCGGGACCGATGTCGGCGGCGACGTCGTGCACGGTTACGGCTTGATCAAACGAGCGGGTACTACCGTCGGGAAGCGTAACTACAGGCATATTGTGCTCCAGTGGTGACCGATACGAGGGGCCACTTGCGTTGAGTAAAGGGTGCAGCTTGATAAAGGGGCGGATTTAATCTGCCGATAAATTTTCTGCCGCAGTATTCTAGGTCATAACACCCGGCGACACAATCGACGGAATTTCCAGACAGGTACAACATCATTTACACTAGCATCTTCCTGCATCACCACTTATTCCGTATACCTATTAGACAGTAGAGAAGGAAATAATCCCATGCCTTGTGAATTGAGCATTGTAATCCCGGCCTTTAGTGAAAGTGAGGTCCTGCCGCGCACCCTGGATACCATCAAGGCAATCGCCGAGGCGGAGAAAATCAGCTACGAGATAATCGTTGTGGACGATGGTTCCAAGGATGGCACAGCCGATCTGATCGATGCCGCTCATACCACAACCCCGGAGATCAAGGGGATTGTACTTTCACGCCAGTTCGGTAAGGAAGCTGCGCTGTTTGCCGGTTTAAAGCACGCCTGTGGAAGGGCCGTCATCACGCTTGATGCAGACCTGCAGCACCCGCCGAGCCTGATACCCCAGATGCTCGAGCACTGGCGCAAGGGAGCGGAAATCGTTCATGGCGTGAAACAGAATCGCGGTGCGGATACGCTCATGCAACGCCTGACGGCGGCCGTATACAGCACCGTGTTCTCGCGGCTCTCCGGCTTTGACTTGCGTGGCAGCTCTGATTTCAAACTGCTGGACCGCCGCGTTGTTGAAGTGCTGACGAACAGCCTGCCGGAGTATGGACGCTTCTATCGCGGATTAAGTGCATGGGTTGGCTACCGGCAGGTCTCCATACCCTTTGATGTTGCCCCCAGGAAGGCCGGTGAGAGCCGCTGGGT
>CAMYIO010000014.1:0-7132 GCA_947258515.1 uncultured Ectothiorhodospiraceae bacterium
TTTTACCCGTTTGATCAATGAGAACTACTCTCTTGAGATTGACCTGTTAAGACTGCCGACACAATTATGGCCGATGGTGAGGAGTATATTCTATCGCAGGTTGTTTCAATGTATTCTTAAATTAAAACATAGGGTTATTTTGACCTCCAGCAGACCGTTGGAGCGCGTAGCATACAATAATTCAGCAACTAACCTCTGAGAGTATGCAGACGCAAATCAATTCGGTGCAAGATTGAGTAAAACTGTGAACCAGACCAATGTTCGACTACCCGACCGCGATGCGACCGCCCGCCTGGATAGTCTGCTGGCAGGACACAGCGAGGCGGCCGTCAAGGTAATAACCCGCGCCGTTGAACTGGCCACGACTGCCCATCATGGCCAGCAGCGTCAATCGGGTGAGCCGTACTACCTGCATGCCCTTGCGGTCGCCGAGATCCTCAATGACCTGAATCTTGATCACGAAACACTGGCCGCGGCCATGCTGCATGACGTGGTCGAAGATACCGACAGCACGCTGGAGGATGTCCAGAACGAATTTGGACCCGTGATCGCCCGCATGGTCGATGGCGTGACCAAGCTGGAGCGCATTGGCGAGTTTCAAAAAGCCGGTGAATCGATTGATGAAAACCAGGCCGAGAACCTGCGCAAGCTGCTGCTGGCGATGGCCGAAGATGTCCGCGTGGTACTGATCAAGCTGGCCGACCGCCTGCACAACATGCGCACCCTGGAACACCTGGACCGTGACAGCCGGCGCCGCATTGCCCGGGAAACACTCGACATCTATGCACCGCTGGCGAATCGACTCGGTATCTGGCAGGTCAAGTGGGAACTTGAGGACCTGTCACTGCGCTACCTGGAACCGGAGGCCTACCAGGAACTGGTACGGCTGCTGGCTGAATCGCGTGAAGACCGCGAGGGCTATATTGCACGCGTCATTGAGCTGCTCGATAGCGAACTCAAGAAGGCCGGCATCAAGGCGACCGTCACCGGCCGACCCAAGCATATCAACAGTATCTGGCGCAAGATGCAGCGCAAGCGGCTCGATTTTGACCAGATCTTTGATATGCGTGCCGTGCGTATCCTGGTGCAGGAAGTCAAGGACTGTTACGCCGCGCTGGGTATCGTGCACGGTCTGTGGCGCCACATACCGAAGGAATTCGATGACTACATCGCCAATCCCAAGGAAAACCTCTACCGCTCGCTGCATACCGCGGTGGTTGGACCGGAAGGCCGTAACCTGGAGATCCAGATACGCACCGTGGAGATGCACCGCCATGCTGAACTCGGTGTGGCGGCGCACTGGCGTTACAAGGAAGGCGGTGGCGGTGATGCCGGGTATGAGGAAAAAATTGCCTGGTTGCGGCAGTTACTCGAATGGAAAGACGAGGAACACAGCGCCAATGATTTTGTCGACCGCTTCAAGTCCGAGGCCTTCCAGGAACGCGTCTATGTGATGACACCCCAGGGGCGCATTATTGATCTGCCACAGGGCGCCACACCGCTGGATTTTGCCTACGCGGTGCATACCGAGGTCGGACATAGCTGTCGTGGTGCCAAGATCAATGGCCGCATTGTGCCATTGACCTACGCGCTGAAAAACGGGGAACAGGTAGAAGTCCTCACGGCACGCCACGGTGAACCGAGCCGCGACTGGCTCAACACCCATTTGGGTTATCTGAAAACCTCGCGGGCCCGTTCACGCGTACGTTCCTGGTTCAGGCACCAGGATTTCGAGCACAATGTCACTGCCGGGCGCGCCATCCTCGATCGGGAACTGAACCGCGTGGCGATTGCAGAACTGTCCACGGAAAAAATAGCCGCACGTTTTAAATACGATCAGGTTGACGACTTCCTGGCCGCCATCGGTCATGGCGATGTAACGGCTGGACAGCTGGCCAATGCGGCCAATGAACTGGTTCCACGCCAGGAGGCGTTGATCGCGCAACCGCGCCGCGCCACGAAGAAGGACCTTTCGACGACCGACGCTGGTTTCAAGGTCTTTGGAGTCGGCAACCTGTTAACGACCACGGCCCATTGCTGCAACCCGGTCCCCAATGATCCGATTGTCGGTTACATTACACGCGGACGTGGTGTGACCATACACCGTCAGGATTGTGGCAACGTACTGCGCTTGCAGGGCGAGGACCAGGACCGGCTGATTGAAGTGGAGTGGGGTGCCGCCGCGGATGAGACCTACCAGGTGGATATCGCCGTCGAGGCCTATGACCGTTCCGGCTTGTTGCGCGATATCACCGCGGTACTCGCCAACGAGAAAATCAATCTGAACGGCGTGAATACCCTGACTGACAAGAATGACGGCATCGCCCGTATGAATCTGTCGCTTGAGATCGCGGACATTAGCCAACTGAGCCGCGTGTTGACGAAGATCGGGCAGTTGCCGAATGTGGTCGAGGCGCGACGAAAAATATAGACCGGATAGTCAGTCAATACCAAAGAACAAGCCGATGGCCGGCGCCTGATGTTGTTAATTTGATTGTGCGCCTTGGTGTAATGCGCTCGCGGAACGTCCTCTGCAACGGCTTGCTGCTGAAGTCAGAATCATGACCTAGTAGATGGATATAACCCCGATAATGGTTGCAACTTTATAGATGCCGAACCAGATCGCGGCCGCTATAAAAACCCATTTAACGCTTTCAATAGCCATAGTGTGTGTTCCTGGCATCCCTGTCGATGTGCTTCATTAGATCGGCTGCATTGAATCTAATGTCCCGGAGACTGCATAGAATCGCGATCATGCAGTCAGCCTCTTTACCGTAAAGTACCACTGTGATTTCCGCATTGATCTGTGTCAAGCCACTGACATTCGATTCGGTCAAATCCATTGCTTATGTCTTGAACCGGCCTGTCGAGAAAGACCGGGGCGAAGACACTGCTAGCGGAGGGTGACTGTGCAGAACTGTAAAATGATGTTTATGCATCTTTGACAGATTGGTAAAATGTGCATAATTACATGACATGAAAGCGATTATTGTAGCCCTGGTCTTTATAGCGGTGTTTAAATTGGCCGGGATAATTTCCAATGGCAATGCAACCGTGCAAACGGCCGCCATCATCCTCTGCGGACTGGTCATCGTCTGGTATGGCATGAGGGCTGTATGTTGTGCCTGTTCTCAAAAAGACGGAACCCGCTGCGGCAAACAGTCAGACAAGCGCCTGTAAAGGCACTTGAGTCAAAACGGCTGTAATCCGGGACAGGCACAGGACAGCCCCTGGGGTGGTCTTTTCTTGACCGGCCCACCCTCCGACCACACACTCGTTCGCGATGTATTGCAAGTGACGGATCGAATTGGCGTCCCGGAGAGGAGTCGAACCTCCGACCTAGCGCTTAGGAGGCGCTTGCTCTATCCAGCTGAGCTACCGGGACAGCTGCTGATGAGTGGTGGAGCCGAGGAGGATCGAACTCCCGACCTCGTCATTGCGAACGACGCGCTCTCCCAGCTGAGCTACGGCCCCGTTACAGAGTACTCTGTGGTTGCATCAACAGACGCTTCAAGCCGGTATTCTAACACCATGGCCCGTGAGTAGATCAATCACGAGTTGCAGGTCAGCCCAGAGCGACGCAACGAGCGCTTGGCCACTGACCGCCAAAAGAAAACGGCTGCAATGAATGCAGCCGTTTTGGTGTCGAGTCAAGCGCTTCTGGAATTACCGGATAGCGCCAGTTCCAGATCAATGATCTTGCCTGCAATCTGCAGGCTGTCAACGGTGTAGTCGTCGTCATCGAGTTTTGCCCGAATCAAATCAACCCGGTAAAGGTCAAATTCTGGTGTCACGGGTTTCTGATTGATCATGGTGTATCCAGGTTGTTGTCATTGCATTCAGATGCTTGGATTTGTTCTGTAACGACCGCCGTTTTTAGCCGCTGAGTTATTGAAGTTATCGTCAGTGCATTCAGGGAATTTAGAGGGCTTTTGTGGGCTTGTGCACAAAGTGACGAGAAACTGACAGTATGGCCTGTCAAGAGCAAAATAACGGTAGCAGGCAAATCATTCTGGTGCGTGTAAAAGCCGCCACATTGATTACTTTGACATCTGACTTGTCGGGTGGTTAACTCCTGCTAACAAGGAAGTGATAAAAATAACTTTAATATTCGTCCGGTTTTTATAATAATCAGGCGCAATATTAACGTATAGCAGGAATCCAAATGCTTAGTGAACCCAAGGTACTGATTATTGAGGCAGATCCCGAGCTAGGCGGGGAACTGCAGGCTGTACTCAAATTCATTAATTGCAGCCCACATCTGGCTGCCAGCCCCGAACGCTGGAAAGACGATATCGGCAAGGTCAGCGAAATACAGGCTGTACTGGTTGGCAACTGCGGCTCGGACAAGATGCTTTCCACACTGCTCGCGGAAATCCACACTCTCGATGAGCATTTACCGATCTACTTACTTGCCAGGAAGGGCAAGGAACCGACCGTTACCATTGACCCGGGGTCCTGCATCCTGGGACGTCTTGCAGTCCCACCCAATTACGCGCAACTGACCAGCGCGCTGCATCAGGCTGAGGTCTATACGGATTCACACCGCGCGACCTCGGTCACGCAACGTCCGGTCGACCTGTTCCGCAGCCTCGTTGGCAGCAGCCGCTCGATCCAGAAGGTCAGGAAGATGATCGAGCAGGTTGCCGGTAGTGATGCCAACGTGCTGGTCCTGGGAGAATCGGGAACCGGCAAGGAAGTGATTGCACGCAACCTGCACTACCATTCTTCACGACGTGAAGGTCCCTTCGTACCGGTAAATTGCGGGGCAATTCCCGCAGACCTGCTTGAGTCGGAATTGTTCGGCCACAAGAAGGGTGCATTCACCGGCGCCATTAACGACCGTGAAGGCCGTTTTGAAATGGCCGAGGGCGGCACCCTGTTCCTCGATGAAATCGGGGACATGAGCCTGCAGATGCAGGTGAAAATTCTACGCGTACTGCAGGAACGAACGTTCGAGCGTGTCGGTTCGAACGAAAGCCGAACCAGCAACGTTCGTATTATCGCGGCAACGCACCGTGACCTTGAGGCGGCGATCAAACAGGGTGAATTCCGTGAAGACCTGTTTTATCGACTCAATGTGTTTCCCATCATCACGCCGCCACTGCGTGATCGCGTCGAGGATATCCCGCTGCTGGTCAATGAACTGGTACGTCGCATCGAGCATGAGAAACGCGGCTCCGTCAGACTTTCGCCGACGGCCATCTATGCACTCTGTCAGTACAGCTGGCCCGGCAACGTCAGGGAACTGGCAAATCTTGTCGAACGAATGGCCATTCTTCACCCCTATGGCGTCGTTGATGCCACTGATTTGCCTGAAAAGTTCCACACCGGGGAGGGCGGTGCTGTCGCAGAACACCTGCTTGATGCACTCATTGGTGCACCGGTGACTTCAGAGGATCTTGATCCTCGCTTGCCGCGTGACGGTCTGAACCTTAAAGAGCACCTCGGTTACCTGGAAATCAGTTATATCAAGCAGGCCTTGACGGATACAGGTGGTGTGGTTGCACATGCAGCGAAACGTCTGGGAATGCGACGCACGACGCTGGTCGAGAAACTCCGTAAATACGGATTGCAGCGACAGGCCTGATCGTCAGATACCTGACGGTTGCGTTTTTTCGCAGCCGCATCAATCTGCGCTATACTCGCAGCCGTTAGCTGATACATGAATGCGCATGCTTTAAGCAGCATCACAAGCATGATTGTATAGATAATAAAGAAATTCTAATAAAACGTAGCGGGGAGCATTACTTCAAACAATCAGTGATTGCCAGCACACGTGGTTTTCCGTCCATGGGAAACATTGTTGGCTCGCGCGTTAGCTCTGCTACGATGTTTTTGTTTTTGGGGGTGCGGGGTTTTTGCTAGCCTCGTTGTAATTATAAAAACCTAGAAATGCAGCGATCATATGGCTGATAAAAAGACAGGCCGAAAAAGGCGGGCCAGAGACCGGCAATCTGTTGCTGTCAAGCAGCAGGCCCTACCGGATTTCCAGGTAAAAGAGTACAACTATGTACTGCGTATCCTGCCGCAGGACAGCAATGGACTGGAAACCTGCCGCGAGCAGCTCGCCGCGGGGACCGCGGGCTTTGCCGAAGTCTATTACAATTTCCTGTTTGATAATCCCGATGTTGCCGACGTGCTCTACAGCTATGAAAAGGCCGGCGGAGATGTTGGCATGCTGGTGCGCAAGCAACTCGAATGCATGCTCGCCAGTATCACAGGCACTGCAGGGAATAACCATGAATGTGACCTCGTCTCCGCGGGCGGGGAATTGTTTACACACGGCTTCCGGCCCGTGTGGGTCATTGCATCCTACAACCTGCTGACAGGCTACATGAGCAAGCTGATCGCGGAGATGGAGATTCCGGCTGACGACAAAACGTCACTTGAATCCGCTATTAACACCCTGTTGTTGCGCGACACGGGTTTGACCATGGAAGGCTACTGGCGTGCTTCACATGAAACAGTCCACAGGGAACTCGTTCATTTCGCTGATAGCCTGGGCACGATTGAAGACCTGCTGTCAGGCATACCGCATTACATCTGGAGCGTTGACGTAAAATCCAACAAGGTGATTTATGCCAACCATCCACTGCAATCCCTGTATAGCGGAACACTGGAAGCCCCCATACCCTGCCTTGCGGATACCCATGAGGATGATCAGCAGCAATTATTGAGCACCTGGCAAAATGCGGTCAGTGGCAGCCACAGCTATGCCGAGGTACGCATGTCATTGGCCGGTGGAGAACAGCACTGGTACAGGATATCGTTATATCCGTCGCTGAACCGGCTCGGGAAGCCGGTGCAGATGCATTGTATCCTCGAAGACATCAATCATTTGATCAGCGAACGCAAACTGCTCGAGCGGCTGGCCACTACCGACCGACTCACCGGTCTTCCGAACCGTGCCTTGTGGGCCGATCATCTCAACCTGGCACTGGCGGCATCACGACGGGTTCCCGGTTCACAAATTGTAGTGATCTCGCTCGATATCAACCAGTTCAAGATGTACAACGACACCCTGGGCCGGGATGTTGGCGATATTCTGTTGCGCGATGTTGCCAGTCGCCTGAATTCAATTATCCGTGAATCCGACTCGCTGGCACGCCTCGGTGGCGATCAGTTCGGC
>CAMYIO010000014.1:7160-41524 GCA_947258515.1 uncultured Ectothiorhodospiraceae bacterium
TGGATCAGTTCGGCGTCCTGCTACAGCCGGTGAATAATGCCCGCACAGCAACCGAACGTGTTATTACCCAGATACTTGATTCATTTGATATCCCGTTTTCAAACAAGGGCAAGCAGTTGTGTATCAGCCTGACCATGGGCATCTCCTTTTTCCCGGAAGATGGTACCAACGAGGAATCGCTGCTAATCAACGCGGAAAGCGCTATGCAACGGGCCAAACGCAATGGTTTGCCCTACCAGTATTTTGACCCGCGTAACGATGTCAGCCCGCTGGAGCAGTTGCGCTACTCGGGCCAGATTCGAACCGCACTCGACAACAACGAATTTCTGCTGCATTACCAGCCGCAAATAGATATCCGGACCTCGCGCATCATTGGCGCTGAGGCCCTGTTACGCTGGGAGCATCCTGCAGAAGGCACGGTCATGCCGAATCGAATTATCCCGGTCGCGGAACAACTGGGTATGATCACGTCGATTACCAACTGGGTACTGGTGACTGCCTTGCGGCAATGCAAGCAATGGTCGCATGACGGCCTTTCGATTCCTGTCTCGGTGAATGTGTCCGCACGCTCGTTTCAGAATCCGCGGTTACTGGAGAAGATTGAGTGGGCGTTGCAGGAAGCAGGCGTAAGCGGTGACTGCCTCGAAATAGAGATCACCGAGGCCACACTGATGCAGGACCTCGACCGTGCCGCCGATGTACTGAACCGCCTGAGTGAATCCGGTGTTACCATCGCGATCGATGATTTTGGTACCGGCTATTCCTCGCTGTCCTACCTGAAGCAACTGCCCATACACACGCTCAAGATAGACCAGTCGTTTATTATAGACGTGGCATTTGACCAGCAGGATGTGGCCATTGTCCGCTCAATCATCGACCTGGGGCACAATCTGGGTTACAAGGTTGTCGCCGAGGGCGTTGAGAACAGCATGGCCTGGGACGTGCTCAACAACCTCGGTTGTGACACCGCCCAGGGATTTCACATCAGTAAGCCTCTCCCCGAACATCGCTTCTCCAGCTGGCTCGCCGAAAGCGGCCACACCGTCTGATAGCGATCGACCGTCAGCGTACGCACCCCGGGCCATAAAATGGCCGGGCGCCTTCACTCGCCTTTGATGCATATCTGCGTCCCGGATCGCGCCAATATATTGTCTTTTTCCCGCCCCCTTGCCCTCTAAGTCAGAAATGTGACGCTGATCGGCCTTTCGCTACAGGCAAACTGTTAAGCTTGTTTGTCTTTTCTTATCAATAAGATAGACATTATTAGACAGAATCATCCGGTGTATTTTTCATGTTGGTATGCATGTTGCCTTAGCTAATGCAGGCAGCGTCATCACACATAGAGCAAACACAGGAAAACAGCATGAGTGGAACGGACACACAGCACCACGCGGGTGAAACGACACATGCAACTCTCTGATATCAAGCTGGGCCAGCTGGCGGAGACCCTGCCACGCACCTCTCAGGGCCCGGTACAGGTCGTCGCTGTCACAGGTGGTAAAGGCGGAACCGGGAAAACCAATATAGCAGTCAATCTGGCACAGGCACTGGCCAACAACGGGCAACGAACCCTGCTACTGGATGCCGACCTCGGCATGGCAAATGTCGACGTCATGCTTGGACTGGTCGCGACACATACCCTCTCTGATGTACTCGGCGGCGTCTGCCGGCTTGAAGACATCATGATGACCGTGAGCGATAAGCTGCAGGTGATACCGGCAGCATCGGGTATCAAGCACCTTGCAAACATGGGACAGCAGGAATGTGCCGGACTGGTGCGTGCATTCAGCGACCTGAAACAGCCGATTGATTTCCTGCTCGTCGATACCGCCACCGGAATCTCTGAATGTGTTGCCAGCTTCTGCCGGGCCGCTACCGAGGTCATGGTTGTTGTCTGCAACGAGCCGTCCTCGATCAGGGACAGCAGCGCACAAATCAGGCTGTTTTCGTCCGAGTACGGCGTGAACCGTTTCCGCCTCCTGGCAAACAGGGTGGAATCTGCATACGAAGCACAAGAACTCTTTCAGAGCGTCATTGCACAACTTACAGACAACCACAGCCCGCAGGTTTCGTATGCGGGTTACATCCCGAATGACGAAACCCTGCGCAAGGCCGTCGCGCAGCACAAGATTGTATTGAATGCCTATCCACGCAGCCGTGCGGCGATGGCCTTTAAAAACCTCGCCAGGCGGGTTGCCGAATGGCCCCAGCCGGATCGGGCGGGCGGGCATATTGAATTCTTCGTAGAACGATTGATAAGTCATGAAAACATGGAAATGGAGGTGGTGTCATGAAGAATAACGCAGCCAAGGTGGCCGTTGATTACAAGACAAGTAATGAACGGGTCGTGGAACACGAACAGCTGGTGAAGCGGATTGCCTTTCACCTGATGAGTCGGCTGCCCGCCAGCGTACAGGCAGATGACCTGATCCAGGCCGGCATGATTGGTCTCATAGAGGCATCCAGGAAGTTCGATCCCGAACAGGGTGCCAGTTTTGAAACCTATGCAGGCATCCGTATACGCGGCGCGATGCTGGATGAGATTCGTCGAACCGACTGGACACCCCGTTCAGTACACAGAAAGGCACGCGATGTAGCCGAGGCCGTACGCCGGATCGAGAACGAGAAGGGCCGTGATGCACGTGATGTCGAAGTGGCAGAGGCGATGGGTCTTGGACTGGAGGAATATCACAAGATTCTTCAGGACGCGACAGGTTGCCGGATTTTCAGCTTTGAAGACCCCGGTACCATTGGCGAAGATGGTTACTCGACATCGATGGAGCAACCAAACCAGCCACTTGAGAGTCTGCAACACAGCGATTTCAAGGAAGGACTGGCCACAGCGATCAAGGGCCTGCCCGAACGTGAACGGCTGGTGATGGCGCTCTACTATGACGAGGAACTGAACTTGCGCGAAATCGGGGATATCCTCGGTGTCAGTGAATCCAGGGTTTGCCAGATTCACGGCCCCTAAATCATCTTCAAATGCAGTGGTACACCCGGCGTGGCGGGGTTATTCGAGGCCCTTTCAGCGTAACTGAACTAAGCCGCCATTTCATCCTTGGTCGAATCTGCATGGAGGATGAACTCAGCCAGGACTGTGTCCGCTGGATCGCTGCAAGCCAGTGCAGCGAACTGTTACCCGGCGAGCTGCAGAACCTGTCGAACTGGGATGATTACCAGCAACGGGTCATCACCCGCATGCAGGTGGACGAACGCGAAAGCGAACGGCGCTGTCAGCAATGCAACACCCATTCCGAATATCATCCCGAGCGTCGCACGCTTGCAGACCGGCGTGGAAAGGATAACGATCGCCTGCTCAGCCAATACCTGTTTGGTCACCCGGATTCTTCAAGGGTCAACGCTTCACCCGGAAAGATCCTGCGTCTACTGTTGCTGACCATGCTGCTGGTCACGGTCGTATTTGCCTGGCTGGTGCCTAGCCAGCGCTAGGCGCGCCGTGCCCGGAAACGGCGATCCCGGTTGTCGCTGCAGCAAAGGATTCGGTCGTGTACTTCCAGATTTGAAGTGTACTTGACCAGTAATCCGGCGCGAGTCCGGCCTTCATCTTGAGTTGCCGTAAAAAGTCAGCCGGTTCGCCCAGCGACGCCCATACCGATGGCAGGAAGGTCCCCCTGTTGCCATTGTCCTGCAGCATCCATCCCGCCTCACCCGGTACCAGTTTATCCAGTAATTCCTGCTCGCTTGTGACGGCGACCGGCACTAACGGGCTTAATACCGACACCTCGATAGTCAGGTCTTCGACTTCTGACGTGTCAAGGGCAGGAAATCGCGGATCACTGAAAGCCGCTGCATAGGCGTTGTCTGCAATACTCTCGACCAGGCTGGCGTGCGCTTCCAGCGTACCGATACAGCCCCGCAAGGCGCCCCCCTGCTTTAATGTGACAAAGCTTGCACGCTGCGCTGCCAGAGGGGGCGGGTAATCCGCGGCATTCACGCGTGCGGGCTTGCCGTGCTGCAGCCCGCTGTTGATTGAATCCAGTGCGATAGACAGCAGCGTCGATTTTTCATCCGCGGAGTAGGACATGCTATTCCGACAGCAGGTAGGTCCCGTAGCCGACGACCTGGTCACGCGGCCCGGCGGTATCACCCGAGTTACGCAGGTCAATGGCCCTGATTTTCAGGTCATGATTCCTGGCATAGTGCAGCAGGCCCTTGACCCGGTTGCGTCCACAGGCATCGTGATAATCGATTTGCTCGTAAGCCAGCGACTCGATTGCACGCGAGGTTGCCGCGTCACGCGCCCTGGCGCTTTCATAGTCGAGATAATGGCTGAGGTCCGAACTGATCACCAGCAAGGTTTCGCGGCCACCCCAGAGCATCTGGATGACTTCCGAAACATCTTCCGCCGATGCATCACCGACCAGCAGCGGTACCAGGGTAAAAGTGCCCAATACCCGCTGCAGGAATGGCAGGTGTACCTCGAGGCTGTGTTCCAGCAGATGCGCACCGTCATCAGTATGCACCTGTGGCAACAACAGCACTTCATCGATGGACTCCCGGTCCAGTGCGATCTTGCCCAGTGGTGTTCTGAACGCACTGGCGGTGGGTGCCGCCAGGCCGGAGAAGGCCTCGCGATGCGAGGGGCCGAGTAGTATCACCCGCTTTATCTGCCCGGCAACCGGTGCCAGGCTGGCGTAGCCACTGGCGGCAACCGGCCCGGAGTAGATGTAGCCCGCATGGGGCACGATCATTGCCTTGGGTGGAGGGTATTCACTGCTGACATCGGCGAACAGTTCATCCAGCCGGGTTTGCAGCACCAGCGGATCAGCAGGATAGAAACTGCCTGCAACTGCCGGTTCCCTGGTCGTCATCATCACAGCTTCTCCAGGGACTCTTTAATGGCCGCTCATTCAGGCTGAATTTTCAGCACGACGCCGGCAAGCGGCGGCAGCGTCAAGGAGAAGGAGTGGGGACGCCCGTTGAAGGAGACAGGTTCAGTGGCTATCTGTCCGCTGTTGCCGACATCAGTGCCGTCATAATAGCTGGAATCGGAATTCAGTAACTCCCGGTAGTTACCCTCAACGGGGACTCCGACACGGTAGTCGTGACGCGGCACGGGCGTGAAATTCATGACGACGACGACAAAACTGTCACCATCGCATCGCAAGTAACTCAATACCGATGGCTGCGAGGCATTGCTGTCGATCCACTCAAAGCCGTCGGACGTGAAATCAGCACGGTGCAATTCTGGATTATTGCGATACAGCTTGTTCAGATCGCCGACGAGCGTCAGTATGCCACGGTGGTTCGCGTATTCAAGCAGGTTCCACTCGATGCTGGCGTCGAAATTCCACTCTCGTCCCTGGGCGATTTCATTGCCCATGAACAGCAGTTTTTTACCGGGAAAGGTAAACATGTAGGTGTATAACAGGCGCAGGTTGGCAAAACGTTGCCAGTCATCCCCGGGCTGTTTGTAGAGCATGGATTGCTTGCCGTGCACCACCTCGTCGTGTGAAAACGGCAGCACAAAGTTTTCTGTGAAGGCATAGAGCAGGCCAAAAGTCAGATCATTGTGGTGGTACTGCCGGTGTATCGCGTCATGTGACATGTAACGCAGGGTGTCATGCATCCAGCCCATGTTCCATTTCATGCTGAAACCAAGACCGCCGGTATCGACCGGACGACTGACGCCCGGCCAGGCCGTGGATTCCTCGGCCATGATCATGGTGCCAGGATACTCGGCATGGGTAATGGTATTCAGTTCGCGCAGGAACGCCACCGCTTCCAGGTTTTCTCGGCCACCGTAGATATTGGGCAACCATTCGCCGGCCTCGCGTGAATAGTCATGATATAGCATGGAAGCGACAGCATCGACGCGCAGGCCATCGAGATGAAACTCTTCCAGCCAGTAAATCGCACTGGAGATGAGGAAGTTTTTTACTTCATTGCGGCCGAAATTGTAGATCAGCGTACCCCAGTCACTGTGTTCGCCGCGACGCGGGTCATCGTGCTCGTAGAGGGCGCTGCCGTCAAAACTTGCCAGCCCGTGAGCATCACGCGGAAAATGTGCAGGTACCCAGTCCAGCAACACGCCGATATTGTGCTGATGGCAATGATCCACAAAGAAACGAAAATCATCCGGTTCACCGAAACGGCTGGTCGGTGCGAAATAGCCGGTGGTTTGATAACCCCATGAGGCATCCAGCGGGTGTTCGGTAATGGGTAACAGTTCGATGTGCGTGAAACCGGCCTGACTGACGTGTTCAACCAGTTCGGTGGCAAGCTGGCGATAGTTAAGGAAGTGCCCGTATTCATCGCGTTTCCAGGAGCCGAGATGGACTTCGTAGACGGAGATTGGGTCTTTTTGCCAGTCTGAATCGAGTCGCTGTTGTATCCAGGCCGTATCCTGCCATGTGTAGGACTGCTGTGCCGGCACGCGCGAGGCCGTGGCCGGACGGCGCTCAAAATGTTGCCCGTAAGGGTCTGTTTTCAGGAAGATATTACCTTGATCGCGGGTGCGTATCTCGTACTTGTAGGGCTGGCCGACACTCAGTCCCGGCAAAAATAACTCCCAGACACCACTGTTGCCGTGTACCTGCATGGCATGGCAACGGCCATCCCAGTTATTAAAATCGCCAACCACGCTAACGCGCTCTGCTGAAGGTGCCCAGACCGCAAACCGTACACCCTGTACATTGTCTATGCGCGCCCTGTGCGCACCGAGAATCCGGTAGATGTGCCAGTGTTTGCCCTCACCGAAAAGGTGCAGGTCGAAGTCCGTGATTTGCGGTGGAAAACAATAGGGATCGTAAGCGACATGCTCCGCACCATGGCTGTCTCGCCATATCAGGCGGTAGCGATCGGGTACCTGATTCGCAGGCCCGTGCCAGGCAAACAGATCGGTGTTGCCCATACGGAGCATCGCGGCACCGTTTTCTGCAATACGGACCCATTCAGCACCGGGTATATGGGCGCGAATCAGGTCCGAGTCAGTGAAGTTATGTTTACCCAGCAGGCTGAACGGGTCATGGTGGCGCGCATCTATCAGACGCTGGATATCAGCGGAGATTGCTGCCGAAGAATTGTCGGGGTGGTCTTGCAACATTTGGAATGATGATCTGCTTGCGGGTTTCGGGACGCCGGTAATTGATCCCAATTTTCAGCGCTGTGTAACTATACAGTCAAACCTCTTGGCCATACAATAACGGCTCACCAGATTTAACCCACACTGACAGCTGATTACTGAATCCATGCCTGCTACCAACACACCCAGTTCTGAAAACCTGCGTTTCGTCAGCCGCCTGACCCAAAATACCCTGGCACTCATTCTGGCAGGCGGGCGCGGCTCGCGATTACGTCAGTTAACACTGTGGCGCGCCAAACCGGCGGTCCCCTTTGGCGGAAAGTTCCGCATTATCGATTTCCCGCTGTCGAATTGCGTGAACTCGGGTATCCGCATGATCGGTGTTCTGACCCAGTACAAGGCCCATTCGCTGATTCAGCATATACAGCATGGCTGGAGCTTCCTGCGCGGTGAATTCAAGGAATTTATCGAGCTGCTACCGGCACAGCAGAGGATTCAGGACTCCTGGTATTCAGGTACCGCGGATGCGGTATACCAGAATCTCGATATTATCCGCACGCACAAGCCGGATTATGTACTCATACTGGCCGGTGACCATGTCTACAAAATGGATTACGGCCCCATGATTGCTCACCACGTCGACACCGGGGCGGACATGACGGTGGGCTGTATCGAGGTGCCAATAGAGACAGCCAAGGCATTTGGTGTCATTTCTGTAGATGCTGACGGCCGTGTTATCGAGTTCAAGGAAAAACCGGCCGAACCGGAGCCCATTCCCGGCAGCACCGATACTGCGCTGGCCTCCATGGGTATCTATGTATTCAATACCTCGTTTCTGTATGAACAGTTGATCAAGGATGCGGATTTGAGCACTTCAACCCATGATTTCGGTCACGATATCATCCCGGCCCTTATCGGCAAGTACCGTGTTTACAGCTACCCGTTCAGATCCTCCGAAAAGGGTCAAAATGCCTATTGGCGGGATGTGGGCACCCTCGATTCCTTCTGGGAAGCCAATCTGGAATTGATCGGGGTGCTGCCGGAACTGAACCTCTATGATGACCTCTGGCCTATCTGGACCTACCAGGAGCAGCTGCCTCCTGCCAAGTTCATATTCGATGACGATGACCGCCGCGGCATGGCGACGGATTCAATGGTGTCCGGTGGCTGCCTGATATCAGGGGCAACGGTACGGCATTCCTTGCTGTTCTCGAATGTCCGCGTCAAATCCTATTCCGTGCTGCAGGATGTCGTGGTGTTGCCCAATGCCCGCATCGGCCGTAAATGCCGCGTCACCCGGGCCGTCATTGATAAAAACTGCGATCTGCCCGACGGTACCGTGATCGGCGAAGACCCCGAGGCGGATGCCGAGCGCTTCTATGTCAGCCCCAACGGGGTCGTGCTGGTTACACCGGAGATGCTTGGCCAAGAAATTCACCATGTCCGCTGAGTCACCACTCAACATTGTCATTTGCTGGCATATGCACCAGCCCCAGTACTGCGATCTGATCAGCGGCATCTACCAGTTACCCTGGTCCTATCTGCATGCCACCAAGGACTACATTGACATGGCGGCACACCTTGAAGCCGTGCCGGAGGCGAGGGCGGTGGTTAATTTTGCACCGATCCTGCTGGATCAGTTGTCCGACTATGCCGGGCAGGTCAATGGCTTCCTGTCGGAAAACAAGCCCATCCGTGATCCATTGCTGGCTGCACTGGCCTCTCCGGTGTTACCCGGCAGCAAGGAGCTGAGGATGGAGCTGGTCAGTGCCTGCCTGCGCGTCAATGAACTGCGCTCGATCAAGCGCTTTGAGCCTTATCAGAAACTTGCCGAGATGGCCCGCTGGTTTCATGAACATCCTTCAGGCATGTTGTATGTCGGGGACCCGTTTATTACCGACCTGCTGGTCTGGTATCACCTGGCCTGGATGGGTGAAACCGTGCGTCGGAAAAACACGCTGATCCAGCAGTTGATGGAGAAGGGCACGGGCTTCACGCTGCATGACCGGCGGGAACTGGTAAAACTGATCGGGGAATTACTGTCCAGTGTCATCGATCGCTATCGCGAACTCGCCGAACACGGCCGTATCGAACTGGCAATGTCGCCCTATGCGCACCCGATAGTGCCATTGCTGCTCGATGTTGAAACGGCACGGGACGCGATGCCGGATGTTCTGATGCCGAACCTGTCGAGCTATCCAGGTGGCGAGGATCGGGCCCGCTGGCACATCAAGGAAGGTATCGAGACCTTTGAGCAGTATTTTGGAAAGCGACCAATCGGCTGCTGGCCATCAGAAGGCGGTGTCAGTATGGCGGCGCTGGCCCAGCTTGAAGAATTCGGCTTTACATGGGCGGCCAGTGGTGAATCGGTATTTCGTCACAGCCAGTCAAACCCGGCCAACAAGTCGATCTCCAGCAGCAGTCTCTACCAGGGTTTCAGGATGGCTGACGGGGAGCTGGCCTGTTTCTTTCGGGACGACGGCCTCTCGGATCTGATCGGCTTTACCTACTCGGACTGGCATGCCGATGATGCCGTGAGCAACCTCATCGAGCACCTGGAGAACATTGCCGCCAGTACCCGTGAACAGCACAACCCGCTGGTGTCCATCATCCTCGACGGTGAAAACGCCTGGGAACACTTCCCCGAGAATGGCTATTACTTCCTCAACACGCTCTACAAACGTCTGGCGGCACATCCCGACATCAGGATGACCACTTACTCCGACTACCTGAAGACCCGCCATAAACTTCCACGCATCAAGAAACTGGTCAGCGGCAGCTGGGTTTACGGGACATTTTCAACCTGGATCGGTGACAAGGACAAAAACCGTGGCTGGGATATGCTCGGTGATGCCAAAAAGGTATTTGATGCGACCCTGCTGGAAAACAGTCTCAGCAGCGAACAGGTGCTGGCAGCCCAGCACCAGTTGTCGATCTGCGAGGGCTCCGACTGGTTCTGGTGGTTTGGCGATTACAACTCGGCGGACACCGTCAGTGATTTTGAACGTATTTTCCGCATGCACCTCTCCAACCTCTACATCATGCTCGGCAAGGAACCGCCGGAATACCTGTCAATGGTATTTGCACACGGTGGCGGAGAACCTGTACAGGGTGGTGTCATGCGCAAGGGTCAGTACACAGCGTAGTCATACGCTGAGCGGCCATCTATACAGCCTGGCGTGATAAACCCCCTCAATCACCGTCGTGCCGGGGTGCTGTTGCACCCGACGTCCCTGCCTGGCACACGCGAGCAGGGCAATATTGGCAGGGATGCGCGCCGTTTTGTGGATTTCCTGCAGACGGCGGGAATCAGTGTCTGGCAAATGTTGCCACTGGGACCGACGCATGCCGACCATTCCCCTTATCAATGCCTGTCGGTGCATGCCGGAAACACCCGTCTGATTTGCCTTGATGATCTGGTTGCAAGCGGCTGGCTGTCGGCGGAGGCGGCCTGCAATGCGCCGTTTCAGGATTGCCTGGTGCAGGCAAAAAGCGGTTTTCAGGCCCTGGCAAGACCGGCACAGAAAGGGGCCTTCACGCGATTCAAACGTACACATGCCTTCTGGCTGGACGACTACTCGCTGTACCAGGCCATCCGGCAACAGCATGACAACCGGCCCTGGTACCAATGGCCTGATGCGTTACGAGACTGGCATCAGGCATGTTCAGCCAGGGATGAATATACTGAATCGACAGACCAGGCCTGCTTTGAGCAATACCTGTTTTACAGCCAGTGGTCTGACTTGCATCGCTATGCGAATCAACACGGCGTGGCATTGTTCGGTGACATGCCCATCTATGTGGCTCATGACAGTGCCGATGTCTGGTCCAATGCCGGGATCTTCACTATCGACAAGTCCGGAAATTCTGAAACTGTCGCCGGGGTACCACCGGATTATTTCTCTGCCACCGGTCAGCGCTGGGGCAATCCACTGTATCGCTGGGATGTGCTTGAGCAGCAGGACTATGGCTGGTGGGTGGATCGTTTCAAGACCCAGCTGGAACTGTTTGACCTGATAAGGCTGGACCATTTCCGTGGCTTCGAGAAATACTGGGAGATACCGGCCACGGCAGACACGGCGATTGATGGTCGCTGGGTCGAAGGTCCCGGCAGCAAATTATTTGACCGCTTGCGTCAGGTGTTCGGCGGTTTACCGCTGATCGCTGAAGATCTCGGCATTATCACGCCTGAAGTCGATGCACTGCGGCTCGCCTATGCCTTTCCCGGAATGAAGATACTGCAGTTTGCCTTCGACGGGGGAGAGGACAACCCCTATCTGCCTCACAATCACGAGCGCTTGTCCATCGTCTACACCGGCACGCATGATAACGATACAACGCTGGGCTGGTATGAGAGTCTCGACGAAGGCACCCGGGACACTGTTAACAGTCACCTCGCCCGGTACCGTAGCGACATGCCATGGCGACTCATGGAAGCGGCGCTGGATTCAGTCGCCATACTCGCTGTTTTTCCACTGCAGGACCTGTTGTCACTGGGCAGCGCGGGCCGCATGAATACCCCGGGGACCTCGGAAAACAACTGGTGCTGGCGTTTTAGCTGGTCGCAGCTGCAGCCGGAAATGGCCACGCAGCTACGCCAGCTGGTCGAACATTATGACCGGAATCCCCCGCCGCTCCCGCCGTCATAACCAGATGATGTGACCGGTCTCGAAGGGATGAGACAGCAACGGGTGGCTCGGATACAGGCGCAGCTTGTAGAACTGTAACCCGGACAGGGGTGGTAACAGGTCAATACTGAACACCGCCTCACCTTGCTCTGTTTTCCCTGCCGGTTTCAGGCTGATGTGTTCACGTTCCACGAAGCTGCTCTGATCGGAACGGGTTCCTATAATGCATTCAAGTACCACGTCGTCGGCCGTCAATTCACCGAGGGCAACAGCGACCTCTATTTTCAGACTGTCGCCGGACATCAGCCAGCTCCTGGAGTTGTCAATGCGGCGCATGGACACACCCTGCCAGGCACTGTTGACCTTGGCCTTCCACGCAGCAAGTTCGCGCGCACCCTTGTAATCATCAGCACAGAGTTTCCTGTTCTGACGGCTCGCCGGGGCGTAAAAGTTGGTAATGTAATCCCTGACCATGCGCTGGGAATTGTAATTTGGTATGCATGATTTCATGGAGGCCTTGGATTTTTTTACCCAGCCCTCGGAATATCCCTGGGTATTACGGTCGTAGTAGAGTGGTGCGACCTTTCTTTCCAGCAGGTCCAGCAGTTCACTGGCTTCTTCGTGATTGCGGTAATCAGGTTCAAAATGAGGCTCATGTGGCGTAATGGCCCAGCCATTTTCGCCGTTAAAACCCTCTGCCCACCAGCCATCCAGTACGCTGAGATTGATAACACCGTTCATGCCCGCCTTTTGCCCGGACGTGCCACTGGCTTCAAGCGGGTATTCAGGCGTATTCAGCCAGACATCCACCCCGGTAACCAGTTTGCGGCCCAGCGCCAGGTCATAGCCTTCGAGCAGCAGAATATGGCCGATGAATTCAGGCATCAGTGAAAATTCATGAATGGTCCGAATCAGCTGTTGCCCGGGCACGTCACTGGGGTGGGCCTTGCCGGCAAATATCAGCAACACCGGGCGTTCCGGGTTTTTCAATATGCGGCTGAGACGTTCCGGGTCGGAAAATAACAGGGTTGCCCGCTTGTAGGTCGCAAAGCGTCGTGCAAAACCGACTGTCAGGATATCCGATTCACCGCTGCTGACATGCTGTGTCAAACGGTCCATCAGGACTTCGCTGCAGCCATTGCGACGACACTGATGCAATGCACGGTAGGTCACATTTTCAAACAGCTCTGTCTTCAGCGACTGGCGCAGGCTCCAGTAACTGTGATCGGGTATTTCGTCAACACGATCCCAGTAGTCTTCATTCAGCAGTTCGTCGCGCCAGGCGCGACCAAAGCGCATGTCATACAGATTGGACCATTCACGTGCCAGGAATGTCTGCAGATGCACGCCATTGGTGACGTAACGGATCGGGTTTTCCCGGTAGGGAACATCCGGCCAGATATAGTGCTCCATCTCCGAGGCAACCGTTCCGTGAATACGACTGACACCGTTGTGAAAACGCGAGCCACGCAGGGCCAGTGCTGTCTGGTTAAAGGTGCTGTGATTCTCCGGTGTTGCGCCCAGCTGCAGAAACTGCTGCATATCAATACCCAGGGCCTTGATATAGTTACTGAAGTAACCCGTTATCAATTCATGGTCAAAGATGTCATGACCGGCTGCGACCGGTGTATGCGTGGTAAAGACGGTACCGGCCGCGATCACTTCCAGTGCACAGGCAAAGTCAAAACCCTTCAGGGTGCCTTCGCGACAGCGCTCCAGGATCTGGAAGGCGGAATGGCCTTCATTGATATGCCAGACTGTCGGTTTGATCCCCAGCGCCCGCAATGCACGCACGCCGCCAATACCGAGCACAATCTCCTGCTGAATACGGATATTCCTGTCGCCACCGTAGAGCTGGTGGGTGATGATGCGGTCATGCTCCTGGTTCTTGTCAAGGTCACTGTCCAGCAGGTACACGCGGATATGTCCCGCCTTGGCACACCAGACATGCAGGTAAACCTTGCGTCCCGGGAAATCGATCTCGATCTCCAGCGGATTACCCTCTTTGTCAAGGGACTGTGTAACAGGCAGATCATAGAAATCGGATGGCGAGTAGTGGGAAATCTGGGTGCCGTGTTCGTCAATCGTCTGGTTGAAATAGCCCTGGCGATACAGGATGCCTACCCCGACAAAAGGCAGGCACAGGTCGCTGGCGGCCTTGCAATGGTCGCCTGCCAGTATGCCAAGCCCACCCGAGTAGATGGGAAGGCTCTCGTGGAAACCAAACTCTGCACAGAAATAGGCGATCAGGTCTTCATCAGCATCGATGTGTTTGTTGATACCGTCAGGCATGGACTGTTGGTGGTAGGTGTCGTAGGCCGCAAGCACCCGCTGGTAATCTTCCATGAACACGCGGTCTTCGGCAGCTTCCTCGAGCCGTTCCTGCGAGACGCGCCGCAAAAAGGTTTTCGGATTGTGGCCGGAAGTGCCCCATAGATCCTGGTCAAGCCGGGTAAAGAGACGCCTGACCTGCCGGTCCCAGCTGTAAAAGAGATCATTGGCCAGATCTTCGAGTTGCTTCAGTGCCGCCGGGATATGTGGCTGTACTTCGAGGGAAAAGCGTGTACCTGACATCTATTGTTCCTGCCTAGTGATAAATTGCGAGATTCAAGAACCCCGATGATGCTTGATAATGGTGCCGAGGGCGAGAGTCGAACTCGCACGGTATTGCTACCGGTGGATTTTGAGTCCACTGCGTCTACCAGTTCCGCCACCCCGGCAATTAAGGGACCACAGGATGATACAAAGGCCGCTTAGTATAAAGATTCCGTGCCCATGGGCAAGCGTCAGCCACTATCAGGCCTGTGCTACTATCCCGCGCCATGCGGCGCAGTGATTTTCAGTACCATCTCCCCGATGAACAAATTGCACGCCACCCCTCCCGGGTGCGCAGTGCCAGCCGCCTGCTATGCATTAACCCGGACACGGGTGACCTGCTGGATGGCCAGTTTCGTGATTTTCCGACCAAACTCAACCGCGGTGACCTGCTGGTATTCAACGACACGCGTGTCATTCCTGCACGGTTGTGGGGCGTCAAGGAGTCCGGCGGCCGGGTCGAGGTGCTGGTCGAGCGCATCACCGCGGAGCACGAGGTGCTGGCCCACGTCCGCGCAAGCAAGTCGCCGCGCCCCGGCAGCACGCTCTTGCTCGACAACAACATTTCTGCCCATGTCGTTGAACGCGTTAATGATTTGTTCAGACTGGCATTCACCGGCAAGCAAACAGTGCTGGAGCTGCTGACGGCACACGGACATGTTCCCTTGCCACCGTATATAAACAGGAGTGATGAGCCGCAGGACCATGCGCGTTATCAGACGATCTATGCAAAGGCCCCCGGCGCGGTGGCAGCACCGACGGCCGGCCTGCATTTCGATGACGACATCATGCAACAGCTGCAGTTGCGTGGTGTGGACAAGGCGTTTGTCACGCTGCACGTCGGGGCAGGCACCTTTCAGCCGCTGCGGGTGGAAAGACTTGAAGACCACGTGATGCACCATGAATGGTATGAAATCAATGCAGCGACCTGTGACAGTATTGCAGAGACGCGGCGCCGCGGCGGACGTGTCGTTGCGGTAGGCACCACAGTGGTGCGCACGCTGGAAGCAGCTACCAGTGGTGCTTTGCCGCAACCGTGCAGCGGCGAAACCAACCTGTTTATCACACCGGGGTATCGCTTTCGCTGCGCGGATGCACTGCTGACCAACTTCCACCTGCCGGAATCGACACTGCTGATGCTGGTGTGCGCCTTTGGTGGCTACCAGCGCATGATGCAGGCCTACGAACACGCCATCGCACAGGGTTACCGCTTCTACAGCTACGGCGATGCCATGTTTATTGAATCGCGTCACGCGGCCAGGGTCGCCGGCTTATGAAATTCGAGTGCCGGCAGACAGACGGCCGATCCCGCCGCGGGCAACTGGTCTTTGATCGGGGTTGCGTGGACACGCCGGCCTTTATGCCGGTCGGCACCTATGGCACGGTCAAGGCAATGACGCCGGAAGAGGTCAGTGGCTGCGGTGCCCAGATTATTCTGGGTAACACCTTCCACCTCATGCTGCGTCCGGGCACGGACATTATCAATCAACATGGCAGCCTGCACGATTTCATGAACTGGAAAGGACCGATCCTCACGGATTCGGGCGGATTCCAGGTCTTCAGCCTCGGCGCATTGCGAAAAATCACCGAGGCGGGGGTGCGCTTCAGTTCACCCGTCAACGGCGACAAGGTGTTCCTCGGCCCGGAAGAGTCCATGCAGGTGCAGCGCGCTCTGGGTGCAGACATTGTCATGATCTTTGATGAGTGCACACCCTATCCGGCCACGGAGGCCGATGCCCGGCTCTCCATGGAACTGTCACTGCGCTGGGCACAACGCAGCCGTGAGGCACATGGCGATAATCCGGCAGCCCTGTTCGGCATAGTGCAGGGCGGGATGTACCCGGCGCTCAGGCAGGCATCACTCGAGGGCCTGCAGGAAATCGGCTTCGATGGCTATGCCCTGGGCGGCCTGTCAGTGGGTGAGACCAGGGCAGAACGCGAGGCGATACTGCAGCAGACTGTCATGGACATGCCCGGAACCGCCCCGCGATACCTGATGGGGGTAGGGACGCCGGAGGATATTGTCGAGGCCGTGTCTGCCGGCATCGACATGTTTGACTGTGTCTTACCCACCCGAAATGCCCGCAACGGTCACCTCTACGTGTCGGACGGCATCGTCAAACTGCGCAACAGCGCCAATAAAACCGATACACGGCCACTGGATGCGGCCTGTGGCTGTTACACCTGCCGGAATTACAGCCGCGCCTACCTGCATCACCTGGACAAGTGTAACGAGATTCTGGGCGCGCGCCTGAACACCCTGCATAACCTGACGTATTACCAGCACCTGATGGCCGGCCTGCGTACGGCGATCGAGGCACAGTCACTGGATACCTTCCGCAGGGATTTTTATCATCGGCGGGGTCAAATGGCGCCAGCTGTGCCATAATACCGCGCTTTTATCGGGATCGGTCTCCTGTTGGACCTCCCAGGCGCAACCAAGGCCGTTATCGCAAACGGCACAGAGGAGTGAGGACCAGGCATGAATTTCTTTATTTCAGACGCACTCGCAGCAGCCCCGGAAGCACAGGCAAATCCAATCACGAGCCTGTTACCGCTGGTTTTTATTTTCGTGGTTTTTTACTTTCTGCTGATTCGCCCGCAAAGTAAAAAGGCAAAAGAACACAAGCAAATGGTCGAGGCGCTGGCCAAGGGTGATGAAGTCGTGACCAATGGTGGCCTGCTGGGCAAATTGACAAAGATCGGTGATAACTTCGTCGAGCTGGAACTCGCTGATGGCGTCACTGTGAAACTGCAACGTAATGCGATTGCCAATATTTTACCGAAGGGAACAATGAAAGGGCTGTAAGGCCCTGCAAGGACTTTATTCATGATAAATCAGTACCCCCTGTGGAAATATCTGCTGCTCGTTTTCGCACTGGTGATCGGCGCGATATATGCCTTGCCCAATGTCTATGGTGAGGACCCGGCACTGCAAATCTCGGGCAGCCGCAACGCGGCCATAGACGCCACTGCAAAAGGCAAGGTAATCAGTGCACTGCAAGCGGCTGACATAGCGGTGAAGGCGACCGAGATGAAACCCGGCCAGTTACTGGTTCGTTTTAACGATACCGAAGCACAGCTCAAGGCGGTTGATTTCGTAAAGTCTGCGCTGGGAACAGACTACATCATTGCATTGAATCTCGCGCCGGCCACGCCCGCCTGGCTGGAAAAGGCCAATGCGTTACCGATGTATCTGGGTCTCGATTTGCGTGGCGGCGTGCACTTCCTGATGGAGGTGGATATGAAGGCCGCTGCTGAACAGGCCATTGAACGCTACAGCAACGATATTCGCACGCTGCTGCGTGATGAGCGTATTCGCTACGCATCGATCCGCGCGGAACAGCAGGCGGTGCGCGTCATGTTTCGCAGTGAGGCAGACCGGGAGCAGTCCCGCAAGTTGCTGAAAAAGGAGCTGCCGCTGCTGGTGCTTGAAGACATCGACACGGAAAACCCGGGCCTGCAGGCAAGACTGGACGAACAGGAAATCCGCGATATTGAAAAATTTGCCCTGCAGCAGAATATTTTAACGCTGCGCAATCGTGTCAACGAGCTGGGGGTTGCCGAGCCGGTCATTGTTCAGCAGGGGGCACATCGTATTGTCGTGCAGTTGCCCGGCGTACAGGACACCGTCGAGGCGAAGCGCATACTGGGCGCAACCGCGACACTGGAATACCGGGCGGTTGATTACGAGCACGACGTGCAGACTGCCGTCGCCGGCACCGTGCCGGCAGGATCTCGCCTTTATAAAGATCGTGACGGTAACCCGGTCCTGCTGAAAAAGGCAGTAATTGTGACCGGCGACCAGATCATCAACGCAAGTTCCGGCCTTGACCAGCAGACCGGCGGCCCCCAGGTGTCCGTCATGCTGGATGCCAAGGGCGCCCGCAGCATGCTGAACTTCACCAAGAAGAGTGTCGGCAAGCCGATGGCGGTGGTGTTCATAGAAAACAAGAGCGAGACGAAACTGGTAGACGGCGTGCCGGTCAAGAGCAACAAGCGGGTTGAAGAAGTCATCAGTGTGGCAACCATTCGCGACGTCTTCAGCAAGCGCTTCCAGACCACCGGCCTGGACAGTCCGCAGGAAGCGCATGAACTGGCCCTGCTGTTGCGGTCCGGCGCGCTGGCGGCACCGATCAATATCGTCGAGGAGCGCACCATCGGTCCGAGCCTTGGCAAGGACAACATCGAGCAGGGCTTCAAGTCGGTCGTTATCGGCTTTCTGGCCGTACTGGTGTTTATGGCGCTTTATTACAAGGTATTCGGACTGGTCGCAGACATGGCGCTGGCACTGAACCTGGTGCTGATTGTCGCCGTACTTTCACTGTTGCAGGCCACCCTGACGATGCCGGGTATTGCCGGTATTGTGCTGACAGTGGGTATGGCCGTTGATGCCAACGTGCTTATCTTCGAGCGTATCCGTGAAGAACTGCGCAATGGCAACAGCCCCCAGGCCAGCATTCAGGCGGGTTACGAGAAGGCGCTCTCGACCATTGCCGATGCCAATATTACAACCTTGATCGCGGCCGTTGTGCTACTGAGTTATGGCACAGGGGCCATCAAGGGTTTCGCCGTGACGCTGGCCATCGGCATTGTCACTTCCATGTTTACCGCCATCCTCGGCACGCGCGCGGTCATCAACCTGATATATGGCGGGCGACGTATTGCACGTCTCTCGATCTGAAGGCAGAAGGATTTTCTAAAGATGCAACTATTAAAAGGCAAACTGAATATCAATTTCATGGGCAAACGACGGATTGCGATTATCCTGTCGGGGATCCTGCTGACCATTGCGCTCACCGCGCTGATCACCAGGGGACTGAACTTTGGCATTGATTTTACCGGCGGCACCCTCATTGAAGCGGGTTACCCGCAGGCAGTCGAGCTTGAGCCTATCCGTGCAACCCTTGCCGCGTCCGGTTTTGACGGTGCGCAGGTCCAGCACTTCGGCTCTTCACGGGAGGTGCTGATACGCATTGCCCCGCAGGCCAACAAGGAAAGTGCACAGCTTAGCGATGAAGTCGTCGCGGGCCTGCGACAGCAGAATGCCGGCGTGGAGATGCGTCGTATAGAATTTGTCGGTCCCCAGGTGGGTGAGGAACTCACCGAGCAGGGCGCACTGGCCATGATCTATGCACTGATCGGAATTCTGATCTACATCATGGTGCGTTTTCAGTGGCGCTTTGCACCGGGCGCGGTGATCGCCCTGGTTCACGATGTAATGATTATTATTGGCGTCTTTGCCCTGTTCCAGTTCGATTTTGACCTGACGGTACTGGCTGCACTGCTGGCCGTTATCGGCTATTCACTGAACGACACGATCGTGGTGTTCGACCGAATCCGTGAGAATTTCCGCAAGATGCGCAAGGGCACAGCGGTAGAAATCGTCAATACTTCACTCAACCAGACGATCTCGCGTACCTTGATGACATCCATCACCACCTTGCTGGTGCTGACCTCGCTGTTTGTTTTCGGCGGTGAGGTGATTCATTCCTTTTCACTGGCATTGATACTGGGCGTTGTAGTCGGCACCTATTCATCCATCTACGTCGCCAGTACCGCAACACTGGCTCTGGGTGTTTCGAAGTCTGACCTGATGCCGGCGAAGGTTGAAAACAAGGAAGGCGATGGCAGCATGGTATAGCTCAGCAGTCTTCTTTGTATTTTTCCGGGAACGGGATAACTGTGGCTGAATGTTGCGCGGTATTTTCAGCTTCTTCGACTGCAAGGATGTCCATCTTGGCTGTTTCACTGCCGCGACAGGTTTCATGAGTGAAACCGAGCATTCCCTGCATCACATCGCGCATGATCATTTCCAGTGCGTTGCCGTTGATTCTTTTATTTCTCAAGTTAAATCACCCTGTTCGATTGATCACGATTCGTGATTTATGCATCGGCGCAGGGTAGTCAAACTTGAACGACAGGCAGGTCTGATGACCGGCTGAGATTACTATATAATTACTAATATATACAATTATTTATATATTATTATTCAGGTCTTTTCAATAAGACTATTTGCCGAGTTCTGCGGTGACGAACGGGCGAATGGTTTTCAGTATTTCTGCAAATACCTTTGGATTGCCGGCGACAAGATTACCGCTCTCCAGGTAGGTGTGCCCACCCAGGAAATCACTGGAGAGCCCGCCCGCTTCCTGGATCAAGAGGATCCCGGCCGCCATGTCCCAGACATTCAGGCCAATCTCCCAGAAACCATCGAGACGGCCGGCAGCGACGTAGGCAAGATCGAGTGCGGCAGCCCCTGGACGCCGGATGCCGGCTGTGCGCGGAAACAGCGCACGGAACATGTCGAGATAGGCGTCGAGATGATGCTGTGCCTTGAAGGGAAAACCGGTACCCAGCAATGCGCCTTCGAGTGAGTCCCGCTTTGTAACCCGCAGGCGCCGATCATTCAGCATCGCACCGGCACCGCGTGTTGCGGTGAATAATTCCTGACGCATCGGATCATACACCACACCCTGCTCCAGGCGGTCCTTGTGCCTGAGCGCAATGGAAACAGCAAACTGCGGGAAACCGTGCAGGAAATTGGTCGTGCCATCCAGCGGGTCGATGACCCACTGATACTCATCGCCCTCTTTCAGGCCACTTTCCTCGGCAAGAATGCCATGACCGGGAAAGGCCCTGCGCAGAACGCTGATGATCTCCTGTTCGGCCTGCCGGTCAACCTCGGTGACAAAATCGTTCCGGTCCTTGGAATGAACGGCCAGACTGTCCAGCCTCCCGAGGTTCCTGATTATGACATTTCCCGCACTGCGTGCTGCGCGGACCGCGATATTAAGTGTGGGGTTCATACTGAATTTTCCTTACTGGTTCTAGCCGATGCATACAGAGCTGCAAGACCGGTATTATGGCCATTGAATCCACGGAAGAACACGGTAAATCAAATGTCTTACACATAATAATTTCGTGTTCTTGCGTGGATTCGCTGGCTATTGTATAAAACCGGCACTTTGCCTGACTTGGTTCCGCCGCCGTTGTTATCACCTTGTAGTGATAGCAGGGTGAGCGATTATTTGTCCCAGCTGGACTGGCTGTCCGGCCTGCAGGCTATCGTCCCAGACAATCAAGTCGGGCCCGTACAGGAGGATAACGGTCGACCCCATATTGAAACGTCCCATTTCCTCACCACGCTGCAACTCAACGGCCTGGCTGCCTGATTGATCGATGACTGTTTTCTGCAGCGACATGGCCATCCGCGGATTGACGATGCCTGACCAGACGGTTTCCATGCAGGACACAAAAATGGCACCCACCATGATCAGGGCCATCGGACCCGCCGGTGTTTCAAACAGGCAGACCAGGCGCTCATTGCGCGCAAACAGCCCCGGTATGGCACGGGTCGTGTGTGCTGCCACACTGAAGAGACGACCCGGAATATAGGTCGTTTCAAGCAATCTGCCCGGGCAGGGCATGTGAATCCGATGGTAGTCACGCGGTGACAGATAGAGCGTGGCAAACTTGCCGTTCCTGAACCGGGCCAGCTGTTCAGCATCGCCACCCAGCAAGGCCGCCAGTGAGTAGTCCCGTCCCTTTGCCTGTATCAGGCGCTCGGCAATGATGTCACCGGCCTGGCTGACATGGCCATCCACCGGACTGACAATTGACCGGGGATCATCCGGAAACGGGCGTGTGTCCGCTTTCAGCGCGCGGGTAAAGAAGTGGTTGAAATCGCTATAGGCCTCAGCCCCCCGGGCCTCGGCGTCGTCCATGTTGACCCTGAAGTGTCTGATAAACAACTTGATCAGCAGGTTCTTGAAGCCGCTCATCCGCCAGCGGGTCATGCTTCGCACCAGCCGGGACAGCAGCTGATGCGGCAACAGGGCCAGCGGCCAGGACTTCAGCTGATCCAGCAGACTGGCAGGGCGTGTGGACATACGACGTACAGCCTAGTGGTGATGGTGGGCGTGGCCGGTTTCTTCGGTGTTGCGAAGCACCGGTGTCTGTACGGTTACGCTATCTCCAGTGTCATCGTGTACCACCAGTATGACGGTGTCGCCATCCCGCAAGGCGCGCAGTGGATCAAACAGCATCAGGTGCAAACCACCCGGTTCGAGGGTTTCACTGCCACGGGCAGACAGTTGCAGCTTTTCGACGGGCAACATTTTTGCAATGCCGTCTTCCACAACGGTGCGATGGATCTGGCTGTTGCCGAAATCCGGGCTGTCGATGCGGGTGATGGCAAGCGGTGTGTCCGAAGTGTTTTTCAATACCATGTAGGCGGCGAGTACCGTGGATGTCGGCGGTGCCTCGCGTATCCATTGTCCCTCGACAACCACCGCGGGCCCTGCCATGGCAGTGGCAAGGAATGTCAGCAATATCAGGGACAGCAACGCGGCCGGCTGCCTGTTGTTTGAATTCATTGCGTGTCCTGCAACATCTTTCTGAAATCAATGGCAATCTTTTCGGCAGACAGGGGCGGTGAAAAAACAGCATGATAACGACCGTCCGGATCGAACAGGAAAACGGCGGCCGTATGATCCATCAGGTAATTTCCACTGCCGGGTTCCTGCTCGACACGCTGATAGAGTATGCCCAACTGCCGGGTCAGCTGTTGCAGCCCCTCGTCGCTACCGGTGACACCGAGAAAATCACCATTGAAGTAGGTCACGAACTCGGCCAGCCGCTCGGGCGTGTCGCGCTGCGGATCGACGGTCACCATGACAAAGCGGATGTCCTCATCTACATCCTGCAATCGTTGTGCAATGCTGTTGAGGACAGATAACGTCGTAGGGCAGACATCCGGGCAATAGGTATAGCCAAAGAACACGAATGACCAGCGCTGTTGCAGCGCGGCATTGTCAAATACCGCATTGTTGTGATCAACCAGCTCAAACGGCTGTACGTCTCTTGCAACCGGAAAACGTGTCGCAGAGAGTTCATCCTCAACGGCCGGCCGCTGCAGCACCAGGCGTGCAGACCAGATGCCTGCGGCCGTGGCAAGAACGGCTATAATCACACCCTTGAGGATGAGGCGGGCGGTGGAATAGGTCCGGGGAGTCGACATGGGCTGCGATTATTCCATAGAGCCGGCTACGTTACACTACTCCTGAATGCATAATGTCAACATCGCCATGATTTCAGCAATGAACACGCCACGTGCATTAATTCACTGGGGTGCCGACCGGTTTCGCGAGGCCGGCCTTGTTTTCGCACATGGCACCGACAATGCGCTTGATGAAGCGGCCTGCCTGGTAATGCATGCCTTGCAGATCGGCTACGATCAGCCGGATGCCGTGCTCGATGAGGAGATAACCGGGGCCGACCGGCTGCGTGTCGTGAAATTACTGGAACAGCGCATGACCAGCCGCGAGCCGGCCGCCTACCTGCTACATGAAGCCTGGTTTGCCAATCTGCCATTTTATGTTGACGAGCGTGTACTGGTGCCACGTTCGCCGATTGCCGAATTGATAGATGCGCAGTTCATGCCCTGGATAAAACCCGGGCAGGTAAGCAAAATCCTGGACCTGTGCACAGGCAGTGGTTGCATCGGTATTGCCTGCGCGCACGCGTTCCCAGCCGCCACGGTGGATCTGACTGACCTGTCCGCCGATGCCCTGGATGTCGCACGGGAAAATATCAGGCGCCACCATTTGAAGAATCGCGTAGGTGCGCTGCAATCGGATATTTTTTCAGCATTGCATGGGCGGGTATATGACATTATCGTTGCCAATCCACCCTACGTGCCCGCGGGGGAAATGCAGCAACTGGCGCCGGAGTTCGGGCACGAGCCGTCGATGGGCCTGCTCGCGGGGTCAGACGGTCTGGATGTTGTCGTACACATATTAAAGCACGCTGCCCGCCATCTTGATAAAAACGGCATCCTCATCGTCGAGGTCGGGCATACTCAGGAAATACTGGTTGCGCAGTTTCCGGATGCACCCTTCGTGTGGCTGGAGTTTGAGTACGGTGGCAACGGGGTCTTTATGCTGGAGGCGGCACAACTTCAATATTGTCAGCCGCTGTTTGACCAGGTGGTTTTACAACGAACAACGCTAGCTAACAGCCGAGGTGAGTAGTAATGAGTGGACGTGCCAAGACTGCGGATGAATATGCCAGCCTGGTTGAGCAGGTGATTGGCGAATTACAGGACATCATGGATGCCAGCCGCTTTGATTTTGATGCCGTGGAAAGCAATACGGATTATGTTGAGGTGCTGCTGAAAGAAATGCGAAACCTGCGTGCATCCATGGCCGATGGCAGCTACCAGTTTGGCCGCAATGATTTACCTTTCATGCGTATAGTGAAGGTGCACAATGACAGCGACTTGCCCTGTATCCGGCTGTTTTATGATATTAACCAGACCCATCGGCAGGGTCTGGATATTCAGGAAAACTGAGTACTGTAGCTGTTTACGGACCGCTATCAGACTTTGGGGCGGTAGATCAGTCCCGGACGGATAAGCAATTCATCCTTGCCCAGCTGGTCCAGCGGAAACTCGCCGTCGATATTCTCGGCGATGCGATCGAATATGTACGTAACGCTGTGTGACTCGATGGTCTGGTAGATTGGCTGGCCGAGAAAATTGCCTGCCAGCGGGGCCCGCTGTGTTTCTGATTGTGCCACGATGTTCTCCCTGGAAAATGCTCATTGATGGATACTGAAAACGTATCGGTTACGATTATCTGATCTTTAATTTAGGGGCGACGCTGCGCCCGTGTGTCGTTTACAATAGACGCATGTCAGGAAACAGCTTTGGAAAATTATTCACCGTAACCGGCTTTGGCGAGAGTCATGGCCCGGCACTGGGCTGTATCGTCGATGGCTGTCCACCGGGACTGGAGCTGTCGGAAACTGACCTGCAAGGTGAACTTGACCGACGCAAACCCGGAAAATCACGGCATACCACCCAGCGGCGCGAAGCGGATGAGGTGCAGATCCTGTCAGGTGTGTTTGAAGGCACAACCACCGGCGCACCGATCGGCCTGATCATCCATAATACCGATCAACGCTCCAGGGATTACGCAAAAATCAAGGACCGCTTTCGCCCCGGACATGCGGACTACACCTACCAGCAAAAGTACGGCATCCGCGACTACCGTGGCGGCGGGCGCTCCTCTGCACGCGAGACCGCCATGCGGGTCGCCGCGGGCGCCATCGCCAGAAAGTACCTGCGACTGCGCCATGGCATAGAGATTCATGGTTACCTGGCGCAACTCGGCCCCATCAGGCTGGAGCTGAAAGACTGGTCTGCCGTGGACCAGAACCCGTTCTTTTCCCCGGATCCATCACGGGTGGCGGAACTGGAAACCTACATGGATGCCCTGCGCAAGGAAGGTAACTCGGTGGGCGCACGTATCAACGTTGTCGCAACCGGCGTGCCACCCGGACTGGGCGAGCCGATATTCGACCGGCTGGATGCCGACATCGCACACGCACTCATGAGCATCAATGCCGTCAAGGGCGTTGAGATCGGTGCCGGCTTCGAGTGTGTTGCACAAAAAGGGACCGAGCACCGCGATGAAATTACGCCGGCAGGATTTCTCAGCAACCATGCCGGTGGCACGCTCGGCGGCATATCCAGCGGCCAGGATATCCTGGCGAGCATCGCGCTGAAGCCCACGTCGAGTATGCGCATCCCCGGGCAAACGATCGACATCGAAGGCAACCCGGTGGAAGTAGTCACTACCGGTCGGCACGATCCCTGCGTCGGTATCCGCGCCACTCCCATTGCCGAGGCCATGCTGGCTATCGTGCTGATGGACCACCTGTTGCGCCATCGTGCACAGAATATGGATGTAAGTTCCGCAACCCCGACGATCCCGGCCGCGCCAGCGGACTGACAACAGCGCTTCTGACACGACGTGCACGGTTGTAGCGTGACATGATTTACTGGCGGCTGTCCGGTTTCTACCTGTTTTATTTTGCCTCGCTGGGCGCGCTGTTGCCGTACTGGGGCCTGTACCTGGAATCACTCGATTTCAGCGTCACCGAGATCGGGCAACTGGTCGCGATACTCATGGCCACCAAGATCGTGGCACCGAACATCTGGGGCTGGATTGCCGATCACACCGGGCACCGCATGTCGATTGTCCGCATGGGCTCACTGCTGGCCGCGATTTCCTTTACCGGTGTGTTTATAGCAGATGGTTTCTGGTGGCTGGCACTGGTAATGGCGGTATTCAGTTTTTTCTGGAATGCCGCACTACCGCAGTTTGAGGCCACCACCATGAACCATCTCGGACACTGCTGGGAACATCAGGTACGGGCGCGTTGCCACCGGTCCTCATGGGACTGTTTGTACTGATCTGGTTGAGCAGTTTAACCGTACCGGAGTCTGCCGCCGGGCATCTGCCGCTTGACCAGGAACCGTTACGCAAGGTACTCAGGCAACCGGTGGTACTGTCGCTGCTGGCGGTGTGTTTTCTTGCGCAGGCCAGCCATGGCCCCTATTACGCATTCTTCAGTATCTATATGCAGCACTATGGCTACCCGACGGCGGTCATCGGGCAGCTTTGGGCGCTGGGCGTGCTGGCGGAAATCGGCGTATTCCTGCTGGCACCGGTATTGTTGCCCCGTTTCGGCAACCGCACACTGCTGATCACGGCAGTGGCGCTGACGACCCTGCGCTGGTTGTTGACGGCACTGTATGCCGACAGGCTGGCGGTCATCGTTTTCAGTCAGACCCTGCATGCCGCCAGTTTTGGGCTGTATCACGCCGTCATGATCTCGCTGATCCATTCGCTCTTTGTCGGCACACATCAGGGACGCGGGCAGGCCCTCTACAGCAGCATAAGCTTTGGCGCCGGTGGTGCCGTGGGCATCCTGGTCAGCGGATACCTGTGGACAGATATGGGACCACAGGCAATGTATTTGATTGCGGCGCTGACCAGCCTGTGTGCGTTGCTGCTTGTACTTTTTGCACTCAGGAAACTCCCCGGGAGCTGAAAGGAATGGATGGCTTCATTACCCGGTTACTATATACTTGGCGGTTTAGCAGGCCTCACGGGCAATCGGGCGATATTTGATGTCCAGCAAGACACTCTACGACAAACTCTGGGATTCACACCTTGTTCGGCAGGACGAGGCGGGCACGGCACTGATCTATATCGATCGTCACCTCATCCACGAGGTGACCTCACCGCAGGCCTTTGAGGGACTGCGCCTCGCCGGTCGCAAGCCCTGGCGTACCGACTCCATCCTGGCGGTCCCGGACCATAACGTACCAACCACTGACCGTTCGCTGGGTATCGCTGACCCGATCTCCCGACTGCAGGTGGAAACCCTGGACCAGAATTGTGCGGAACTGGGTATTACGGAATTTCTCATGAATGATCCGCGCCAGGGAATCGTGCATGTCATCGGTCCGGAGCAGGGGGCCACCTTGCCCGGCATGACGGTCGTCTGCGGGGATTCACACACCTCCACGCACGGTGCGTTCGGCGCGCTTGCGTTTGGTATCGGCACCTCGGATGTCGAACATGTACTGGCGACGCAATGCCTGATACTGAAGAAGTCAAAGAACCTGGAAATACGCGTCGACGGGCAACTGGCAGCGGGCGTTTCCGCAAAAGACGTTGTGCTGGCCATCATCGGCAGGATCGGTACCGCGGGTGGCACCGGGTCTGCCATAGAATTTACCGGTACGACCCTGCGGGCGATGAGCATGGAGGGCCGCATGACGGTCTGCAACATGGCCATCGAGGCGGGTGCCCGGGCGGGCATGGTTGCGGTTGATGACACGACGATCAATTACCTGGGAGGCCGGCCCTATGCACCGAAGGGTGAACTGCTGGACCGTGCCATCGAAAGCTGGAGAGCGCTTCACAGCGACCCGGATGCACGCTTCGCTCGGAGCGTCACACTGGATGCGGGCCTTGTACTGCCGCAGGTCACCTGGGGAACCTCACCGGAAATGGTGAGTGCGATTAATGAGGTGGTGCCGGACCCTGATGATGAAGCAGACAGCGTCAAGCGCGATGGCATGCGCAGGGCACTCGACTACATGGATCTGAAACCCGGGACCGCCATCACCGACATACACCCTGACCATGTGTTTATCGGTTCCTGCACCAATGCACGCATCGAAGACCTGCGTGCGGCCGCTGCCGCCATTCGCGGCCGCAAGGTTGCCGCGGGCATCAAGCAGGCGCTGGTCGTGCCTGGCTCGGGGCTGGTCAAGCGTCAGGCCGAAACGGAAGGCCTCGACAAGCTGTTCAAGGACGCCGGGTTTGAGTGGCGCGAGCCCGGCTGTTCCATGTGCCTGGCAATGAATGCCGACCGTCTCGCGCCCGGTGATCGCTGTGCGTCAACGTCCAACCGAAACTTTGAGGGCCGCCAGGGACAAGGCGGTCGCACACACCTGGTGAGCCCGGCAATGGCCGCGGCCGCGGCCGTCACCGGACATTTCACCGATATATGCCAGGAACAGGGCTGATTGCAGGAATCGCGAGAATGGAAAAGTTCGATAAACATCATGGCGTAGTGATGCCACTGGACCGGCACAATGTGGATACCGATGCCATTATTCCCAAGCAGTTCCTGAAATCGATCAAGCGCAGCGGCTTTGGGCACAACCTGTTTGATGAATGGCGCTACCATGACCACGGCGAGCCCGGCATGGACCCCGGCAGTCGCGAAAAGAACCTGGATTTCGTCCTCAATCATCCACGTTACCAGGATGCCACCATCCTGCTCGGCCGCCACAATTTCGGCTGCGGCTCGTCTCGTGAGCACGCCGTGTGGGCGCTGATGGATCATGGATTCCGCGTCGTCATTGCCCCCAGCTTCGCCGATATCTTTTTTAACAACGCCTTGAAGAACGGCCTGCTGCCCATCGTGCTCGATGAAGACGACATTGACCAGCTGTTCACCGCAGTACTGGAAACTCCCGGTTATCGCATCCGGGTCGACCTGCCGGCACAACAGATCAGTCTGCCAAACCGGCACACCATCCACTTTGACATCGATCCTTTCCACAAGGATTGCCAAATTCGGGGCCTGGACGACATCGACCTGACGCTGCAGCACGCTGCCGAGATTCGCTCTTTTGAGGAAAAGCGCCGCCTGACAGCGCCGTGGTTATTCAATAATCAGAATTAACTAGTTTATATATCGACTTAATATGAAACATAAAATTGCAATCTTACCAGGCGATGGTATCGGTCCCGAGATCATCGCTGAAGCCCGCCGGGTGCTGGAGGTGCTGCAATCCGAACAGGGCCTGTCCATCGAGACCGAACAGGCCGATATCGGTGGTAGCGCCTATGACGCGCACGGCCACCCGCTGCCGGCATCGACACTGAAAGTGGCCCGCGAGGCGGATGCCATACTGCTGGGTTCGGTTGGTGGTCCGCAATGGGAAACACTGGAACGGGCACTGCGCCCTGAACAGGGCTTGCTGGGATTGCGTTCCGAACTGGCGCTGTTTGCAAATTTACGTCCCGCAATCCTGTATCCTCAGCTGGTATCGGCATCGACCCTGAAGCCGGAGGTCGTCAGCGGACTCGATATCATGATCGTCCGTGAATTGACCGGCGGCATTTACTTCGGCCAGCCACGCGGCGTTCGCACACTCGATGATGGCCAGCGGCAGGGTTTCAATACACTGGTCTATTCCGAAACGGAGATAGAGCGCATCGGCCGATCTGCATTCGAGATAGCACGTAAACGTTCCGGACGGCTGTGCTCGGTTGACAAGGCCAACGTACTGGAGGTTTCAGAACTGTGGCGCGAGGTCATGACCGGACTTGCCGATGAATACACCGATGTCGAGCTGAGTCATATGTACGTCGACAATGCCGCCATGCAACTGGTACGGGAACCGAAGCAATTTGATGTCATGGTAACGGGCAACATGTTTGGCGACATTCTCTCGGATGCGGCCGCCATGCTCACCGGTTCTATCGGCATGCTGCCTTCCGCATCACTGGACAGTCAGGGCAAGGGTATGTATGAGCCCATCCACGGCTCGGCACCGGACATCGCCGGACAGGATATTGCCAACCCGCTGGCAACCATACTGTCTGTCTCGATGATGTTGCGCTACAGCCTGAACGAGGCAGCGCTTGCGGAGCGCATCGATACCGCTGTCGGCAGCGTGCTCGACACGGGTTTAAGAACGGCCGATATTGCCTCAGCCGGCACACAAACGGTGGGCACCCGCGCCATGGGTGACGCGGTTGTTGCCGCCCTGCAGTCCGGCTAGGAGCCTGTCGGACTTAGGTGATCGTAGCGAGCATGATGGGAGAACGAGTACAAATGGTCACGATTTCGAGGCGCATAGTGGGCCTACGCAACGAAACTCTTTATGATGTAGCTGTCGTGGGCGCCACCGGTGCCGTGGGCGAGGCCATGCTGGAAATCCTGGCTGAACGCAAATTCCCGGTGAACACTGTCTATCCGCTTGCCAGTAGCCGCTCGGCCGGTAAAAAAGTGCCTTTCGGCAACACATACCTCACGGTTCAGGATCTTGACAGCTTTGATTTTTCCAGGGTACAAATCGGCCTGTTCTCTGCCGGCGCCGGTATTTCCGAAAAATATGCGCCCATTGCCGCGGCCGCCGGTTGCGTCGTCATCGACAACACCTCGCAGTTTCGCTACGACGACGAGATCCCGCTGGTGGTACCCGAGGTGAATCCGCAAGCCATCGCCGACTACACACGTCACAACATCATCGCCAACCCGAATTGCTCAACCATACAGATGCTGGTCGCGCTGAAGCCGTTACATGATGAAGCGGGTATCGAGCGTATCAACGTCTGCACCTATCAGGCGGTGTCGGGTACCGGCAAAGAGGCCATAGAGGAACTGGCCATGCAGACCGCCGAACTGCTGAACGGTCGCACCGCCAAGGCAACGGTCTACCCAAAACAGATCGCCTTCAATGTCTTGCCGCAAATCGATGTCTTCATGGACAACGGCTATACCAAGGAAGAAATGAAGATGGTCTGGGAAACCCGCAAGATATTTGCCGATGACTCGATTCAGCTGAGCGCCACCTGCGTTCGCATCCCGGTCTTTTACGGTCACTCCGAAGCCGTGCAGGTGGAAACTGACAAGCCGATCTCCGAACAGGAAGCGAGGCAACTGCTTACTGCCATGCCCGGCGTGGTAGTGATGGACGAACGGGCCGCTGGTGGTTATCCCACTGCGGTTACTGAATCTGTGGGCCAGGACGCAGTTTTTGTGGGTCGAATACGTCAGGATATTTCCATGCAAAACGGCCTGAATATGTGGGTAGTTTCCGACAATGTTCGGAAAGGTGCAGCATTAAACTCAATCCAGATTGCAGAGCTATTGATAAAAGACTTTTTATAATGAATACTTGCACGCGGTAGTGAAGATCTCGTCTAAGAAAAAATTTCACGAAATCCGGGCAGTTTTGAGCAGATTTCCTTAAAATTATCCTGAGTGTGCCTGATCACAGCTCAGAAGCGGAGGAAAAGGGCTTAATTTGAACCTTACTTCTTAAATGTAGGTTGCTGTTTTTTAATGGATTAAACATTTAAGTGGAGGGTTGGCCAACGTTCACTGCGACATTATCGGTCAGCAACGTTGGTACGCAAAAGCAGTAAGCATTTGCGGCCTGACACTGAGTTCAATGGGATCAGGGAAATTATCGTTTGTAGGAAAGACTATATGATGCGCAAAGCTGCTGCCGTTCTTACCGCAATCTGCTGTCTGATGGCCAGCCAGGTCTATGCTCTTGGCCTGGGCTCTCTTACCCTGGAATCCTCTCTGAATCAGCCGCTCAGTGCGCGAATCGAAATCGTCGATCTGGGCGGGGTAAGCCCGGCAGAAATCGTCGTGCAAATGGGTTCGCAGCAGGATTTTCAACGCTTCAATCTGGAGCGTACCAACTTTTTCTCCGACGTCGATTTCACCATTGAAAGCACTGCGCAAGGTATCTTCGTGCTGCTGACCAGCAACCAGTCTGTGCGTGAGCCGTATCTGAGTTTTATTCTCGACACGCGCTGGCCCAGTGGCAGAATTCTCAGCGAACATACTGTACTCCTGGATCTGCCGGTATTCAGTGATGCCCGGTCCATAGCAGAACCCATCAATCAGCCGGTGAGCCCGGTAGTTGAAACTGAGCCCGGCGTTGACCGCCAGCAACCAGCCCAGACTCCAGCAACAACAACCGCAACCTCAACCGATATAGAAACAGAGCCAGAGCCTGAAGTTAATGTTGAGCCCGAGCTATCCGTTGAGCCGGAGCCAGCTCCTGTCTTCAATGGGACAGCAGTGGCGGAAAATGTAATCACTGAAGCGCCTGCGGTCCCTGACAGTCTGGAGATCCAGGAGACTGACACTCTATGGGAAGTCGCCATGAGAGTTCGTCCGGACAGCTCGGTGACCATTCAACAGACCATGCTGGCTATTCAAAGGCTGAATCCTGACGCGTTTGTGGGCGGCAATATCAATCGACTGCGAGCTGGCGAGACGCTGCGGATTCCAGATTTGAGCCAGGTCCAGAGCATCAGTCAGCAACAGGCCGTATCCGAGGTAAGCCGACAGAATCAGCAGGCGGACCTCAATGTGCAGCCACTGACCGCGCCTGCCTCGGGTCCCAGCTCCCTGGCTTCCAGCGAGCAACAGGGTCAGCTCAGAGTGAACTGGATGCCCGAATCGAGGCGCTTGAGAATCAGCTTGCCTTGCAAGCGGAAGAGTCTGACCGCGCCAGTCTGCAACAGGCAGAGCTGGTGGCCCGCCTTAATGACCTGGATGAACAGATCGCTGCGGCCATGGAGATTATCAGTCTGCAGGATCAGCAGCTGGCTCAGTTGCAACAATCTCTTGCCGAGTCTGCAGTGCAGGCCAGTCTGCAGCAGGAGCAGCCGGTGGCGGAAGTCGAGCAACCAGTGGCAACTGTATCCGAGTCGCAACCGGTCAGAACAGCTCCACCCAGTTTTCTGAATAGCGTGACAACGGTGCTGAACAATAATTCACTGATTCTTATTATTGTTTCGGTGCTGGTGGTGTTGCTGACGGTGATGTTGTTGATGAGACGCAACAGGGCGGTCACCGCCGAGGGGCTTGAGGTTGAATTCGATGATGCGGTAATGCCTCAAGATGGTCCGGAAGTAGCTGGCGAGCAGCGCGTCGATAAAGTAGAGCCAGATGAGGAAGCGGTGTTGGCGGTGGCTGGTATGGCCGGTACAGCGCTTGCAAATGACCAGCAGGAAGTGTCCGACGTCACAGACACCGGGGAGGCTGTCGGCGATTCGGACAACGAAGAGGCCGCTTTTGAGGATTTCGGTGAGGCGTTAGAGGAACAGTCAGAGCGCGTCGCTGAGACCGAGGCGGCAGTGGAAACGGCGTTGCAGGAAGAATCCTTGGCAATGACTGCCGACCAGGCGATCCAGGAAACTGATCGGGAACAGGCAGAATTTACAGATCAATCAGAAGATGAAACTGAGTCCGAGCTAGAGGCAGAAGCGCTTGAGATTACCGGCATAAATGTCCCTGACCAAGCCGAGCAGGCTCAGGATGATGAAGCAGGTGAGCCCGAGGAGATCGTGGATTTCGAACTGGATACCGAAGTTGACTCCGAGCAAGAGGAAGAGCAGTCGGCTGAGGTGGTGGATTTTGACATAGACGAATTCCTTGATGAGGACCAAGCAGCGGTTGAGATGCAAGCTGATGAAGACCAGGGTGACTCATCTACGCCAGAGCAGGGTATAGATTTTGAGCTTGATACGGATTTCGACGATGAATTTGAGGGAGAGCCTGCGGACGAGAGTACCGGGATGGGCGTCGAGGAAGTTGAATTTACTGCTGAATCAGATAGCGGCGAGGTTGAACAGATTGACGTTGAGCAGGCAGGCGAGGCCGACGCGCAGCTGGATATTGATACTTCTGCGCTGGAAGGCGACGAAACCGAAGAAAATGCCGATAAAGACACCGCTCCCGGGGAAGATATCGAGTCACTTGATTTTGATCTGAGTGCTGAGGGCATTAGTGATGCTGACGACGCAGATGGCGCTGATCTAGAATCTGTCTCAGACTCAGAAGTGGAAACGTTTGATTTCGAGCTGGGGGCCGTGGATGCCGGGGACGCATTGGCAGAAGCACCGGAAGAAAATCAGCTAGCGGAACAAGAACAGGCTGCGGAAGATCTGGATAGCGTCGATTTT
>CAMYIO010000015.1 GCA_947258515.1 uncultured Ectothiorhodospiraceae bacterium
TCGTTGCGTAGGCCCACTATGCGCCTCGAAATCGTGACCATTTGTACTCGTTCTCCCATCATGCTCGCTACGATCACCTAAGTCCGACAGGCTCCTAGGATTAATTTTCATTGGTATCTTTTACATGAGCAAAAGTTGCTGCAGCAGAATCAAGTCTTGAATAGTGATTAGGCCGTCTGGCACGCCGTCCGGGTACAGGTCAGCGTGGGCAAGCATATCGTTCGTGACCAGAGTCAAGCCGAGTACCGTGCGCATGACAACCAAGTAATCGCCAGCATTTACAACACCGTCTGTTACGACGTCACCATCAGCGAAGTTAAAGATCAGCGGGATTGGATCGACCGGGTCGAGCAGGCCGTCACCATCGGTGTCCACACTGGCAGGATTCAGGTCGGCGCCCGGGATATATGTGTTCGGGTCACCGTCCCAGGATACCTCTTCAAAGTCGCTCAGTCCGTCACCGTCAGTGTCAATGAGTATGGTGCTGGATCCGGCTGACTGTTCCAGCAAGTCACTCAGGCCGTCGTTATCATCGTCCAGGTCGCAGGCATCTCCACTGCCGTCCGTGTCAGTGTCCAGCTGACTGGGATTAGCTACGGTCGGGCAGTTGTCACAGGCATCGCCCGGACCGTCAGTATCCTGGTCGGTCTGACCCAGATTGGCGTCAGTCGGGCAGTTGTCATCGAAATTACGGACAGTGTCTTCGTCGGCATCGATACCGATACGCATGCCTTCGCCAGGTGGTACGGCCGTATAGGTCAACGTCTCACCTGTTGGCAGAACCTGGTCGCGGATAAAGGCCTCCGACAGATCGCCCAGTGCTATACCGTCCGTTCGGAACACGTCGCTGGCGCCAGGAAGGCGGTAAGCACCACGTTGAATACTTCCCAGGTTACCTTTGATCACCACGTCACAGTCGCCGGCCGCGGCGCGCGCCATCAGCAGGTCTGCTCGGGTTGCTGCGAGTGATGGGCTGCTGGTTACTGTGACCTGCTGGCCGACCACAGGTTTCAGGTTGGTGTCGAAGGCGAACAGGAACTGTTCCACGTCCCTGCGCTGGGAATCTTCTCCGGGAAAATTGAACAGTACAGCATCGAGAAAACGGAACGGGGTGTCAACGCTGCCGTCATGGAGAAAACCGAAGCCGCGGATCTGGTCACCTTGGTGGCCGTTGTCGCCCGAATTGAAGAAGGGCACATCCGGCATGCCGAACATACCAACTTTTTCATAAAGGTTTCGTAAATGTGCGACCTTGAATTCCTGGGGTTCACCTTCTATGGATGCAGACCCATTCGTACCAAAGGCACCCGTGGCCGGGTCTAGTACATGACAGCCGTTGCAAGTAGTGATGGTGTCGGAGACCTGGTTAAAATAGAAGTCCCTTCCTGTCTGCTGGCCTGATGTAAGCGAATCGTCAAGTGCCCGGTTCGGGTTCGGCGGCAGTGTTACCTGCAGGATAAAATCAGTATAGGCCTGCATCTCGGCAGTACTGAGTTGCGTTGAACGCCCGAGCAGACCCACGAATGCACCATTGAATTTCTTGAAGGCGCCGTCTTCGTCAAGCGGGTCACCGCCCGTGTCATTGCCTGCGGTACGGTCGCCGCGCCAGTGCATGGAACCGTGAGTATCCATGCCCCGTAGTGTTTGCGTGGTCATTGGCCCCTTCATGGGGTGAAAGGGCTGGCCTGCACCGAATATAAAGTTAAGCGGGTTATTGCTGGAACTGCCTTCCGGGTCACCCAGGTCCCAGGCTAGTTCGTCCTTGTCTCCCTCAATATGGCAACTTGAGCAGGAGGCCTCACCATTGCTCGAGGTCAGGTTGGCATCGTACAAGAACTGTCGACCTGCGATCACGTTCGCGGGTTCCGGGTTATGCATTCCAATATGACCGATCTCAGTATTGGTTATCGTGTCGATGACAGAAATCCCGTTATCGAAACGGGTCGTGACATAGAGCCGGTTATTATTCTCATCAAGTATCAGCCCACCAGGCCCGCCGGCACTAAGCTGAATGTGATTCGCGGAATCAGGTACAAAGGTGTCGTTTTCCAGATCGCTGGTGTCAAATACGCCGACCTTACCCGATCCTTTGACCGCCACATACAGAGTGCCCCCATTTGAAGTGACAGCCATACCCTTGGGCGTTGCAAGCGAATCATCCGCGACACCCGCAGGTGAAGGCACCATGGAATAGTCTATGTGTTTGTTTAGATGACGTGGTGTAACGTTGTTTGTACCCGGATCAATAACAGTAATGCGTGCCTCATGCAGGTGTCCGATGACCGTACTTGTATCACTGCCCTGACCGCTTGTCGGTCGCATGCCCTCGAAACGCACCTCGTTAATAGCCTCGGTATTAGCGATATAGATCTTTCCGGAGACCGGATTCACAGCCATATTGAATAACACTGTGCCGACGCCGCTGAAGGCAGCCGTCTCGACGGGCGGATTGGCCGTGGCGTCAATGGCAAATACATCCTTGTCGGGCAGGTTGAACCGCACCAGACTGGACCAGTCACGCCCGAGTTCATCTCTCCATGCAGAACCGTCATACTTGACGATGAGTCCTGTCTCGGGCGCAGGATCACCGGCAGAAGACTGGTTGGGCGCGGGCAGGCCGCCGGGTGCCGTTGCCTCACCCGGTGCAGGTACGCACGTCCCCGCGCTGACGCCACCGTTACAAACGACACCTTCGCTGAGAGTCGTTGTCTGGTTGCCGGACTTGAAGATGGCGACATAGACCGTGTTGCCATCCGGGCTGACAGTCAACGCCTTTGGTGTGTCGCCAAACAGAGTAACTATGGTTTCGGGTGTCCCCCCCAGTGTCGGCCCGAGAGTGGTTGCATTGAAAACCCAGACATCGGCCCGGCCTATGCCCGGCACTGTCATTTCACCCGGGTTTGTTGGCATCGCATCGATACTGTAGGGACTGTTCTGACCACGGTGCGCAGTGGTAATGAAGGCTCGGTTGCCTCCTGGCCCTGCAAACACAATATCTGCGGGTTCATCACCCACCAGCAGAGTGCGCGTTACGCGCGGTGGTGTGAGGCTGACATCGATGATACTGATGGAATCGGACAGGTAATTGGCTACCCATACCTCATTGTCGTTGCGTAATGCCACAGCAACCGGCTCCAGCCCGACTGGGACTGAACCTACAAGGGTAAGACCGAAACTGTTGACCGAGAAGATTTCGAGTTGGTTGTCGGGCGTGTTAACGACATAAAGGCGGTTGCCACTGGAAGACATTGCAAGCGGGCGTACATGGCCGCTGTCAAAGGTGGTAAATGCTGCGTGAACTGTTGCCTGCAGTAGTACAAGCAGTACCAAGGTAAGGCAACTGACGACTGCAGACTTGGGTATGGAGTTGGCCGAAAGGCAGAAAGTCATGAATTCATTTTTCTTGTTTGCAGTGCTGTGTGTCGCCCAAGCATATACCCGTAATACTGTTTTGCCAAATACTATGCCGAATACGCAGGCTTTACTAACCTGTTGATATAATAATTATTATTCCACATTCCTGTGACAGCTTACACGTGCATTCCTGCTGAAGCTCTATTATGAAACTGAGGACCTGAGGTGCCTGTTTTTCGTCGTGATTGTGGGACAGCCAGTGAGATCGTATCTGTGTATTTCGACGCCTGGACGTACAATAATCCCACATTCCTGAGTATACCGATCTGGTTGCGCCTGACTTGGGGTATCGCCGTGTTGTGCCTGAGGAGGTTTATTATTGGTCTTAAAGGAAATGAAATATGACTGATAGTCACCAGGTCGGTGGTTGGAGGCGTGGAGTCGTCAGGTGACTGGGGCCAGCTAGGCGCTCCGATCGAGCCCGTCCCGGGGAGCCATTTAAGTCCTTGGAAAAATATTTTATATCGAGCCACTGAGCAGTGGTTTTTTCATATACGGCACCGAATCGGCATGCCGCACGTTGCCTGTCCTGCGTATCCCACCCTGAGGATGGGAAGTAATTAAACGGGACAGACTATACTCCTGACATGAAACGCGTAACCGAACCCGAGTTGATGGACGATCCGCTGCAGGCGGAGGCGTACGCATCGGCCGATTTTGCCGAGGCCCACAGCCGGATTGTGGACGCCTTCGTCGGGTATTTCCCGGGTCATCAGCTCAGGGGGCATATCCTGGATCTCGGCTGCGGGCCGGGGGACATCAGCTTCCGCTTTGCCGCCTGCCATCCGGAATGCTCGGTGGTTGGTGTGGATGGCTCGAAGGCCATGATCGCGCTGGCCAATCAGCGCAAGGCGCGCGCAGGCAATGCGGGTGACCGAATCACATTCATTGAAGGGCTGATCCCCGGTGTGCCACTGGGCACAGTGCCGTATACGGCGATCATCAGCAACAGCCTGCTGCATCATCTGCACGAACCTCAGGTGTTGTGGGAGACCATCCTCAGGCATGCTCGCGCGGGCACGAAGATCTATGTAGTGGACCTGTACCGGCCCGAGGATCATGCGGCTGCCCGGCGACTCGTGGAGGTGTACGCCGCGGATGAGCCTGAAATCCTGCGCCGGGATTTCTACAACTCCCTGCTGGCCGCGTTCGAACCCCGTGAGGTCGAGGCACAACTCGCCGCAGCGGGTCTGGAAGGGCTGTCGGTAGCGGTGATCAGTGACCGGCATCTGGTTGTGCATGGAGTTATCAGCGAAGAGGAAAAATGCAGTTGAAACACAATAGCAGGCAGACAATCCAAAGACATGTGTTGCCGCTGTCAACTCGTCGATAAGCGTTCCAGGCATGATTGACTGGAAGCTGCGCTGGCTGCGTGATCTCTTTTATACCCGATCGCAGCACCTTGCGGAAATTCGCAAGCTGCGCAAGCGACTGATGAAGGCCAACCGTCTCATCCGGCGCGACCTGGAGCAAATCGCCGAAGTCCAGCGCAAATTGCTGCCACCGGAGAACCACAGCATCCCGGGTATTACTCTGGCGGCCAGTTACACGCCTTTTGTCAGTGCGGGCGGAGATTACTATGACGTCGTTCCGTTGCTGCCCGGTGCAGAGAACGCTGGTCAGTTGGCGATCTACCCGCGCTGGGGTGCCATTATCGCCGATGTCTCGGGCCACGGGCCGGCTGCCGCAGTGGAGGTCGCCATGTTCGATGCTATCCTGCGGACCTACCCGAATCTCAGCGGTGGCCCGGCGGACGTGCTCAACTATGCCAACCGGCATTTCTTCTCACGCCAGATCCGTGGCAGCTTCATAACCGCCTTTGCCGCCAATTATGACCCTCAGACCTCGCGCCTCACCTACACCAACGCCGGGCACAACCCGCCGCTCCTGAAACGCACCGGCGGGCCGCTGGTGACGGAATTCCTCGACGCCTCGGACGGCATCCCGCTGGGCGTGGATCCGGCACACATCTGGGTGAACGTGGAGATCCCGATGGCGGCCGGTGATATTCTGGTCCTCTACACCGATGGCGTGACCGAGGCGCGAACCGTCAGTGGTGAACACTTCGGCCCGGAACGGCTGAAGGCACTGATTGAGTCCAGCGACCCGGAGCCACAGACCATCCTGACAGCACTCAATCAGGCCCTCGTGCACCATCGCCAGGGCACCGTCCCCAAGGACGACCAGACCATCGTGGTAATAAAGATCAACCCCTAGGAGCCTGTCGGACTTAGGGTTAATCTACTGCGCTGATGGGAGAACGGCCCAAATACCCCCGATTCCTCGTTGCGTAGGCCCACTATGCGCCTCCCCCCGATTCCTCGTTGCGTAGGCCCACTATGCGCCTCGAAATCGTGAACATTTGTTCTCGTTCTCCCATCATGCTCGCTACGATCACCTAAGTCCGACAGGCTCCTAGCCAACGTTGAATGACGGCTCCGCAGGGGCTGTCGTATCTGCCTGAAACCTGGATATCTGCCAGGGCAGTCAGTGCACGGAAACGCCCGCATCCGGTAGGGACTAGTCGCCGGTTGCTCGCAGGTGTTCCCGGGCGCGCTCGCCGAACTCGCTGACCAGGTACGCGAGGAAGTCGTCGCGCAACTCGGGGTGCTCCAGCGCATACTCCACCGTGGCTTGTAGATAGCCCAGCTTGCTGCCACAGTCGTAACGCTTGCCCTGAAATCGATAGGCCAGTACCTGTTCATCACACAGCAGTTTCTCAATGGCATCGGTCAGTTGTATCTCGCCGCCGGCGCCACGCGGGATCTGTTCCAGGTGCTTGAAGATGGCTGGAGTGAGGATATAGCGCCCGACGACAGCCAGATTGGAGCGGGCCACTTCGGGCAACGGTTTCTCCACGATATTGTTTATCCGGGAGACGCGGCCATCTGTTTCCCCCGGATCGACGATGCCGTACTTGTCGGTTTCCTGCGGCGGCACTTCCTCGACACCGAGGATACTGGCGTGATTGTTGTTATATACCGAAATCATCTGAGCAAGCACACTCTTGCCAGCGCAGTCGCTACCGCAGTTAATCAGGTCATCCGCGAGAATGACCGCAAAAGGTTCGTCGCCGACAACCGGCTTGGCACATAACACGGCATGTCCCAGCCCAAGGGCTTCCGGCTGACGCACATAAACACAGGTCACGTTGGCCGGCACAACCTCCTGCACAATTTTCAGCAACTCCGTCTTGCCCTTTTTTTCGAGCTCGGATTCCAGCTCGTAGTTCTTGTCGAAGTGGTCCTCGATGGCGCGCTTGCTGCTGCTGGTCACAAAGATCAGCTCTTCTATGCCGGCATTGACCGCCTCCTCCGCTGCATACTGAATCAACGGTTTGTCAACAACCGTCAGCATCTCCTTGGGATTTGCCTTGGTTGCCGGCAGAAAGCGCGTTCCCAGACCCGCAACAGGAAATACCGCTTTTCTGATTATCTTTTCCATAGTGTTTCTCAGCTCTCCTGAACCCTGTCATAGACATCCTCGAAGCGCACAATATCATCTTCGCCGAGGTAGCTGCCTGATTGTATCTCGATTACTTCCAGAGGAATATTACCCGGATTTTCCAGACGGTGTTTTATACCGATGGGTATGTACGTCGATTCATTCTCATGCAGGTTGAACACCTGGTCTCCACATGTGACGCGTGCCGTCCCTTTCACAACCACCCAGTGTTCTGCGCGATGATGATGCATCTGTAATGACAGTTGTGCACCGGGCTTGACGGACAGGCGCTTTACCTGGAATCGCGAACCGGAATCGATGCCCTCGTAAGAACCCCAGGGACGGTACACCCGCCGATGCACCTTGCTCTCTTCACGCCCGCAGTCCTTGAGGCGGTCCACAATCGCCTTGACGTCCTGCGCCTTGTCCTTGCTTGCAACCAGAACGGCATCTGCGGTTTCCACCACCACGATATTATCGAGCCCCACCGTGGCGAGACAGCGGTGCTGCGCGACCAGAAATGCATTATGCGTATCCTCCGCGAGGACATCACCCTGGATAACATTGCCATCGTCATCATGCGGACAGATATCCCACAGGGCCGACCAGGCACCAATATCAGACCAGCCTGCACTGATCGGGACAACTAATGCACGTTCGGTTTTCTCCATAACAGCATAGTCTATGGAGTCACCGGGACATTCGTGAAATTTCTGCTTGTTGACACGGAAAAAATCACAGTCCTTAAGGCCCGAATTCATTGCCTCGCGACAGCTCTTCAGAATATCGGGGCGATACTGGCTGATCTCATCCAGCCAGCGATCGGCGCGCATCAGGAAGATACCGCTGTTCCAGTAATAGTCGCCCTCACTGACATAACGTTCTGCGGTTTGTTGATCCGGTTTCTCAACGAAGTGGGCCACCGTGTAAGCCCTACCGCCATCAACCCGGGTATCCCGCTTGATGTATCCGTAACCGGTCTCCGGCAACTCGGGTACGATGCCGAAGGTAACCAAAGCGCCCTGTTCGGCGTGGCCACTGCCCTGCTCGACCGCTGCAACGAATTGCTGTGGTTCTGTCATGACATGATCGGCCGGCATCACCACCATCATGGCGTCGGGGTCCTGCTCTACCAGGTATAAGGCTGCCAGGGTCAATGCCGGCGCGGTATTCCTGCCTTCAGGTTCAAGAATGATAGTTGCCGGCGTCTTGCCAAGCTGCGCGACCTGTTCGGCCACCAGGAAACGGTGCTCTTCGTTGCAGACATAAACCGCCTCCCCCAGATCCGCAAGACCATCCAGGCGGCAAGCCGTTTCCTGCAGCAGTGTTTTATCCGAAACAAGCGGCAATAACGGCTTGGGATAATATTCGCGCGACAATGGCCACAGCCGCGAGCCTGAACCACCGGACAAGATTACTGGGTAGAGTGTCATCAACTGCTTCCTGATTGTAACAATTGATAATTATAAGGTGTCGTTCGAATTCTCCCTAATAATCGACGATTCAGGCTGAATATTGAATTTCCGGGAACCCTGAGCATGCCGGGCGAGGCAGTAGCTGCGCCTGGGGCGCTACAGAGCAGCAGCACAGGACCAAACCTTGTCAGCATGATAATCGCTATACTGATTAGTATCTCCATTTTATTTATAACTAACTATATAGAGGGCACAGAATCTGCGGGGATGCAATCAGCGCCAGCCCCGCAAGCTGCCATGATCCCGACAGGATGTCCGGATCACGGCAGCCCCTACATTACTACTCGCCCGTTGATCCAACCACAAGATTCTGCCGATTTTTTTCGATTGTACCCGGACCAATGCCTTTAACATTGGATAGATCCTCAACGCGCATGAAGGGACCGTGCACCTCCCGGTAGGCAACAATGGTTGCCGCCTTTTTCTCTCCCACGCCATTGATAGCACCCGCCAGCGCTGCGGCATCGGCCGTGTTGATATCGACCGGCCCGGCATATACCTGCAGCGACACTAGCATCGCCATTGAAACCAGCAGTGATAAAACCAATCTCGTTACGTTGTGCATTCCTGCCTCCTGTGTGATGTCTTCCCTGAAAAAAATGTATCGACATGGAGAGCTGCAGACCTGTTGACGGACTGCTGCTCCACCACAGACAGGATGCCTGCCAGGGGGTCTAGGCTAAAGCGGACAGTTCTGAATTTATTGTCCGCAAAACACCCACAGGATCGTCAGCCCGGGTCACCGGGCGTCCAATAACAAGATAGTCTGAACCACTATTGATCGCATCAACAGGCGTCATCACCCGGCGCTGGTCATCGGCCTGGCTGCCGGCCGGCCTGATGCCTGGCGTAATCAGCCGGAAGCCTGGATCGAGTTGCCCTCTGAGGACGGGGGTTTCACGTGAGGAACAGACCACGCCGTCCAGGCCGGATTGCTGCGCAAGCTGTGCGAGGCGCAACACATTGTCCAGTGGCGACCCGGCCAGGCCCACGGCCACGAGATCCGCTTCATCCATACTGGTCAGTATGGTGACCGCAATCAGCAAGGGCGAATGCGTTGCACGCATAACACCCTCTTTCGCCGCCTGCAGCATCCGCTCTCCACCCAGCGCGTGCACGTTCAACATCCATACACCCAGCTCGGCGGCCGCATGACAGGCGCCGGCTACCGTGTTGGGGATATCATGAAATTTCAAATCGAGGAAGACATCAAAACCACGCGCGGCGAGATCTTCTACCAGCTGTGGACCGGCGCGGGTGAACAGTTCCTTGCCGACTTTCAGACGGCACAGATCCGGCGCCAGCCGTGCAACCAGCTGCAGGGCAGACGCAGCATCAGTGTAATCAAGCGCGACGATAACTTTTGATTTTTGCATGGTAACCATGGTTCATTGTGTGTGGTGAGGAATTCGCCGTCCTATTCGCCGACAACGCCGTGAATCGGCTTGACAGTATTCCAGTGCTTGCAGCTCGGGCACTGCCAGTGCAGCATTTTCCCATAGAAGCCACACTCACGGCACTGGTAAACCGGTTTGTTTTCCAGCAACTGGTCAGTAATGTTTTTCAGTAACAACAGGTTCTCATGGGCGGCACCCTCGCTGCTTGACAGGCTCAGATCTATAAAGCGGGACAGGCCGCGTACCGAGGGCCGTTTTCCCAGCTCGGCGGCGATGAAGCGGGCAGCCGGCTCGCTACCCTCCTCACTGTTCAGTATGTCTGCCAGTGCGAGTACCGGGGAAATACCCGCATAGCGTGTAATCGCACCACGCAGATAGTCAATAAAGGCATCGACACTACCCAGTTCCCTGTGACAGGCGTGCATATCATCGAGAATTTCCGGCAACAACTCGATATCGCGTTCCGCTACCTGCTCATACGCCTCCAGTGCCGCGCGATAATCACCCTGTTGCCTGGCAATATTCCCCATGATCAACCGTGCACGTGCACAGCGGGGATCGAATTCACTGGCCTTATTCAGCAAGTCAACAGTGGCCTCACTATCCTCCCGGGCGCGGGCATTCTCGGCCAGTTCACAATAAAACTGTGCAATCACTGCCTTCGCCGACTGTTCACCCACAAAGCCCATTTGGCCGGCAATATCAATGGCATTGTCCCAGTCTTTTTCCTGCTGATAGATATCAAGCAACAGGGGCATCACTGTCAACAGGTGAACGTTGTTTTCTATCAGTTCCCTGAACAGGCCTTCAGCACGATCAAACAGCCCGGCCTTCATGTAATCCTGTCCCAGTTCCAGCACGGCATCGGCACGCTGCTCGGAATTCAGCGAGGAACGAGCCATCAGGTTCTGGTGGATGCGGATAGCGCGATCGACTTCTCCACGCCTTCTGAACAGGTTGCCCAGCGCCAGGTGTGTTTCAACGGTATCACTGTTGACTTCCAGCATGCGGATAAAGACATCAATTGCCTTGTCCTGCTGCTCATTGAGGAGGTAATTGAGGCCCGTGATGTAGTCGGCACCCAGCATGGAATCAGAATAGCCAGCGGCCTTGCCTTTAGCGCGTTTGGCGGCAAACCAGCCAAAGGCCGCGGCAACCGGCAACAAAAACCAGACCAGATCCTGCATTACGATACCGGGAAACGGGAAGTGATGACGGGTAGAGACACGAGAGTCCCCTCTCCCCTAGCGATTGAGATACAAAACAGGCACACCCGGCCTGTAGTCAGTCACACCGGCTTTCCGATCCGGCAAGACTGCGGCCGGGTGACCGTGTGTCTAGAATTCCTTTTCGCGTTCGCGAGCAAGCCCCTCGTTGACACGCTCCCTGAGTTCCTTTCCCGGCTTGAAATGGGGTACATGTTTGGCTGCCAGTGCAACAGAATCGCCGGTCTTCGGGTTTCTGCCAATACGCGGCGGACGATAATGCAGGGAGAAACTGCCAAACCCCCTGATCTCTATCCGCTGCCCGGTTGCGAGTGCCCAACTCATTTGTTCAAGCAGACTTTTGACCGCCAACTCGACATCCTTGTGATTCAGATGTCCGTTTTTAGCCGCGAGTATCTCGATCAATTCAGACTTTGTCATTTTATCCACCAACCCGGATGATAGTTTCCGTTCCAGTCATAATCCGATGAACAAGCCATTACCCCCTAGCAGGCGAGTGACTAACTGTCGTCCCCGTTCATGTGCTGCTTGAGCACATCCCCAAGATTTGTTGTTGCCTCTGCAGAGCCCGCCCCGTAGTCCTGCATCATGGCCGCCTCGTCCTCGCTGTCCTTTGCCTTGATGGACAACATGATGGCACGGCTCTTGCGGTCGACCCCCATGAACTTGGCTTCAACTTCGTCGCCGACACTGAGAATGCTGCGCGCATCCTCAATACGGTCACGGGAAAGTTCCGAGGCACGCAAGGTACCGTCGACACCGTCGCCGAGATCAATGATGGCCGCTTTCGCATCCACTTCCCTGACCGTACCCTTGACGATGCTGCCCTTGCCGTGTTCAGCAACAAAATTCGAGAATGGGTCTTTCTCCAGCTGTTTGACACCCAGCGAGATGCGCTCACGTTCAGGATCGACCGACAACACCACGGCTTCGATCTCGTCACCCTTGGAGAACTTGCGGACGGCCTCTTCCCCTGGCTCATGCCAGGAAATATCCGACAGGTGCACCAGGCCATCGATGTCACCTTCCATGCCGATGAAAATACCGAAATCGGTAATCGACTTGATGGTGCCCTTGACCACGTCACCCTTGTTGCGGGTCGCGCCGAACTCGTCCCACGGGTTCGGGTAGCACTGCTTGATACCCAGCGAGATGCGGCGACGTTCCTCGTCGATATCCAGCACCATCACCTCGACTTCCTGACCGATATGGACCATCTTCGAGGGATTGACGTTCTTGTTGGTCCAGTCCATTTCCGAGACGTGTACCAGGCCTTCAACACCCTCTTCAATCTCCACAAAGCAGCCATAGTCGGCAATATTGGTCACCTTGCCGAACAGGCGTGAGTTGGCTGGATAACGGCGCGCCAGATCGGCCCATGGGTCGGTACCCAGCTGTTTCATGCCCAGGGATACACGGTTGCGCTCGCGATCAAACTTGAGCACCTTGACATCAATCTCGTCACCGACATTGACGATTTCAGACGGGTGCTTGACACGCTTCCAGGCCATATCGGTAATGTGCAGCAGACCGTCGATACCACCCAGGTCAACAAAGACACCATAATCAGTCAGATTCTTGACGATACCCTTGACGGTAATGCCTTCCTGCAGATTTTCGAGCAGCGCCTCGCGCTCTGCACTGAATTCTGTTTCAACAACGGCACGCCGTGAAACCACGACGTTATTGCGACGCTGATCAAGCTTGATGAGCTTGAACTCGAGTTCCTTGCCCTCGAGGAATACCGGGTCACGTACCGGTCGCACATCCACCAGGGAACCCGGCAGGAAGGCACGAATTTCTTCTATGTCGACGGTGAAACCACCCTTCACCTTGCCACTGATAACACCCTTGATAATGTCTCCGTTTTCATACGCCTTTTCAAGCCGGCGCCACACTTCATCACGTTTTGCTTTTTCGCGGGACAGCTTGGTTTCGCCGAAGCCATCTTCAACCGCTTCCAGGGAAACCTCGACTTCATCGCCGATCTCGACCTCTACTTCACCCGATGCATTCTTGAATTCTTCAATTGGAATAATGCCTTCGGACTTCAAACCGGCATTCACAATGACACTATCCGATTGAATATCAACAACAGTCCCTGTTACGACAGCGCCCCTCGTTAAATTCTGATTAACGAGGCTCTCTTCAAACATTTCAGCAAAACTTTCAGTCATTGGAAACATCATCCTAGAACCGTTAAAGCACGGTCCATTTAAATTAGCTACCGTATCTGGCGATACCGCAGGTCAGGTTAAAAAATTTGGCCGGGGCAGTGTCCCGGCCAAAACGGAAAAAAAGATTATACGTGTATCTGCTTAATTGTACAGGGATTTTCACATGATTGCATGAACCGCCTGCAGCACCTGTCGCAGGGTATCAGCCGCATTCAGGTCGCTGTTGTCGATGATCAGGGCATCCGCTGCCGGCTTCAGGGGTGAGGCCTTGCGTGCGGAATCACGCGCATCCCGCGCCTCCACCTCCTTTACAAGCACCACCAGATCAGTCTCCATTCCCTTATCTTTCAATTGCTTATACCGCCTTTCCGCACGTATACCGGGGCGCGCGGTAAGAAATAATTTCAGCTCTGCGTCGGGGAATACAACCGTCCCCATATCCCGCCCGTCGGCAACCAGGCCCGGTGGCTGGCGGTAATGTCGCTGCCACGCCAGCAGCGCCTTGCGAACGGCCGGCAAGGCCGCCGTTTTGGATGCCGCATCCGCACAGCGCTCGGTGCGCAGGGCATCGCTGACATCCGCGCCATCCAGCCGAATGACCGGATTTTCCCGTGTTGGTAACTGGTAGCTTTCACTCAAGCGGCCAACAAGCGCCAGCAGAGCCACTTCGTCATTCAGGTCCAGCGAGTCCTGCAGGGCCGCATAGGCCAACAGGCGGTACAGGGCGCCGCTGTCCAGATGGTGCCAGCCGAGATGTTCGGCCAGCGTCTGGCTGATGGTGCCCTTGCCCGAACCACTGGGGCCATCGATGGTAATCACCGGCACAGCTTGCCCGGCATGATGATCAGGATTATTCATGGTATTCAGTCCAGCGCATCGCTACGGCATCGACCCAGGTGACAGAATGCCATTCCCGCCTACACCCTGGTTGCCTTGATCGTCAGTCCCGCCTGGCAGGCCTGTTCGACAAAGCCGGGGAACGAGGTATTGACGTTGGCGCAGTCGCTGATCTCAACCTCGCCCTGCGCACGCAGCGCGGCCATGGAGAAGGCCATGGCAATGCGGTGGTCACCGTGACTGCCGACACAGCCGCTACCGAGCGTACCGCCCTCAATCACCATGCCGTCAGGGGTTGGCTGCGCGTCAATGCCCAGTGTCTGCAAGCCGTCTGCCATCACCTGGATACGATCACTTTCCTTGACGCGCAATTCCTCTGCACCTGTCAACACCGTCCTGCCCTGTGCACAGGCCGCCGCCACGAAGATCACCGGGAATTCGTCTATCGCCAGTGGCACCAGCCGCGGCGGGATGTCGATACCGTGTAACGGCGCGGACTGTACGCGCAGGTCGGCGACCGGTTCACCCCCCACGTCACGTTCATTCAGCACGCTGATGTCAGCACCCATCTGCTGCAGTATATCGATGATACCGGTGCGCGTCGGGTTCATGCCAACATGTGCCAGCAGCAGGTCGGAGCCCGGCGCAATACTGGCGCCCACCAGGAAGAAGGCCGCCGAGGAAATATCCGCCGGCACATCAATAGCAATGCCGTGCAGGGTGTGTCCGCCTTCGATACACACGCGGTTGCCACTGCGCTGCACGGGGTAACCCATACCGGTCAACATGCGCTCGGTGTGGTCGCGCGTCGGCGCCGGCTCGGACACACAGGTCTGGCCACGTGCATACAGCCCGGCCAGCAACAGGCTGGACTTCACCTGCGCACTGGCAACCGGCATGTCGTAGTCGATGCCTGCAAGCGTTGCGTTGCCATGAATTCTCAACGGCGCGGTACCGCCGTCGCTCGCATCGATGCGCGCACCCATCATCGTCAATGGCCCGACCACCCGTTTCATCGGCCGGCTGGACAGCGAGGCATCACCGGTCAGCATGGTTGAAAAGGCCTGGCCCGCGAGCAGCCCTGACATCAGCCGCATGGAGGTGCCGGAATTGCCGAGGTTCAATGCAGCGGCCGGTGCCTGCAAACCCTGCAGGCCGACGCCCTCGATCTGTACCTTGCCGGCATCCGGCCCGCTGATCTGCACGCCCATGGCACGAAAGGCGGACAGCGTCGCGAGGCTGTCTTCGCCTTCAAGGAAGCCAGTGACCACGGTGTGCCCCTCGGCCAGCGAGCCCAGCATGATCGAGCGATGGGAAATAGACTTATCGCCAGGCACGCGCAAGCGGCCCGCGAGCGGCCCGCCCGGCGCTACCTTGAAGCGAATATCAGCGGCCTTGGACAGGGTCACTTCTTATCCCGATGACTTGTCAATGAAGCGGTCTCGCGCCGACTTGGCTGCCGTAAAGACATCCAGCAGCTGCTGGCCATCATGGTTCCGGATCGCCTCGCGCAACACCTGCAGGTCGTCGATGTAATGCTCGACCATCAGCAGGATGGCATCCCGGTTGGCGAGACAGATATCACGCCACATGACCGGGTCACTGGAGGCGATGCGTGTAAAGTCACGAAAACCGCCAGCGGCGTATTCAAATACTTCATCATTGTCGTCCAGCCTGGCCAGGGTATCCACCAGCGAGTAAGCCAGCAGATGCGGCAAGTGGCTGGTAGCCGCGAGCACGGCATCATGATGCACCGGGTTCATGCTCACGACCTGCGCACCGGCGGCCTCCCACATGTCGCGCACCCGCCCGGTCGCAAGGGCGCTGGTGCCCGGCAACGGTGTCAGGATCACCCGGCGGTTATTATAGAGTCCGGGAAACGATGCCTCGACCCCGCTTTGCTCGGTGCCGGCAATCGGATGCCCCGGCACGAAAAAATCCGGCACACTGCCAAATGCCCGCTGTGCGGCCTCGATGACATTGCCCTTGGCGCTACCGACATCCGTCAGCACCACCTGCCCGGAAAGCTGCCCCTTGATGGCATTGAAGACACCTTCCATGGCACCGAGCGGCACACACACCACCACCATGTCGGCACCGCTGACAGCCTGCCCCAGGTCGGTCTCGTAACGATCGATGACACCCAGGTCAACCGCGATTTGCAGGTTGCCGACGCTGCGGCCGGCACCGACCACTTCCTGGCAAGCCCCCGCGTCCCTTAACGCACGTGCCAGCGAGCCGCCGATGAGGCCTACGCCGATAATGCAGAGTCGTTCAATCACGCAACACCTGCTCCAGTGCATGCAGAAAACGGGCGTTTTCGTCGGCGCGCCCGATGGTCACGCGCAGGTGCCCGGGCATGCCGTAGTTGGCCACCGGACGCACGATCACCCCCTGCTGTAACAGCGCCTCGTAGACATCCGCACCTGACCTGCCACTGTCAACGGCCACAAAGTTGCCCGCGGATTCTATACAGGCAAGACCAAGCGCCTCAAATCCGGCGACCAGCCGGGCCATGCCTTCGCGGTTACGGCGGATACACAGTTGCAGGTAATCATCATCGTCCAGCGCAGCCACTGCGGCGGCCTGCGCAACGCTGTTGACATTGAAGGGCTGGCGTACGCGGTTCAGCAGACCGGCCACGTCCGGATGTGACAATGCATAGCCAATCCGCAGACCGGCAAGGCCATAGGCCTTGGAAAAGGTACGCGTCACGATCAGGTTCGGAAATCGCGCCAACCAGGCAGACGTGTCCGGGTAGTTCTCCTCCCCGACATATTCGAAGTAGGCCTCATCGACAACCACCATGACATGTGCCGGCACGGCGCTGATGAACGAGTCGAGCTCATCACTGCCCAGCCAGGTGCCGGTCGGGTTGTTGGGGTTGGCAATAAATACCAGTCGCGTCGCCGGCCCGACCCGCTCAAGCATGGCCGCCAGGTCATGGCCATAGGCCGGCCCGTGACTGCCTTCATGCGCAGGCGCGACACACGCAGTGGCACCCGCCGCCTGCACGACTATCGGGTAGACCGCAAAGGCATATTGAGAAAAGACGGCCTCGTGTTGCGCTGTCAGGAATACGCGCGCAATGATATCGAGCACATCATTGGAACCATTGCCGAGTGTTATGCAGGCCGGGTCGAGTTGATGTTTCCTCGCCAGCCGTTCAGCCAGCTGATAACCACTGCCGTCCGGGTAGCGGCCAAGGCCCTCGATTGCGGCGCTGGCTGCGGCCAGCGCCAGTGGACCCGGACCATAGGGATTTTCATTGGAGGCCAGCTTGATGGCATTACTGATACCGTATTCACGCTCCAGTTCCACCACCGGCTTGCCGGGCAGGTACGGTTGCAGGGCGCGTACGCCGGGTGCAGCCAGATCCAGGAAACTGTCGATTGATGTAGACATAAATGCGAGTGCTTTTGATTAAAATCGCGCTTGCGAAGCGCTCCTACGCCATCAAATGACGCACCTGTTGTAGGAGCGGATTGCATCCGCGATTGTATTCTGCCCCTGAAATCACGCTTGCGAAATGCTCCTGCATGTTATTTCCCTGGCTAGATGACCGCCTTCGGATAGGAACCCAGCACCTTCACGGCAAAGGTCTCCTGTTCAAGGGCCGCCAGCGCGGCGGCAACATCGGCATCATCACGATGGCCGTTCACGTCGATATAGAAGACATATTCCCACATCGCCTGTCGTGACGGCCGGGACTCAATCCGCGTCATGCTGATGCCGTGCTGTGCAATCGGCTGCAGCATGGCGTACAGGGCGCCGGGCTTGTTGTTCACCGATATCAGCAGCGAGGTCTTGTCATCACCGCTGGGCAGTGCGGCCTGCGGGCCTATCACCAGGAAGCGGGTCGTGTTGTCCGGCTGGTCCTCGATATTGGGGTTCCTGATGACCAGCTTGTAGAGTTCGGCTGCCATGTCACTGGCGATAGCCGCTGCAGTGTCATCATGACTGACGAGGCGTGCAGCCTCTGCATTGCTACCCACCGCGACATGCACGGCATTGGCAAGATTGGCTTCCAGCCAGCCCCGGCATTGTGCAAGCGCCTGCTGGTGAGCCAGCACCCGGGTCACCTTGACATCACTGTTCTTCACCAGCAAATGATGATGAATACGCAATTCAACTTCACCACAGATATTCAACTGTGACTGTTGAAAAAGATCCAGCGTGTGACTGATCACGCCTTCAGTGGAATTTTCTACCGGCACAACACCGTAGTCCGCCGTGCCTGCGGCCACTTCACGGAACACATCATCAAGACTGTCCAGTGCCAGTGTCTGCACTGAATGGCCGAATTGCTTCAGCGCTGCCGCCTGCGTAAAGGTCCCTTCAGGGCCCAGGTAGGCAATCGTCAGTGGTTTTTCCAGTGCCAGGCAGGCCGATATAATTTCGCGGAACAGGCGCACCATTTCCTCGTCCGGCAAGGGCCCGGTATTGCGCACGCTGACGCGACGCAGAATCGCCGCCTCGCGTTCTGGCCGGTAAAAATGGGTGTCTTCGCCCTGCCCCGTCTTGACCTCGGCAACTTCCGCAGCACACCGGGCACGTGCATTGATCAACGTCTGGATCTGTTCATCCAGCGCATCAATCCTGCTGCGCAGTTTGTCTAGTTTTTTCTCGGCACTCATTTTAATCAGCCGCAATCAGAATCCTGCAGGTCCGGCAAGATGTTGTATATCCGGCAGCAATCCGGATCATCCACCCGTCGCGCCATCACCCTGCTCTACGCATCATGTCGCGGGGACGCCTTGTCTAACCTACAGTGCCCGGACATTCAGAACGCCCTTGATGTCTGCCAGTTGCTGCAGGCATGCGGGCTGAACATCCGAGTCGACATCAACCAGTGTATAGGCCAGTTCATTGCGTGATTTATTCAGCATGTCGAGAATATTCAGGCCGGCCTCGGCAATGCAGGTTGAGATCTGGCCCAGCATGTTGGGCACATTCTCGTTCACCACGGCAATGCGGTTGGCACCGTTCCGCGGCATGTGCATCTCGGGGAAATTAACCGAATTCCTGACATTGCCGTTTTCAAGGTAATCACGCACTTCTTCAGCCACCATGATGGCACAGTTATCCTCGGCCTGCTGAGTGGAGGCACCGAGGTGCGGCAGGGTCACGACACGCGGATGGTTCTTCAGCAGGTTGCTTGGAAAATCACACACGTAGCAATACACCTTGCCGGCATCGATCGCGGCAACCACCGCAGCATCGTCAACGACGCCATTGCGTGAGAAATTCAGGATCACCGCGTTGTCCTTGATCAGCTTCAGACGGTCGGCATTAATCATGTTGCGCGTGGCATCGACCAGTGGCACATGAAACGTCACGTAGTCCACATGTGCCAGCAATTCCTCGACACTCGCGGCCTGTCGAACATCCGACGACATCTGCCAGGCACGCTTGACGGTGATATCGGGATCAAAGCCGATGACATTCATACCCAGTGCAAGGGCCCCGTTGGCAACCTGTACCCCGATGGCACCCAGCCCGACCACGCCAAGTGTCTTTCCCGGCAGTTCAAAGCCGACAAACTGTTTTTTCCCAGCTTCAACCGCCTTATGTATGGCGCTGTCTTCACCTTCCAGGGCGCGCGCAAAATCCCACGCCTGACAGAGATTTCTGGAGGCCATCAACATGCCGGCAATGACCAGTTCTTTCACGGCATTGGCATTCGCGCCCGGGGCGTTGAAAACCGGGATTCCGGCCTGACTCATGTGTTCAACCGGAATATTGTTGACACCGGCACCGGCGCGACCAATCGCCTTGACGGAGTCCGGCACGACCATGTCATGCATATTGAAGGAACGCAGCAGGATGGCATCCGGATGCTGTATCTCGGAGGCCACTTCATAGGAATCACGCGGAAAATGATCCAGGCCCAGAGGAGAAATATTATTCAGTGTCAGAATTTTTTGCATAATTTGGTTAATTTTCAGGTCATCAGAAATAAAAATGTGTCGTGCAGAACCTCAACCCCGGCTACGTTCGAATTCAACCATAAAGTCGATCAGGGCAGCTACGCCTGCTTCCGGCATGGCGTTATAGATACTGGCACGCATGCCACCGACGGAGCGATGGCCTTTCAGGTTGAGCAGTCCGGCTGACTTCGCCAGTGAAAGGAACTCGCCATCCAGTGCCGCGTCAGCAAGCGTAAACGGCACGTTCATCCAGGAACGGCAGTCGGCATCAACCGGACTGGTGTAAAAATCAGATTGCGCGATGGCATCGTAGAGACGTTCTGACTTGCGCTGGTTAATGGTCGCCATCGCGGCAAGGCCGCCCTTCTCTTTCAGCCATTTGAATACCAGGCCGGCAAGATACCAGCCAAAAGTTGGCGGGGTATTCAGCATGGAACCGTTATCAGCATGCAGCCTGTAATCAAACATGGAAGGCGTGCCTGCAAGGGTCTCGCCCGGCAGGTCCTCGCGGACAATGACCACCGTCAGGCCGGCCGGACCAATGTTCTTCTGCGCGCCGGCGTAGATCACGCCAAAGCGCGAGACATCAAGCGGCCGCGACAGTATGGTCGAGGACATGTCCACCACCAGCGGTACGTCACCGCTCTCCGGCACCCAGTGAAACTCGACACCGCCGATTGTCTCGTTCGGGGTGTAGTGCAGGTAGGCGGCATCGGTATTGCGTTGCCAGCTGTCAAATGCAGGAATGCTGGTGAAATTGCTGTCTTCCGATGAAGCCACCACGCTGACGTCGCAATAGCGCCGCGCCTCGGCAATCGCCTTTTTCGACCAGGCGCCGGTATTGACATAGTCTGCCTGTTGCTTGCCGCGCAACAGGTTCATCGGCACCATCGAAAACTGGCTGGTTGCCCCACCCTGCAGAAACAGCACCCGGTAATTGGCCGGAATAGACAACAGCTCACGCAGGTCGGCTTCAGCCTGCTCGGCAATCGACAGATACTCCTTGCTGCGGTGACTCATTTCCATCACCGACATGCCGCTGCCGTGCCAGTCAAGCAGTTCATCACGCGCCTGCTCCAGTACAGCAGCAGGCAGTACCGCGGGTCCGGCGCTGAAATTATAGATCTCTGGCATTGTTACTGATCCTTGTGGTTTCCTCTGCCGCGGGCAGAGGACTAGAGAAGAACGGAGGCTCTCATTCCCCGGGTTAATACATCAATGTTCGCTGTCATCCGCATCGACGGCTGATTCGCCATCATCGTCATCATCACCCCCGTCCTCGACGATACGCTCGATACCGACCAGGCTCTCGCCATTGACCAGGGAGATCAGGCGTACACCCTGTGTGTTCCTGCCCATGACGGAAATCTCGTTGACCCGGGTACGCACCAGCGTGCCGCCGCCGCTGATCAACATCACCTCGTCACTGTCATCGGCCGGTACCGCACCGACGACGGCACCGTTTCTTTCGCTTATCTGTATGGCAATAACACCCTGGCCGCCACGGCCATAGACCGGGTAGTCATCTGCCGAGGTGCGCTTGCCATAGCCGTTCTCGGTGGCAGTCAGTACCGGACTGTCACTGGCGATGATCAGGGAAATAACGTGCTGTCCCGGTTGCAGCTTGATGCCGCGCACACCGCAGGCGGTGCGTCCCATGGCGCGCACATCAGCCTCCGTGAAGCGAATCACCTTGCCGGCATTACTGAACAGCATGATGTCACGCGAACCATCCGTGATCGCGACATCAATCAGGTAGTCGTTGTCGCGTAAATCAATACCGATGATGCCGTTGGCGCGCGGACGGGAAAAACTCGATAGTGCGGTCTTCTTCACCGTACCCATCGCAGTCGCCATGAAAATATAGTGGTCATCCGTGAAATCACGAATCGGCAGTATGGCATTGATGCGTTCATTCGCTTCCAGCGGCAGCAGGTTCACAATCGGCTTGCCGCGCGATATACGACTGGCCTGCGGCAACTCATAGACCTTCAGCCAGTAGACCTTGCCACGGCTGGAAAAGCACAGAATGGTATCGTGGGTACTGGCAATAAAGAGCTTGTCAATGAAATCTTCTTCCTTGACACCGGCGGCACTCTTGCCGCGACCGCCACGGCGCTGCGCGCGATAATCGGACAGCGGCTGCGATTTTGCATAGCCGGCATGCGACAGTGTGACCACCACGTCTTCCTCGGTGATCAGGTCCTCGAGTGTCAGATCGAGGTGATCGGTAAGGATTTCCGTGCGCCGTTCATCGCCGAACTGGTCGCGCATCTCCTCCAGTTCTTCACGAATCACCTGCATCAGGCGATCCGGATTTTGCAGGATCGTCAGCAGCTCATCGATCAGGTCAAGCAGCTCCTTGTACTCATTGACGATCTTGTCCTGCTCCAGGCCGGTCAACTGGTGCAGGCGCAGATCCAGGATTGCCTGCGTCTGCGTCTCGGACAGGCGGTAACCGTCGTCCACCATCCCGAAGCCGGCTTCCAGGTCATCGGGACGCGAGGCATCGGCACCGCTGCGCTCCAGCATGCCGGTCACTGCACCCGGCTCCCAGCTGCGATCCATCAATGCCTGTTTGGCAACCGCGCGGTTCGGTGATGACTTGATGAGCCGGATGACTTCATCAATATTCGACAGCGCGACAGACAGACCTTCCAGGATATGTGCGCGCTGCCGTGCCTTGCGCAGGTCAAATACGGTGCGCCGGGTGACAACGTCACGGCGGTGGCGGATAAAGGCCTGCAGGCACTGCTTCAGGTTGAGCAACTGCGGGCGACCATCGACCAGCGCAACCATGTTGATGCCGAATACATTCTGCAACTGGGTATGCTGGTAGAGGTTATTCAACACCACTTCGGCCACTTCACCGCGCTTCAGGTCCACCACCATGCGCATGCCGTCCTTGTCCGACTCGTCACGCAGACCGGAGATACCCTCGATCTTCTTGTCCTTCACCAGCTCGGCGATCTTCTCCAGCAGGCGCGCCTTGTTGACCTGGTAGGGCAGTTCTGTGAACACCAGTTTCTGGCGGCCCTTGTCGTCGTCTCCCTCGACGTGATTGCGTGCACGGATATGGATACGGCCACGGCCGGTACGGTAGGCCTCGTGGATACCGCGCACGCCATTGATAATGCCGGCCGTCGGGAAATCCGGACCGGGCACGTATTCCATCAGGCCGGCAATGTCGATATCGGGGTTTTCGATCAGCGCCAGACAGGCATTGGTTATTTCTGTCAGATTATGCGGCGGTATATTGGTCGCCATACCGACGGCAATACCGGCAGAACCGTTGACCAGCAGGTTCGGCACCCGCGTCGGGAATACCGAGGGCTCATGCTCTGTTTCGTCGTAGTTGGCAACGTAATCGACCGTTTCCTTTTCGATGTCGGCGATCAGTTCATGCGCAATCTTTGCCATGCGCACTTCGGTGTAACGCATGGCGGCCGGTGAGTCACCGTCCACGGAGCCGAAGTTGCCCTGCCCGTCGACCAGCATGTAACGCAGCGAGAACGGTTGCGCCATGCGCACGATGGTGTCGTACACCGCCGTGTCGCCGTGCGGGTGGTACTTGCCGATCACATCACCGACAATACGGGCCGATTTCTTGTAGGGCTTGTTCCAGTCGTTATTGAGCTCGCTCATGGCGAACAGGGCACGCCGGTGCACCGGTTTCAGGCCGTCGCGCACATCCGGCAGGGCGCGGCCCACGATCACGCTCATGGCGTAATCGAGGTAGGATTGTTTCATCTCGTCTTCGAGATTGACGGGCAGAATTTCTTTCGCGAAGTCACTCATTAGAATTAGGGTAACCAACGTCCTTGCTTATGTGGTTTCAGGCTGCAAACCGCGTTTAACGGCATAGACAGCAATAAAGACCGGCCATTTTAGCACAGCCGACTACCCCACTACACCTGCAATATAAGGCTTTATGGCGTCACTCAGGCCGCCTGCCGGCTTTTATTGGAAAATTACGCGACCTCGGTCAGACCGACGGCAAACCGGAGTGGAATGCGGCCAGTTTTGCCGTGTCAGGCGCGGCGATCACGCCAGCCTCGGTGACGAGATAATCCACCAGCGCTGCCGGGGTGACATCAAAGGCCGGATTCCAGGCCGTGGCGCCATCGGCGGCGATCCGCTGCCCGGACAGTTCGAGCACCTCGGCCTCGGGACGCTGTTCGATGGTCACCTGACTGCCATCCACCATCTCCATATCCAGCGTCGACAGGGGTGCGGCAACCATCATCTTGACACCGTGATAGCGACAGCTTACGGCCAGCTGGTAGGTGCCGATCTTGTTGATCACATCACCGTTGGCGGCCACACGGTCGGCGCCGGTGACCACCCATTGCACTTGTTTATTTTGCATCAAAAAGGCTGCTGCATTATCGGTAATCAGCGTCACCGGAATTTCATCGTGGACCAGCTCCCAGGCCGTCAGACGTGCACCCTGCAGCCAGGGACGCGTTTCCCCGGCAAATACCCTGTCCAGTTTGTGTGCTGCCCAGGCAGAACGCACCACGCCCAGTGCGGTACCGTAGCCACCCGTCGCGAGTGACCCGGTGTTGCAATAGGTCAGCACGGAATCACCCTTTTTTATGAGGCCTGCACCGTGTTTACCCATCTGGATATTGGCATCGATATCCTCCTGGTGAATATGTTTTGCTTCATCCAGCAAGGCAGCGACCGGGGCATCACCTGCCCGGGACAGCCGCCGCTGCATGCGCTGCAGCGCCCAAACCAGGTTGACGGCCGTCGGCCGGGCATCAGACAAGCGCTGTATATCCCGCAGCAGCGGAGTTCGCCAGTCAGAGGGTGAGCGGGTAATGTGTTGCTGCGCTGCCAGTACCACTGCATAGGCAGCGGTAATACCGATGGCCGGCGCACCACGCACCACCATGTCACGAATTGCGTCAGCGACGGCAGGCGCGTCCGTAAAATCGAGATAGACCTCTTCGTCAGGCAAACGGCGCTGGTCGAGTAATTGCAGACTCGATCCGCTCCAGTTGATGGCTTGAAATAAAGATTTCATTATAACTTGTAAGGCATTTATCGAGTGGTATATAATCCGAGTCAGGGTATTCTACTGATTCCATGTGAAAAAACAGTTGTCCGGGGGCTAGCATCAGGTTAAATTTACGTCTAGAATGCGACCCCAGCAATGACACCTACCCCCTCAACTACCTACACCACAGGAGTGGATAAAAATGAAGATTGATTATCGCATCGGAGGTCTGATCACCTCAATTGCTGCCAGCGTACTGTTTGCGAGCTCAGCAATCGCCCATGAAGGCGGTATGGCAAACAAGAGTTATGTCGGTGACTCATCCGGGCAAAACGTGATGGACAGCAGCGGCGACTGTGTCCGTACCAGTTCCTGGAATGCCGAAGATATGACCGTCGAGTGTGGTGCAGAACCGCCAGCACCTGAAGTCAAGGCCGAAGCGCCACCACCACCGCCACCACCGCCTGTGGTCAAGTATGAAAAGACCACCATGTCGACTTCCGCACTGTTCGATTTTGACAGTGCCACACTGAAAGAAGAAGGCAAGGTTGCCCTGCAAGCCCTTGGTGACGACATCAAGGCAAAGAGCGGCAAGGTTGTTGATATCGATATCATCGGTCACACCGACAGCACCGGTCCGGCAGAGTACAACCAGGGCCTGTCAGAGCGCCGTGCCCAGGCCGTTGCCGATTACATCATTGCCGAAGGTATTGACGCCACCATCATCGATGTCAGTGGCGCGGGCGAGAACAACCCGATCGCCAGCAACGCTACCCGTGAAGGTCGTGCTGAAAACCGTCGTGTTGATATCAACGTTGGTGTAGAACAGCCTCGATAACGTTATATCCGGCAGTACTGTAAAACCCACCGTCCGCCTGTCGGCCGGTGGGTTTTTTTTGTCTGAAACAAACAACACCGGCTGGCCCGGGCTACCCGCAGTGAAGCGCCTTCGTTATACTTCCGCTTGTGCCTGATCTGCGCAGGACCCTTGTATGACTGCTGTCGATACACTTATTCATGGTCGCTGGATTACACCGGTTGAACCGGCCGCGACGATACTTGAACATCACAGTGTCGCCATTCATGAAGGCCGCATTCTGGATATCCTGCCGACCAAACAGGCACTCTCGTCCTACACTGCCAGTATTGAACACGCTCTGCATCGACATCTGCTCATTCCCGGACTGATCAATGCACACACCCATGCCGCCATGTCGCTGTTGCGCGGCCTGGCCGATGACCTGCCACTGAACGAGTGGCTCAACGAGCATATCTGGCCGGCCGAGTCTCGCTGGGTCAACGAAGAATTTGTGCATGACGGTACACAACTCGCCATGGCAGAGATGCTGCGCGGCGGCACCACCTGTTTCAACGATATGTATTTCTTCCCCGACACTGCCGCACGCGCCGCCGCCAGTTGCGGCATGCGCGCCTGTGTCGGACTGATCGTGCTCGACTTCCCGACGGTGTGGGCACAGGATGCCGATGAATACATCTCCAGGGGGCTGGCGGTACACGACCAGTACCGCAGTGACCCCCTGATTACGACACTGTTTGCACCACATGCCCCCTACACGGTCTCGGACAAGCCACTGGAACACATCCGCGTACTCGCGGATGAACTGGACATGGGCATCCACATGCATGTCCATGAAACTGCCGATGAAATCGACAGGGCCGTCGAACTGACCGGCAAACGTCCGCTGGCGCGTTTACAGGATCTGGGCCTGATCTCGCCTGCCATGGTGGCCGTTCACATGACACAGCTGAGCACGGAAGAAATCAGTGAATTTGCCGCTGGCGGTGCCCACGTGGTGCACTGTCCCGAGTCAAATCTAAAGCTGGCCAGCGGCTTTTGCCCGGTACACACCCTGAATACGGCCGGCATCAACGTGGCCCTCGGCACAGACGGCGCGGCCAGCAATAATGATCTTGATATGCTCGGTGAAATGCGCACCGCGGCACTGCTAGGCAAGGCTGTTTGCAGCGACACCAGCGCCCTGCCTGCACACACCATCCTGAAGATGGCGACATTGAATGGCGCGAGGGCACTCGGTATCGATGCGGATGTCGGATCGCTGCTACCGGGGAAATGGGCAGACATCACCGCCGTGTGCCTGGATACCCTGGAAACCCAGCCGGTTTATAATCCGGTCTCGCAACTGGTGTACGCCACTGGCCGCGAACAGGTCACCGATGTCTGGGTGGCCGGACAGCACCTGTTAAAGGAACGTCGCCTGACAACACTCGACGGCAACGACATACTCGAGCGCACACGCGACTGGCATGCGCGAATCAGCACTTTTCAGGACACCAACACTCCATGACGACAACAACACACAATGTCGATCCCGGCGAAATTGAAAAATTTGACAAGCTGGCAGGCCGCTGGTGGGATCCGCACAGCGAATTCAAACCGCTGCACGACATCAACCCGCTGCGGCTCGACTATATTGACCGGCTTGCAGCGCTTGCCGGCAAGCATGTGGTCGATGTTGGCTGCGGCGGCGGCCTGCTCACCGAGGGCATGGCCACGCGTGGTGCAGAGGTTATCGGTATTGATATGGGCAAGACACCCTTGAGTGTCGCGCGGCTTCATCAGCATGAATCGGGCCTCGATATCGATTACCGGCAGACAACAGCCGAGCAGCTGGCTGCCGAACAGGCAGGCAGTTTCGATACGGTTACCTGCATGGAAATGCTGGAACATGTCCCGGACCCGGCCGCCACGATTGCCGCCTGCGCGCAGTTGATCAGGGATGACGGCCGTATCTTCCTGTCCACCATCAACCGCAATCCCAAGGCTTACCTGTTTGCCGTAATCGGCGCTGAATACCTGTTGCGGATGTTACCGAGAGGCACGCATGACTATTCGAAATTCATACGTCCCTCGGAAATGGAGGCCTGGGCACGGCAAGCCGGCCTGCAACTCGTCGATCTCACCGGCATGAGCTACAATCCGCTGACACAGGAATACAAACTCGGCAGCGATGTGTCGGTCAATTACCTCGCCTGCTTCCGAAAAGCCTGACAACCCGCGTTTAATGTCGAGTGCAGACATTCGTACCATCCTGTTCGATCTGGACGGGACCTTACTGGACACCGCACCGGACCTTGCGGCTGCCCTGAATACCGTTCT
>CAMYIO010000016.1 GCA_947258515.1 uncultured Ectothiorhodospiraceae bacterium
GGGTCGAAGTGTTTGCCGCTGTGGCTTCCCATGTAGTCAAGTGCCGCATCAATTGACCAGGGATTTTTATAGGGACGTTCGGACACCAGTGCGTCATACACATCGGCTACTGCAACAATTCGTGCCTCCATCGGGATTTCGTTGCCTTTTTTACCGTATGGGTAACCAGTGCCATCAAACTTCTCATGGTGACAGAGTGCGATAACGCCGCCCATCTGCAGGTATTTTGACGGACTGTCTTTAAGGATGTCGTAGCCGATTATTGTGTGGCGCTTCATGATCTCGAATTCTTCATGTGTGAGCTTTCCGGGCTTCAGCAATATGTCATCCCGGATGCCGATTTTTCCAATGTCATGCATGGGCGCTGCCATTTCAATGACGTCTGCATCATCTTTGGAGAATCCAAGCTGCTCAGCAATGACGCGAGAATACTTGGCCATGCGGATCACATGGTTTCCTGTTTCTTCGTCACGATATTCACCGGCGCGTGCCAGTCTCAACAGCGTCTCTCGTTCACGTAGACGAATTTCGCTGGTTGCTTCTGATACACGACGTTCAAGCCAGCGTGATCGATCACTGATAATTTTGTACTGCTGATATTGTGTTAGCAGGTTTTTACAACGTGCACGGCATTCATGATGGTCGACCGGTTTCATCAGAAAGTCTGTTGCACCGGCCTCCAGTGCCTCGTAGCGAACAGACCGGTCTTCAATCGATGTCACCATGATTACAGGTACATGTGATGATGACCTGTGGGTACGGAATCTCGTGATGAATTCTATGCCGTTCATTTCCGGCATTTTATAATCGACCAGCACCAGATCAGTCGTTTTGGTTGTTGACCATTCAAGCGCTTCCACAGGATTGGCAAACGCCTGTACAGAGAGGTTTTCTTCTATAGAACCAACCAGTTGCTGCAGGATTTGCCGACTGGTTAATTGGTCATCAATGATCAGGATAGTCGCCATATGTGCTCTCAATATTTACGTAAACTTTCAGCATCTGACCCTTCTTGTCTTTCCCTGACCCTGTTAATTCTTTCAGGGATGTGTGACCCCGGTCACATAAGCACTTGAAAATTAAAGAGATAGCTGAGCAGCTATACTCCACTTAAAATTTAACGGCCACGTGTAAAAAAACCTGAGTAATCAAGTGCATGTAAAAATGCGCAGGGGGCTTGTAACGTTATCGATGCGGGAAGTTCTATAGCATCAGGAACCCGCAACGGTACTATTCGGTGGATGTAAATTTCTTGCGGCTAAAGGTGTTGCAGGTACAATACCGCCGGAATTATTTCTAAGGGGTTGTCATGGAGTCTGAAAACGAAAAAGAAACAGGGGCGCCATCCTTTTTCAGCGTACTTGGCAGTGTGCTGGCCAGCATGTTTGGTGTGCAGAGTAATCGCAAGCGTGAGCAGGATTTCACCCATGGCAAACCCTCGCAGTACATAATTATCGGTTTGCTTGTGACGGTTATGTTTATCCTGACAATATGGGGTCTGGTCAGTATTGTGATGAAACTGGCCGGAGTTTAACTCATAAGGACTGTATCTTTCGTTGCTGCTCGAGGAGACTGTCAATCACATTTTTGAGTTCCGATGCTTTTGCCTGTTCTTTTTCCACAACGGCCGCAGGTGCCTTGTCAACAAAACCGGAATTTGACAGTTTGTTTTCACAGCGTTCCAGTTCGCTGTTCTTTCTTTCAAGTTCTTTTGCAAGACGGGCCACCTCGGCTGCCTTGTCAATCAGTCCGGCAAGCGGGATTAATAATTTCATATCACCAAGCAGTGCGGTGGATGACCTTTCGATACGGCCGACACTGATAATATAGTGCAGGTTGTTTGCGAGCCTGTCTTTGTTTGCAGAGGCGCCGCCCTGTAGCAGAACCGGCAGCATCTTGCGTGGATCGATATTCATGCCGCTGCGTATTTTGCGAACACCGATGATAAAACTTTTGATCCACTCAACTTCACTGATGGCCTCGTGGTCAATCCTGTCAGGATCAGCAGCAGGGTAGTGTTGGCGCATTATCGTGTCGCCCTCAATGCCGGCCAGTGGGGCCATGCGCTGCCATATTTCCTCGCTGATGTAGGGTGTCAAAGGATGAATCAGCCGCAACACCGTCTCCATAATCTGCACCAGTGTTCTTCGGGTTCCGCGCAATGCTGCATCCGGGCTCTCCGGGTTTGTGAGTACCGGTTTTGATAACTCCAGGTACCAATCGCAATACTCATCCCATATGAAGGTATAGATTGCCTGCGCAGCCAGGTCGAAGCGATAGTTTTCTATACCCTTGATGACTTCCTGTTCCGTTCTTTGCAGCAGCGAGATAATCCAGCGATCTGCAGCACTCAACAGGATGTCACCGCCGCTCTGACCGCAATCCTTGCCCTCGGTATTCATCAGTACATAACGTGCGGCGTTCCACAGCTTGTTGCAAAAATTCCGGTAGCCTTCGATACGGCCAAGGTCAAAATTTATATCACGTCCGGTGGAGGCGAGTGCCGCAAAGGTAAAGCGCAGGGCATCAGTGCCAAATGCCGGGATACCGTCCGGGAAGTCCTTGCGGGTGACTTTCTCGATCTTGTCAGCCATCTTTGGCTGCATCAGTCCTGCGCGCCGCTTGACAACCAGCGTTTCCAGTTCTATACCATCGATCAGGTCTATAGGGTCCAGTACGTTACCCTTGGACTTGGACATTTTCTGTCCGTGCGCATCACGTACCAGGCCATGAATGTAAATCTCCCGGAACGGGATCTCGTCCATGAACTTGAGCCCCATCATGATCATGCGGGCGACCCAGAAAAAGATGATGTCGAAACCGGTGACCAGTACGCTTGTCGGGTAAAAGGTCTTCAGCGCCCCTGTTTTGTCCGGCCATCCGAGGGTGCTGAATGGCCACAGCGCCGATGAAAACCAGGTGTCAAGGACATCGTTGTCCTGTTGCAGGACAAGCTCATCACCCAGTCCGTGTTTTTCACGTACTTCCTTTTCAGAACGTGCGACATAAATGTTTCCGGCCTCGTCATACCAGGCCGGGATGCGATGACCCCACCAGATCTGTCGTGAAATGCACCAGTCCTGGATGTTCCGCATCCATTCGAAGTAGGTGTTCTTCCAGTTGTCCGGTACAAAGCGGATATCGCCATTTTCTACCGCCTTGATAGCGGGTTCCGCGAGTGGCGCGATTTTCACAAACCATTGATCTGTCAGGTAGGGTTCGACCACGGCACCCGAACGGTCACCGCGGGGCACCATCAATTTGTGGTCTTCAATCTTTTCCAGCAGACCCTGTTTTTCGAGGTCTTCCACGATGCGCTTGCGTGCCTCGAAGCGGTCCATGCCGCTGTAATTACTGGCCACCTCGTTGTTAATACTGGCATCGACAGTGAGGATGTTGATTATCGGTAAATTATGCCGCTTGCCCATTTCATAATCGTTGAAATCATGTGCCGGCGTGATTTTTACGCAACCGGTACCGAATTCCTGGTCAACGTAGTCATCCGCAATCACGGGGATTTCACGGTCGGTCAGTGGCAGGCGAATGGTTTTGCCAATCATCGACTGGTAGCGTTCATCATCCGGGTGTACGGCAACCGCGGTATCGCCAAGCATGGTTTCGGGGCGTGTCGTTGCCACCACCAGGTGTCCGGAGCCGTCAGCAAGCGGGTAGCGCATGTGCCATAAATGACCGGATTCTTCTTCAGAGACTACTTCAAGGTCGGACACGGCCGTGTGCAATACCGGGTCCCAGTTGACGAGCCGCTTGCCGCGATAAATCAGGCCTTCTTCATGAAGCTTTACAAATGTTTCATTGACTGCCCGTGACAATCCCTTGTCCATGGTAAACCGTTCCCGGCTCCAGTCCACAGAGGATCCCATGCGGCGTAACTGCCGGGTAATGGTGCCACCAGACTCGTGTTTCCACTCCCAGATACGTTCGATAAATTTTTCCCGGCCGATGTCATGACGGGTCAGATCTTCGCTATTGAGTTGCCGCTCAACGACCATCTGGGTGGCGATACCGGCGTGGTCCGTCCCCGGTTGCCAGAGTGTGTTGTCGCCGCGCATGCGGTGGTAGCGTGTCAACGCATCCATCAGCGTGTCCTGGAAGGCGTGCCCCATATGCAGGCTGCCCGTCACGTTGGGCGGCGGGATCATGATGCAATAGGGTTTACCTTCGCCGGAAGGTGCAAAATAGCCCTCCCGTTCCCAGGTTTCGTACCAGCGCTGTTCTATGCTGTGCGGATCGTAGGTTTTGTCCATCGAGGGTCAGGCTCTATTCCGGAAGGCCGGTATGTGGTCAGGGCGGGAGATTATACCTGAAGGCAGTTAGTTTACCTTGGAGAGATCAATGAAGGGGATAATCTAGTCCTGCAGGGTACGGGCAAGCAGCTCGGGCAGGGTCGCCTTGAGCTGTTTCTGAACCGCATCACAAGAAGCTGTTTTGCTGTCATCAAGCGCCAGGGAAATCGCCTCTTCAAGTACCGGCCTCAGGGCGAGTTCAATCTGTTCACGAACCGAGCGAGTCAGCTCCGTGGCGATTTCATTCAGTTGTTGTGTGAAGATATCGCTGTTCAGCAATAGCGCGGCAAGCTCGTCGACGGATACCTCATTGTCGCGTGGGGGCTGCTCCAGCGCTGCCGAATTTGGTATTTCATCCTCGCGTACCAGGTTCGTCAGGATGGGTATACCGTCGGGGTCCAGTATCAGGTCTTCGTGTGTGTTTATCATAGCTTGTGTGTGTTCAATGTATAACCACGGTCCATGTAGTAACGGTAGCGCGTGCGCGCGGCTTCCCGCTGCGATTCGTTACCACATACCAGTTCGACGACGCGATTGAAGCGGCTGAAAAAGGCAGGGATGTCATTCGCCAGGTTGACCAGCACATCATTCGGGACATCCGGCTCAACGTCATGTCCCAGCAGTATGGGCTGCCCGGCGGGATCTTCAGCACTATAACGTTCGTGCGGCAGGAAGCTGCTGTCACGATACGTCCACAACAGGTCATCCAGCTGTTTGAGTTGCTGGTCGGACGCCACGTTAATATAGACCTGGTGGCCCAGCTTATAGGCCTTCTCGGTCAGTTTGCAGGTGAGTTGTTCCCCGGCGCCTGCTCGATCGTGCTGCAATATATAAAAGTCGACCCGGGTCATCAGCTGGCAGCGCGATCTATCAGGAACTGTGTCAGTAGCGATACCGGACGCCCGGTAGAACCTTTTTCATCGCCGCCTTTCCAGGCCACGCCCGCGATATCGAGGTGTGCCCAGCGGTACTTTTTCGTGAACCGGGAAAGGAAGCAGGCCGCCGTTATGGTGCCGGCCTCGCGTCCTCCGATGTTGGCCATATCGGCAAAATTACTTTTCAATTGCTGCTGGTATTCATCCCAGAGTGGCATGTGCCAGGCACGGTCATCGGCTGATTCACCTGCGAGCAGTATTTCATCTGCCAGTTCGTCGTCATTACTCAACAGGCCGGCTGCCTGACTTCCCAGTGCAATCACGCAGGCACCGGTGAGCGTGGCGATATCGATCACCGCGGCAGGTTTGTATTTGCCGCAATAAGTAAGCGCATCACACAGAATCAGGCGACCCTCGGCATCGGTATTGAGTACTTCAATCGTCTGGCCCGACATGCTGGTGACGATATCACCGGGCTTGCTGGCATTGCCGTCCGGCAGGTTCTCGGTGGCTGGAATAACACCCACTACATTAACGGGTAATTTCATTGCAACACAGGCCTTGAGTGTACCCAGCACGCTCGCTGCACCACACATGTCATATTTCATTTCATCCATGGCGGCACCCGGTTTGATGGAAATGCCCCCGGAATCAAAGGTCACACCCTTGCCTACCAGCACGACAGGCTTTTCCCCGGTCTTGCCACCGCTATATTGCAGGGTGATCAGCTTGGCGGGCTGGCGACTACCACGGGACACCGACAGCAGCGACCCCATGCCCAGCTTTTCCATGCCGGCCTCATTCATCACACTGACCTTGAGTTTGGTGCTGCTCCTGCCGAGCTTTCGCGCCTGATCTGCCAGGTAAGCAGGGGTGCAGATGTTGCCAGGCAGGTCACCCAGCAAGCGTGCCAGTTCCACGCCGCTGGCGATCGCTTCTCCATCGCTGAGCGCCTTGCGCGCGCTGCCCATGTCGCCGGCATCTACGCCAATTGCCAGGCTGCGTAGCGGCCGCAGAGACTTGTCTTTCTCGCTTTTGAGTGTGTCGGGGGTGTAGGCGGCGCTGCGTGTTGCTTCCACCAGGGTGCGTACCTTCTGGTAGCTCGTGCGCCCGGGAACCTCCAGTTCGGCGAGGTAGCTGAGCGCGTCGTCGGCACCCGAAGCGTTGGCGGCCCTGGCCGCACTACTGACGGCTTGTTGATAAGCGCGAGTCTTGAACTCACTGGCCTTGCCGCAGCCAACCAGCATCACGCGCTCGCATTTTGCACCTGCAGGATAGTGCACCATCACCGTCTGTCCACTGCTGCCATCCATGTCGCCGTCTTTCAATACCTTTTTGAGGAGGCCGCGTGTGGTTTTATCGAATTCTGCGGCAGCAGAAGACAATGTACGGCGCTCGAAGACGCCCAGGATGACACATCCGGTCTTGACGCTACCCGGTCTTTCGCTGGTGACGGTGAATTTCATGCATTGTCCTCGTTCAGTGTGTGTTGAGATTGCAGGTGGCGGTATATGTGGTATACGGTAGCCGCATTCATCCGGACGTGTGTCCGGGTAATAAACAATTCCGGGAGTGTACTGGAAGCAGGCACGTTTTTCATGCCTCAGCCATGCTCAATTTATGTTCCGCATCTTTGACCGCTACTTGCTGAAAGAAGTGATTGTCGCCTGGTTGGCCGTGAGCGTGGTCCTGTGCCTGATCCTCGTCAGTAACCGTCTGGTGCGTTTTCTTGCAGACGCGGCCTCCGGTGACATTGCCGCCAATGTGATTTTCAGGTTACTGGGCCTGAAAATGCTGTGGTACATGGTGCAGATAGTCCCGTTTGCCCTTGCGCTGGGCGTTGTGCTCGGGCTCGGCCGCCTCTACCGGGATAACGAAATGGCCGTCATGTCAGCCTGTGGTGTCGGCACCTGGCGCATCTACAAGCCGTTGCTTGGTTTTGCCCTGGTGCTGGCCCTGGTGCTCTCCTGGCTGGCGCTGTTTATCAGCCCCGAAATACAGGGTATCAGCAACCGGCTGACATCGAGGGCAGAAGAACAGGCGGATCTGACGCTGCTGGGTGCCGGCCGCTTTAACGAGATCCAGAATGGCCAGCTGACGTTTTATGCCGAGCGGCTCTCGGCAGATAAACGACGCATGGAAAACCTCTTTATCGTGGTGCGGCAAGAGAACCAGAATGACAGCAAGCTGCCGCAGATGCTGACGGCAAAATCGGCTTACCGAAAGCGCGATACCGGGAGCGGTGATGATTTCCTGGTGCTGGTGGATGGATACCGCTATGAAGGCAGGCCGGGTGCTGCCAATTATCGTATCGCGAAGTTTGCCGAGTACGGTGTGCGTATTGAATTACCTGGTTCCGGGACAGTCGTCGATAAACGGGAGAGTACGCCGACGGCGGTGTTGCTAAAATCAGCAAGTCTGAAGGATATTGCCGAACTGCAGTGGCGGATCATGATGCCCGTATCTGCCGTTGTGTTGCTGATTCTCGCTGTTCCCCTGAGCCGGTCCTCGCCTCGACAGGGTCGTTACGGAAAGCTGGTGGTCGCCGTACTGTTATTTGTTATTTACTACAACCTGATGGGCGTGGCCGAGGTCTGGTTGAAGGAGGGGGTTGTGCCGCCGGTTATTGGCATGTGGTGGGTGGCGATACTGCCTCTCCTGCTGACGTTCATTTTACTCAAAAGTGACCGCCTGCTGTGCCTGTTCAGGCGTGGCCGATGAAAATTATCGATCGTTATATTGCCGGTGTCGTTATCAGCGGTACATTGACGGCCATGCTGGTCGTCGTTGGTCTGAGTGTGTTTTTCAGTCTCATCGGGGAGATTGAGGAAGTCGGCAATGGCAGCTACACCCTGCTGAAAATGCTGCTGACTGTTGTGCTGACTATTCCCAATAGCATGTATGAGCTGTTTCCCGTTGCGGCTTTGCTGGGCAGTCTGATCGGCATGGGGATGCTGGCATCGAACAGTGAGTTGATCGCAATGCGGGCGAGTGGCTTGTCCGTGTGGCGCATTGTCCGGTCAGTCATGCAAGCGGGCGTGATCATGTTGCTGGTGGCAGTGCTGCTCGGCGAGTTTGTCGCGCCACTGGCGGAGCAGACTGCCCAGCAATTACGCGCATCGGCAACCGATACACGCGTCAGCTTCATGGGAAGTCGTGGATTGTGGGTGCGTGATGAAAAGCTGTTTATCAATGCCACGAAGGTGGTTTCGGAGAATACCCTCGCCGGTATCACGGTATACGAGTTTGATGACGAGGGAAGGTTGAAGGTGGCGACAAGTGCCCGGTTGGCACGTTACCGGAAGGGGCAGTGGATACTGGTCAATGTACGACAGTCCGAGTTTCGCGAGGACAGCGTACAGGTCAGTCAGGTCGATAAACTGCCGCGGGATTCCCTGCTGACTCCCGAGCTGCTGGGTATTGTCGTGCTAAAGCCCGAGGATATGTCGGCGCGTGATATCAGCCAGTTCATGGGCTACCTCGAGGACAACGGGCTGGATACACAGCAGTACCGTTATGCACTGCTGGGTCGCTTCATCCCGCCGCTGTCTGCTCTGGTGATGCTGTTTGTGTCGGTACCCTTCGTCTTCGGCGGCCTGCGTTCGGTCGGTGCGGGGCAGCGACTCTTCATCGGTATACTGGTGGGGTTTGGTTTTTATATTTTGAGCCAGATCTCCGGCCAGATGGGACGGGTGTATGAGTTTGATCCGCTGCTGGCGACCCTGACGCCGAGTGTCATTTTTCTGTTGATCGGGATTCGTGCCGCGCGGCGCCTGTAGCAACGTTTAGTGCGAGCTGCATGACACCGGTATTGACGGTGAAGTCAGGGGCTGTTTGCAGGGTTTCCGGGCAAGCGCACGATCACCGATTCCGATATGCGGTCGTGTACGGCCATTTTGTCCCTGTCGATGAGCATCCAGAAAAGTCCCAGCCCGGCCAGTGCCAGTGACGGTATCGCGGCCAGGAAGCGCAGCAATGCCTGCCAGATGGTGACGGGTTGGCCATCAGGTCGTTGCAGGCGCAGCCGCCAGGCGCGCATACCCAGCGTCTGTCCACCGTGCAGCCAGAACCAGGCATAGAATGAAAAGCAGATCAGGAATAAAAACGTACGAAAAAACGGGTTGTGGTAACTCAGGGTTCCCTTGGTCACCAGCAGTGCCAGCGCGGTGGCGATCAGTAGCGCAGAGAACAGCAACAACGTGTCGTAAAACATGGCCAGCAGACGTACAACCAGCCCCGCCGGTCTGCAAGCTGGCTTGTTAGCGCTGTCTGCATGTAGCGATTTGTTCATTTGTGAAGCCAAAAGCAGGTGGGAATGGCGCTCCCTAGCGGGCTCGAACCGCTGTTACCGGCGTGAGAGGCCAGTGTCCTAACCACTAGACGAAGGGAGCATATCACCAGCACATGCACTGGAAAGCGGTGGTATTATACGCGCTACCTACCCATCCACAAGCAACAAACGTGAGTATTACAGGACGTAACGAAACCCGCAGCGCGGCCACCCATATTCCCCGATCGGAACATTCGATATCACGGGTCAATATCAGTCCTAACGCACTGAAGGTGTTGTACCGCTTGAAAGACGCCGGCTACCAGGCCCATCTGGTGGGTGGAGGTGTGCGCGACCTGCTGCTGGGGCGGGAACCGAAAGACTTCGATGTTGCCACCGATGCGCACCCGGACGATGTACGCAAGCTGTTTCGCAATTGTCGCCTCATTGGCCGCCGTTTCCGGCTGGCACACGTGATGTTTGGACGTGAAGTGATCGAGGTGGCGACCTTTCGGGCCCTGCAGGTGGAGAGCGACGAAGACGGCGACCAGCATGTTGATGACGAGGGCCGGATCCTGCGCGACAATGTCTTCGGGGATATCGAGGGAGACGCCTTTCGGCGTGACTTCACAGTTAACGCCCTGTACTACAACGTCGCCGATTTTTCGATCATCGATTTCACCGGCGGCATGGCTGATATCGAGCATGGCATGCTGCGGCTCATTGGCGACCCGGACACCCGTTTTCGCGAAGACCCGGTACGCATGCTGCGTGCCGTGCGCTTTGCGACCAAGCTGGGTTTTCGTCTTGACCCTGCAACGGAACGCCCCATCAAGGAGCTGGCGCCCTTGCTGGGAGATATTCCCCCGGCACGACTATTTGACGAAATGATCAAGCTTTTCATGAGCGGCAGTGCACTGGCGAACTTTGAAATGCTGCGTCATTACGATTTATTCGGACAACTGTTCCCGCTCACGGAGCAGTCACTCGCACATGAAGAGAACCATTTTCCGCTGACCCTGATTTCCAGGGGCATGGCAAATACCGACGACCGCATCGAACAGGGCAAGCCGGTGACCCCGGCCTTTTTGTTCGCGGTGTTTCTCTGGCAGCCGGTCCGTGAACGGGCGGCGCAACTCGAGGCAGAGGGGCAGCATCCGGCGCAGGCCATGCAACATGCCGGCACGCAGATTATTGCCGAGCAGGCCGCGGTGATGGCAACACCACGACGCTTTTCATTGCCCATGCGCGATATCTGGGTGTTACAGTTACGGCTGGAGAACAAGGGACGCCGCAGTTTGCGGGTGTTGAGTCATCCCCGCTTTCGGGCCGCCTACGATTTCCTGTTGTTGCGTGCAGAGGCAGGTGAGGTGCCCGTCTCGCTGGGTGAGTGGTGGACGGAATTTCAGGAAACCAATCCACAGCAAAGCGAGCAGCCACTCTCCAGGACACGGCCACGCAAGCGCCGCCGCAACCGTCCAGGTCGTAAATCAGAGGGATAGAACAGAATGACAATACGTGCATACGTTGGTATAGGCAGTAACCTGGATAACCCGGTCGCGCAGGTGCTGGAAGCCGTTGAAGAAATGGAGATGATTCCGGATACAATCCTGGTTGCACGCTCCAGCCTCTACCGTGGCCTGCCCATGGGGCCAGAGGAACAGCCGGATTATGTGAATGCGGTTGTTTCACTGGATACCCTGTTGTCTGCTGATGAATTGCACCGGGCACTGGTCAGTATCGAGGACCTGCAGGGGCGCTCCAGGGACGGTGAGAAATGGGGGCCGCGGATTATCGATCTGGATTTACTGCTGTACGGCAACAGCACCATCGAAACGGCCACACTGACCGTGCCACATCCGGGCATGCACGAACGCGATTTTGTCATTGTCCCGCTGGAAGAGATCGCCGGTAACGTCAAGATACCGGGCCGGGGTTTTTTGTATTCGCTGATCAATAAATGCGAGAGTCATTCACTGAAAAAGCTGATAACTGCTTGATGAGTAACGAACGACCCGGTTACATTGTTGTTGAAGGACCGATCGGAGTTGGCAAGACAAGCCTTGCACGCCGCCTCGCAGACAGCTTTGAATCCGACCTGATACTGGAAGCTGCGGATGAGAACCCGTTCCTGGAACGCTTTTACCAGGACCCGCGTTCGGGCGCATTGCCGGCACAGCTGTTTTTCCTGTTTCAGCGTGTTCGCCAGATAGAAAGCCTGCGCCAGGCGGATATGTTTCAGCCCGTTCGTGTGGCCGATTTTCTGCTCGAGAAAGACCGCCTGTTTGCCGAGCTGACACTGGACCCCGAGGAACTGAAACTCTATGACCAGGTCTATCAGCATGTGACCATCGATGCGCCGGTGCCGGGTCTGGTGATTTACCTGCAGGCACCCGAAGATGTGCTGCTGAAGCGCATTGCACGCCGCGGCATCAAGTATGAGCGCAAGATTGATGCCGACTATCTGCGCAATCTGTCCGAGGCCTACTCGCGCATGTTCCTGAACTATGATGCGGCGCCGCTGTTGATTGTAAACGCGGCCCATATCAACCTGGTTGATAATGACAGTGACTACGAGGCGCTGCTGGAACAGATTTATGTCACCAGGACCGGCAGACACTATTTCAACCCGATGTCCACGGTCATCTAGCGTTTTTGCTCCCGGATTCCCAGAGTTGCACCACTGATGGCAGGCGAAAACCAGGGCTCACCCGTGACTCTCAGTGACCTGCAGGCGATGAAACGGCAGGGTGAGAAGATCGCCTGCCTGACCTGTTATGACGCGACTTTCACACGGGTGCTGGAGTCGGCCGGTATTGAACTGTTTATCGTCGGTGACTCCCTGGGTATGGTGCTCATGGGGTATGAATCGACGCTGCCGGTGAGCATGGATGACATGGTATACCACGCCGCCAATGTTGCGCGCGCCGGGCAACATGCCTACCGCATCGTGGACTTGCCCTGCCGGAGTTATGAGACGCCCGGGCAGGCACTCGCCAATGCCAGGAGGCTGATGGACAAGGGCGGGGCGGACATGGTCAAGCTGGAAGGCGGCGTCGCACAGCTGGCCATAGTAGAACACCTTGTGCGCCACGATATCCCGTTTTGCGGGCACATTGGCCTGTTGCCGCAGTCCGTTGAGGAGTTGGGTGGCTACCGGGTGCAGGGACGTGATGAGGCCGGAGCAAGGGCCATCATGGAAGATGCGCGGGTGCTGCAGGAGGCGGGTGCCGGCATGCTGGTGATGGAATGCATTCCTGCCGTGCTGGCCACCACAATCACGCAGTCACTCGGTATCCCGACCATCGGTATTGGTGCCGGCCCCGGCTGTGACGGACAGGTGCTGGTACTGTATGACATGCTGGGTATCATCTCGCACAAGCCGCCGCAGTTCGTGAAAGATTTCCTCTGCGATACCGGTAACGTGGCCGCCGCCGTGGCAGCCTACATCAAGGCCGTGAAGGACGGCAGCTACCCCGGGCCCGAACACCGGTACTGATAAATCATGGAAATTGTTACCAGTGTTGACGAGTTGCGTTCCCATGTCTGGCGCTGGCGCACGCAGGGAGGACGCATTGCCTTTGTGCCCACGATGGGCAATCTGCATGCCGGTCACCTGAGGCTGGTCAGGCATGCCCGCGCCATGGCCGGACGCGTGGCGGTCAGTATCTTCGTCAATCCCATGCAATTCGGTCAGAATGAAGATTACGCGGCTTACCCGGTGACACACGAAGACGATATCTCGGCCCTGCTGGAGGCAGATGTTGACCTGTTGTTTATGCCGGATGTATCCGAAGTCTATGGCGACGGGCCTGAGCACACGACGCAAGTCGTGGTCCCCGGGCTGAATGCCATCCTGGAAGGTGAATTTCGCCCGACGCATTTTGACGGGGTCACCACTGTGGTTGCAAAGCTATTCAATATGTTGCAACCGGATCTTGCTGTGTTTGGTGAGAAGGACTTTCAGCAGTTATTGATCATCCGGCGCATGGTCAGCGACCTCAAGATGCCGATTGCCATTGAGGCGGTTGAAACGGAACGCGAGGCCGATGGCCTGGCAATGAGTTCGCGCAACGCCTACCTGAGTGCTGCGGAACGGGCCATTGCCCCGCAGTTCCACCAGACACTGCTGGATGTCAGGGACCTTGTGCTGGACGGCGAGCAGGAAATTGCCGCTGTTGAGCAGGCTGCCATGGAGCAACTTCGGGCTGCCGGCTTCAAGCCACAGTACGTCAGTATCAGACGCTGTGCGGATCTGGGGCTCCCGGAAGCTGAAGACAAGGAGCGGGTGGTGCTGGCCGCTGCCATGCTCGGGACGACACGCCTGATTGACAATGTCAAGGTATCAATAACTTAGAGTCCTAACCTCAGGAAGAAACTCTGCCTGTTTCTTGCAGTCCAATCCATGAGACAGCATAATTGCGGCACTTTTCAATAGAAGTGGAAGGCTCGACCCGGCTTATGCAAATTACCTTGTTAAAATCCAAGCTGCACCACGCCAATGTGACGCATGCGGAACTGGAATATGAGGGCTCCTGTGCCATTGATGGCGCGTTGCTGGCCGCCGCCAATATTCGTGAATACGAACAGATCCAGATCTACAACCTCAACAACGGCGAGCGCTTTACCACCTATGCCATTCGTGCGGAGGATAACAGCGGCATTATCTCCGTTAACGGGGCGGCCGCGCACAAGGCCAACCCGGGTGATCGCATTATCATCTGCACCTACGCCGTGCTCTCACAGCAGGAAGCCGGCATCTTCAAACCGACACTGGTCTACCTGGACGAGAACAACCGAATTAAAGAGTCCCGGAATGCTATCCCGGTTCAGGTAGCCTGATCGAAATCTGCACGCGCTACCTGTAGGAGCGGACCGCGTCCGCGATTCGCGCTTGCGAAGCGCTCCTGCACCGGATTCTATTTATGCCGGTTGGATTATGGCGGGGACATTAAACGGGTTACCGGTTGGCGTAGCGGTTGAGATCGAGGATGCCGTATAACAGCGGCTCCTGTTGCGCATAATAATCCTGGAACCAGTCGGCGCTTTCCCAGAAGGTATCGCTGGTACGGCGAACACCGTAGATACCCACGAGGCGTTCGTAATCATCGCGTGACCGTACCGCCATAATACGGCTGGTAAAGTCTTCCAGCTCGGCAGCTTCAACCACAAAGAAGAAATTCGGGTAGGAACCTTCAATGCCCTCGACGACCGTCAGGGTGTCGTGTTCGATGTCTGTCATGTCGCGGTCTCTTTCATTGGCAAACATGGAGGTCACATTCAGATAGGCCTTGTTGCGGATAATGGTATAGGCAAGGTCAGTTGCCGGTTTGTCGGTTTTTATGCGTACAAGGGCAACGTCAGGAAAGACCTGCAGTCGTTCGCCCCTGATGCCGGCAATGGTACGCATCGCCCCGTCCGCCTGTTGTTCGATCTCACCGGCTGCCGGATCTACACAGGCATCTCCCGTGCAGCGGTACAGGTAAGCCGGTTCGCCGGCCAGTGGACCCAGCCGGCCGATAATTGCCTCGTATAGCTCGCGTTGCGGATCATCGGTCTTGTATCCGTCAAAGGTCTCGATCTCCAGCCAGTCCCTGTTGCCCATCGACTTTTCCATGTTACTGCGGATACCGACATACCAGGAGTCCAGAATCATTTTGCGGTTGCTGACAGGAATAAAGATAAGAAAATTGTCTTCGCCTTCCATGCGCAGGAAATCCATGTACAGACGCGTCAGCAACTGGTGACCGGTGTTGCCATAGACATTGAAGCCGCTCACCAGCAGATAGTGAATGCGTTCCAGCAGCGGGTAGTCGATAATCCAGGCGCTGTCCGGGAACTCGCCGACGAAACCGTTTTCTACCGAGGCACTGTCGAAATGCCGGTAGATAGTGAGTGCGGCATTGGGGTTGTGGTCGTCACCATCCCAGATAAAGCGCATGCCATCCTGCAGGTCCCCGGCATCCTGTCCTGTTTTGAAAATCCTGGAATGCCGTGCATTGATATAGACATTCTGACGTCGGGCGTAATCTCTCCATACCTTCAGGATTCTCAGCGTACTGCCATGTTGAGCAGGCAGATCCAGGTAGTCGGACATCTCATCGAGAAATTCCGGGCTGTTGGTGGCTATGCCCGCATCCGGATCGGCAAACACCACCCAGAAGCGATCCTCGATGACGTTCAGTGCGATCTGGCCGCGACACACCGGTCCCTTGATGAAGCCCTCGATAATAAAGTGCGCGTCGTCGAGCAGGAAGCGGTAGCGTGAGTTCACCGGGATATCCCGAAAGGACTTGAACGGATTTGATGCGATGGTGACATCATACGAGGGCAGTTCGGTCACGCTGTACTCAGGTTGCAGAAACAGTTCGCGGTAACGCGCCATGCGCGCATCCGAAAACTTATAAACCATGTGGGTCTTGGCCACGATGCTTGCGGGGTTGAGCCACAAGCGGTAGTAGAACGGTGCGCTGCCCGGCGAGTCATAGGGACGGACCGTGGCAATTTCCTGAATGGGTTCGCCCGGTGGCGTGCTGGAGCGCACCAGTCGGTAGAATTCCCGCGTCGGTGTGCCCTCAAAATGGATGTGGGCCTGGAACAGGTGTTCATAGAGGTAGCGGCTGGTGAGCTGTTGTTTCAGGGACGAGTCATTCAGGAAGGTCTCCCAGCGTGCGATCTGTTCACGTGCGACATTGGAAGGTGGCTGCGCCGCCGGTGCCGGTGCCCCTTGTGCCAGCCAGTGTACCAGTGTGCGGTACTCGTCATCGCTCAGGTTCGGCATGGCATAGGGCATACCCCAGTCGGGATGTTGCTTTGCATATTTGTCGAACTGCTCGCGCGTGGTGCAGACCTGCTCCCGATCCAGGCCGGTATCCATGCTGTCGGGTAACATGCCAACCTTCGGTTGCGGGTGCAGCTGTTTCAGGCGCAGTAACTGGTAGAGCACAGATTGCTCTAGCTTTCCTTCCGGAGTGCCGGCATTTTCGGCGAGCACGGTGTGAAACCCTTTCGAGCGCCATTCGGCCGTAGTCTGCGCATCGATGAACAGGCGGGAGGGCGGCGTGCTCGACAGGCGGGCGCCGTCATAGACCCTGTCCTTGCTCGCACCCCGTGTCAGGCCCTCATATGAGGAAAGCTTTAGCTGGCAGGGTGCATCCGTACAACCGTGACAGACCACGCAACGCTTTTCCAGGACCGGTCTTACCTGTTCATCGAACAGGATAGGTTCTTCCGGCATCGTCAGCAGTACCCCGTAGTCTATTTTTGACTGCTCCTCGGTGACTGAAGGCGGTGAGCTCGAGCAGGACGCAAGCAATAGCAAGGCCAGCAGGGCCGATAGCCAGAACAGGTAATAAACGCTGAGGAGTGTGCGGCAGTGGTTAAAGCTCATCCCGTGATGCTCCAGTCAGGGTTTAAGGCTGAAACCTTAGCAGAGTCGCTGCAGATTGTGGCCGGTTTTTTCCGTAAGCCACAGTCGCAGGATCAACTTCCGGGCACGCAAAAAAAACGCTTAACGACTGTTGCTGTACGCCAATCGTGGATACGGCCATTCGTTGCTGCTGTGTTGCCGGATCAGTTCAACGATGCCTTCATATCCCCTGGCGGTGGCAATCTGTTCAGCCGTGACCCCGGCATTGTTGCCGAGCGCATGGTTGGCGTGGAAGCTTAGCAGCAGTGACACGGTATCGGCATGCCTGTTCGTTGCGGCGAGATGCAGGGCGGTGTCACCCTGAGCTGTTTGCGCATCCATGTCGGCACCGTGCTTGAGGAGGAACTCGCAGACACGGGCGCAACCATTGGTTGCCGCGTTGTGCAGGGGCCTGATGCTATTTCCGGGTTCGGTTACATCGATGTCGGCGCCGCCATCGATCAGCATGCGCACAACCTTAACGTTATCCGTCATGGCGGCGAGGTGCAGCGGTGATTGTCCGCGAACATTAGTGGTATGCACTTTGGCAGCTTCATCGACAAGCACCTTGACAATTTCTTCGTGCCCCTTGCTGGCGGCCTTGTGCAGCGATGGCTGTGCCTTTTCGGTCTTCACGCGGGCGCGGGGTCGGGTCAGCAGGAACAGCAAATACGGCAACAGCAGCCACAGCCAGGTGAGCGGGCTGTCCAGGCGGCTGTAAAACTGCAGGTAATAGTCCATGAGCGACACGGTTTGCGTATCCGTAAGGTAGCGTGCAAGCAGTTCGTTGAGCGACCAGAGTATGCCCGGTACCAGCAAGCAGCCAGCGATGATACGGTTCAGGAAGTAGCTTGCTTCTGTGGCCAGTCGTTTCATGGAATTATGCCAAGTATTAAAAAACACTAATATGCTAATGATCTTTGTGTCAAATTACCAGCGTAAACAATGCGGGCGGTATATAGCCTTAATAAACAAGGTGTAAAATATGTCTCCATCAATGTGCTCGGTGTGCCCGCGATGACACCCGCTCATGTAAGGGAGTGGATCATCCGACAGACGGGGTCATCCGGGCTGTGTACTTGACCTTTATCAGGTTGCAGCCTATGTTGACGCTTTTTTAGATCAGTGAACAGGCATAACAGGCTGGCGACAGGGCCACAGGGATGCCGGATCAGCGGGCGGGTACAAGACACGTGATTTCGTACACAGATGCGCAACAGCATTTTCGCAGCAATAGAAAGAACCATCGTATTCATGCGGATTTGACCTGCGAAGTGGGACAGCCGGGTGGCAGGTTGTCCACTGTACAAGTACTTGATATCTCGATTGGCGGGCTGAAATTCAGCTGTTCCCAGGATATCGTCAACGAGCTCATCCCGGATGGTGAGAGAACCGTCGGCTTGATCATGGATGTCGAGATTGACGTCCAGTTCAAGTTGCCAGCTGACGGTAAACGCGTAACCGCGATCAAGACCGGTGCCAGGATTATTCACTCTGAACGTCTTGCGCAGGACCTCTTTCACGTCGGTATACAGTTCAAAGCTCTCGATATCAACGCTGGCGGGCAGCTGCAAGCGTACATTGAGAGCTTGCAGCCGTAACCTTGCAGCATCGGCATCCGTCTGACGTATCCGGACAACAAACTGGCACGGCAAGACACGGACTTCCCTCCTCACGCTGCGCATAATTGCGTCTACCAATCCGGCAGGAAGAACCTCTGGGACATGGAGTAGCAACGATGCTGATATTAACAAGGCGGGTAAATGAAAAACTGATGGTGGGCGATGATGTGACGGTGACCGTGCTGAGTATCAGCGGTAATCAGGTCAGGATTGGCGTAAATGCTCCCCGGCATGTACCGGTGCACCGGGAAGAAATCTACGAGAAGGTGAAACGACAGGAGTCAGCAGGTTAACTGCCGCCGTGCTCCCTTGTTTTACCTTGTCGTGTGTGCTGCTCCCGGTATTCAGCCGGTGATTGCCCGGTCCAGCGTTTGAAGGCACGGGTAAAGTTGCTTGGCTCGGAAAAGCCGAGCAAAAAGGTTATTTCGCCAATACTGCGATTCGAGTCGCGTATGTAGACGAGTGCGAGTTCCTGCTGTGTATTGCTCAGCAGTTCCTTGAAGCTGGTGTCCTGCTCGCGCAGTTTTCGCTGCAGGCTGCGCAGGCTGGTATTCAGCTTGAACGCAATATCCCCCTGACTGGGTCTGCCATCCGGCAGTTGTTCGATTATCCTGGAACGCACCTGCATGGTGATATTGTTGCGATCATAGCGAGCCAGATAATCGATGACGTTCTGGTCATTGAGGCGCGCGAGCTCCGGATGTGCCATAGCCAGGGGCGCATGCGCAAGCGCCTTGTCAAAACACAGGCTATTGGTGCCGGCCTCGAAATCAATGTTCGGGCCGAACACTGTTTTATACGGAGTTGTATTCGCCGGTGTCGGGCGTGCCAGGCAGGTATGCTCCGGCAGGATGTCAGTGCCTTCAGTGATCTGGCAGATGCGCAGAAAGATGGCCATACCCATATCCATGGCGGCGTGCACGAAATCAGGACCGAGGTCCGGAGTCTGCACCAGCAGATCAGTGGTTGTTTCGGTTTCCTGCAGCTGAAAATCGGGCATGTCGATCAGTATCCGGGAATAACGCACCAGGCGGCGAAGAACATCATGCAGCGTGTCACTGGCGAGGCAGGCGAAGCCAAGACCGTGTAATGCCGCCGGCTGAAAGTGCCTCGCGACGACCAGGCCCAGGGCTGGATCACCGGTCTCTTGCAGCGCGAGCCGCCACAGTGTCTGCATGCGGATTGTGGGTATGCGCTTCGTCGGGTTGCCGACATCCCCCGATGCGATACCGGCCTTCATAAGCAAGGGTGCAGGGTCATGGCCCAGGCCGAGCAAGGTCTGCGCGAGCAGGGCGGATACACTGCTGAGCGTGGTAAGTTCCGTCGTTATAGCCGTCATGTCTTCATTCCTGTATCTACTGACAAGTCATTGGCACCAACTGATTAGCTGATCATATCAATTAATGACTATTGTTTGTCCACCCGGGGGTCGCATGTCGTGACTTCTTCCATCACAGAGCAGGAATCCTGTGCTTAACAGTAAAATAAATGTCGGTATATACGGCCTCGCCGTGCTACCTATTGATTACCTTTCGCGCCTTGGAGATCCCTTCGAACAGACATGTAAAGAGCAGGATGTCGACCCTGCTTACCGTGATGTATTTACCACCGGTATCAGGGCTTACCAACTGGTCACCTACCTGAAACTGGTTCGGGAACAGTATGGTCGTGGCGTCGCCAACCAGATCAGCAGTTATCAGCACCGTCTGCTTGAGAAGGAGTCTGGTGGCGACATCATCAGCTATACCATCAGGCTCATCAAGGATGTACTCGACAGCGACACTGTCGCGGTTGACACGGAAATTGGAAGTATTGATATTCCCATTGAGATGAACGTGGCCCTGTCATTGCTGCTGGGTGTCGCGTCCTCACCGCATTGCGTCAGTCATCCTGACCAGCGTAACGCCGAGATAGGCAGCATGGATCTGGATATTGACTGGCTGTTATCGCACTGCCTGACGCGCGCGCGTGATGACATGAAAAAAGTATTCGCACCGTTGCTCGCCTGTGTCGACTCCGGTGTGCATATTGATTTTGCGCAGGCCTGGCTCAACGACAGGCTGGTCGTTAATTAGTCCTGCATCAAGAACAGGAGGTTACCATGACCAGGATCGTTGCTGTATGGTTTAAGCCGATCATTGCAATAAGACTTTTTTCAATGATCAGGTTAACTGACAATCAGAAACACGCCCAGCACCATCAGCAACCCCGCCAGCAGGTTTTTCCGTAACCCGGTTTCGCCAAACAACCAGGCGCCGTAAAGCAGTCCGAAGAGCAGACTGGTGCGTTTCACGGCCACCATGTAGGCCACCTCGATATGGGCAATGGCATAAAAATGCGCCACCACCATGGCCGCCATGAACAGACCAATGCCCAGATGTGCCACGCGATGCCGGCCCAGCGCGTGCCAGCTGGATATGTCCCGTGAGGCAAACAGCAGCACAGAGGCAGTACCCAGTAATACAAAATAAAAGGCGCCGAAGAATCCCGGTGTCACCTGCAGCATTGCCGCCTTGCTGGTCACGGATGTCAGGCTGTAGATCGCCGCCACTACCAGCATCAGGCGTGAGCCGCGCTCGCGTGTGATGGCCCGAAACGGAGCCAGTACATTCAGTCCGGTTCGGCCCTGTGCCGCCTTGAGGTTCAGCAGCCAGGCCCCGAGAACCACCAGCAGAATGCCCGAGAAGCCTGTCCAGCTGACCGTTTCGCCCAGTAACAGGTAACCCGTGAGTGTGTTGAACACCGGTGTAAAGGCCAGGTAGGGCAGGGTCAGTGACAGTGGCGAATCACGAATGGCCAGCATGTACAGCCACATCGCGATCAATTCCAGCGGCAGGGAGACCACTATCCATCCCCAGAAAACCGCTGACAATTGCGGCCACGGTTGCCACAGCAACAGCGGTACTAAAAGTATGCCGGATACCCCGAAGCGCACCAGTACCAGTTCCCCCGGGCGATAGTGACTGAGGTAACGCTTCGACAGGGTATCCGCCGTGGCCAGGAAAAAGGCCGAGAGTAATGTCAGACTGATCCAGTGCATGCTTGCAAGCATACCGGGAACCTGTGTGATTACATAAATCCGGAGGTTGCGAGTGCCGTGCAGTGGGAGCAGCGAGCAAGGTGGGCAATGCTGTGAAGTGATGTGTCCAGAGTGCCATTTATACTATAAAATGTACCTTCAGCAAGGTGATGATTTTATGAAATGCAGTGTAGAAAGACTGATCGAGGCGCTGATCGGTATTGAGCTCGCACAGGCGCGCAAGGCGGCTGAAGACAAGGCCGTGCAGGCGCGCAAGGCGAGCTATGTGGTCACCCTGTCGCGCAGCTACGGTTCGCTTGGCCACCAGATTGGCCAGGCACTTGCCGATCGTCTCGGGGTAAGATGTTGCGACCGCGCAATCCTTGAAGGGGTGGCAAAACGCGCCGACCTGGATGACAAACTGGTAAAACGACTCGATGAGAACCTCGAGCATGTACACAGCAGGCCGTGGAAGTCTCTCTTCAAGAACAAGTCTTATCCCAAGGAGCGTTACCTGCACCACCTGGTGAAGGTTGTCCTCAACATCTCGAAGAAGGGCGGTGTCATCGTTGGCCGCGGTGCCCACCTGATACTCGGGCCCGGCAGGGCCTTGCGTATCCGCATCATTGGCAGCCGTGATGTTTGCGCGCGCCGGGTTGCCGAGCGCAAACAACTTAATCTCAAGGCCGCCAGGGAGTGTGTCAAGAAGGTCAACCGCCGGCGCGCAGATTACCTGCAGCAGCTTTACGGCAAGGACATCAATGACTGCAGTAACTATGACCTTGTCATCAATACCGACCGCATTGACGTGGATTCGGCCGTTGAACTGATCCTCCATCACATGCAGCAGGCCGGCTATGATATCCCCGAGAAACTCCTGCACGCCGTCTGAATGATCCGCACCCTCCCCGGCAGGTCGCATGCCCCCTGCAGATCCGGGCACACTCCAGAATTTCCTGCCACCTGACGTTATATAAGGGTATCGGCGACCGTACTGCGGCGCACTGACGGGGCAAAAGGGCAGGCAATATCATGATTGAGACACGCACACATAAACGACTCTTTAGCGGCGCCATACTGGCCTTGCTGGCACTGTTGCAAGGCTGTGCCACACTCAACAAGGACGAATGCATGCTTGCCGACTGGCGCCTGATTGGCTACCAGGACGGTGTCGCCGGCAAGTCCGCCACGCAGGTCGGCGAGTACCGCGAGGACTGCGCAAAACATGCCGTGGTGCCGGACCTGGATGCCTACCGCGCCGGCCGCCACGAAGGCCTGCGGCAATACTGCACTGCGAGCAATGGTTACCACCTTGGTAATGCCGGACGCGGCTATGCCACAGTGTGTCCGGTGGCGCTGGAAGGTGATTTTCGCGATGGCTACAACACCGGCCGGGAACTCTATCTGGCACGTTCGGCAGTCAACAAGACCCATTCAGATATCAAGCAGCGCAAACAAGCGCTGTCAAGCCTGGAAGACGACAGGGCAGAGAAACTGGCAGCGCTGATCGCGGATGGCATCAAGTCCGATCGGCGGGTGATGATCGTCTACGAACTCAACGAACTGCAGCAGGATATGAACAGTGTCGAAGACGAGATCGTTGAACTCGAATATGATCTGGCGGACCAGCAGGCCCGCCTTGATCATCTCAGTCGCAACAAGGCCTATTGAAGGTTCCTTCAGCTTCATTGCATGATCCTGTACCACGCTGACGTCATATCCGCGGCAGCGTCAACCAGACAGGCGCCTCGATGCCTGTCGACTTCAAGGCCATTCCATTATTCTGTGCTACGCTTGGACGACTGTCCCGCAATTCCTGCATTAATCACATCAGGCCTTTCTTATGTCCCGGAACCGTTCAAGCCTGCTGATTGCACTCATATTTCTTGCACAACCCCTGTTTGCGCATGAAGAACCGCAGCCGGGTTCCGAAGCGCCACGGTCAGAGCAGGGCAATGTGCATTCAAGGGCCCCGGGAGCGCACCCGGGACGGAAACTGCTGCATGCCGGCAAGGGCAACCTCAATTCCGGCGCTGCGGCCACCGGCGGTCCCTTCGATGCCAGCAATATCGAATTTCTCTCACAGCTCACCCTGACAGACATGGGCGCCGGCTCCGGCGAGAAGGGCAACGACATCTGGGGCTGGACAGACCCG
>CAMYIO010000017.1 GCA_947258515.1 uncultured Ectothiorhodospiraceae bacterium
GATACCATTGAAGGCCGTGACAATGCCTTCAAGGTTGATCTCGCCGACGTCGTCACCGAAGCCTTCCTCTTCCAGTTCAATACGACTGGCTGCTATGGAGGTTGCCGTTCCCAGTATGCCCTCGACCTCGACATACTGGCCATCGGCTACCGTACCCGGCAAGTCCTCAAACTCGGTTGTGCCATCAAAGGTAACGGTGATGCCACCCAGCATGAAGGTAAAATTACCATCAAAGCCGCCGACATCCCCCTTGATCTCTACGTCACTGACACCCAGGACCAGCACTCCATTTTTCTCCACGCGGGTAGCGAGCAGCTGGCCGACTGCATCAAAATAGCCGCTGACTTCCAGCAAATCATTTTTCGCAAGGCTGTCGTAGTCTGTTTGTTCGTACACCGTTGAGTTGCGGTCAACCACCACCGTGACATTGAAAATAGCAAAGGTCTTCGTCACCCCGTCGAGGTCTTCCACGGGTGCGGCTGCCACCGGGCCCTCGATGTCATTATCGTACTCAATGCTGTCTGCCGTACCGGTCACACCGTCAGCATTGACGGTACCGACAATGTTGACCACCATGCCGATTCCCAGCACCGTGTCGTCATCTGTGCCATTACTGATATCGGTCTGATCATCGACCGTGCGGCTTGCACCATCGGTTTCAAATTCGATGCCGTTGACGAAGACACTGCCAAAACCGGTTACAGAACCCGAGGTGATACCGGTACCGCCAATACCGCCACCGGCCACTGAACCGCCACCGCCGCCTCCGCAGGCAACGATGAGTGCGCTCAATACCAGCGTGGCAACGACAATGAATCCTCTATGCATCTGCGTCATCATGGTTATGGCTCCCCGGATGAATCCTGTTCGTAATAATAAATACCCAGGCTGATCGTTTTCCCCTGGTCGCTGCTGTTCTCCAGCTCATGTTCTGCATACTGTCTGTTCAATTGTTCCAGCAGCGTCTGCGCTTTTCTGGCTGACATTTTCCTGAGTTTGGTCAATGAATCCGGGTCTATGTTGTCGTACGAAACCTTGCGCTGGAACCGCAGCTCCCCGGGATCAGCCGTCATGTTGTGATCGATCGTCGTAATCAGCTCAAACACGTCACTCCCCAGGATGTCCAGTTTCTCGACCGGGTCACTGGCGGCCACATAAGCATGCTGTATCAGGCGGACATTGGCGTTGACCTGTTGCACGCTTCCTGCATCCACCAGCATGGAGAACATGGCCTTGGTCGGAACGTCACCGCTGTATTGCCTGACCAGTGCTTCAAATGAAGGGCTTTCCCCGTTCATTGGCAGGTCGGCCGGATTTCCGTCGTCATCAAGAAAGCTGGCGTTATTCATCCAGCCACTGATCACACGCACTGCCCGGTTATAACGCGCCTGGCTGGACGTATCATCAGTCTGCTGCAATTCGTGCAATCGCTTGACCTCCTTGCGCGTTAATCCTGTCTGCGCCGAAACACGCGATACCGTCTGTTTCTTGCCCTCCGGTGAAAATTCATCGAAGGACACATCCACAAAGACTTTCTTCGTCAGCTCCGCAAATGCCCCGTGTGCAACACCGTTGCGTATCAGAATGCGTACCAGCGGTCGCAGTAGCAGTCGAATCGCAGAGAAGAGTGCATGCTGATGTTTTGTGCTCATTCCTGTACCAATTGTACCCGCGTGTTTAGAGGTGACTGCATGACTACGCGTCAATCTTTTATCCCGAAAACCGGCGGTATTGTGAACATGATCACATTACTGCCAAAGAGTTCAGCCGCGACGTTAACAGACATGATAGCATCAATCTCAATATTTGGGAAATATTTCCCACCTAAATAACGCAATTATTCAACCATTACGTGTAATTAAGCATTTTTTTATGTTTTTTAACAGGATATTTAGGGGTAAGCCATGAATGAAAAGCTGAAAATCACCACCGTTTCTCTCGCTATTGCCGGCGTTATCGGCCTCACCGCCTGTGGTGGCGGAGGCAGTGGATCTGAGGGCAGCACGGCGACGAGCGGCAGCATAATCACCTCCGGCGTGGTCACCGGTTTCGGCAGCGTGTATGTAGATGGCGTGGAGTTCGAAACCGATGACAGCAGTTTCTCGCTGGATGACGGCGATGACGGCATAGAAGACGAAGACGGACTGGCCGTCGGTATGGTCGTGACGGTCACTGGAACGGTGCACGCGGATGGCAAGACTGGCACCGCCAAACATATCGAGTTTGATGATGAACTCGAAGGCATCGTCAACGCCAATAATGTTGCCGCAGATGGCACCGGCACAATGACAGTCATGGGACAAACCGTCATCGTCGAATCCACCAGCGTCTTTGAAAGTGACGTTGCCGCCATTGACAGCGTGGACAAGGTTGCCACCGGTAATGTCGTCGAGGTCAGCGGCTTCTCAACGGGCGACGGAACGGTCTTTGCAACACGTATAGAAGTAAAGCTGGCTACACATGGCGGGGAAGAAATCGAGGTCAAGGGCATTATCAGCAACCTTGCGGCCGGCACGTTTGACCTCGGTGGACTGACGGTCGATTTCAGCAGCGCGCTGTTTGACGACAGCCTCCCCGACGGCACGCTCAGTGACGGCCAGTATGTCGAAGTAAAGAGCACCGCCGGTTTCAACCTTGATGATGAACTCATCGCCAGTGAGATTGAACTGGAAGATGACGGTGACATGGACCTGGACGGTGATGAGGGTGACGATGTGGAGTTAAACGGTATCGTTACCGTAGTAAACTCGGACACGGCATTCGAGATCGGGGGTCATACAATCATCATTACGGACAGCACCTCGATCGAGCACGGCAATGCCGGTGACATAATGGTCGGTGTCTATCTCGAGGCGGAAGGCGAACTCAATGCCGAGGGTGAATTACTGGCTGATGAAATCGAGCTGGGTATCGATGATGACACCGGGATGCAAGGTACACTTGAAGCGGTTAATGATCCACCCGGCAGCGTTACGCTGTTTGGCGTGACCATCCATGTCACTGCCTCAACCCTGCTGATCGACAAACAGGATGAAGAAGGACTGCTGCCGGAACATTTTTTCGGCCTGGATGACCTGAACAGCGGTGATTACATTGAAGTCGATGCCCACCTTGAACCGGGCAGCGGCAAGCTGATTGCGGTGAAGCTGGAACGTGACGACGTCAATGGTGATGAAGACGAACTGGAGGGCACTGTGGAAAGCATAGCGGATGTCAATTCACTGGTGATTGCCGGTGTCACGGTGGACGTCAGCGGCATCGTTCTGCCGGCTGTTTCGGCGGGCGACGAAGTAGAGGTAGCCGGTAATTACAGCAGCGGCGCATCAGCCTTCATCGCCACAGCGCTTGAACAGGACGAAGAGTAAAACCCGCTCTGGTGCGGGCACCCTGCCCGCACCGGTTTACCGGGCATTCCTGCCCGGCAAACAGTACTCACTTTTCTGGTCTGAAACCTGAAACACCGCGTCAGCGGGCAGTATTGACATCGTAGAAGATCGAACGCAAGTCACTTTCCCAGCGATCAAAAAAGACCGGTGCAATCGCATCACCCGCAATCTCGGCATACCGTTTCGGATTGATGGTCACCAGGATGGTCTGATCACCTTCAGCAAAGATCGATATCTTCGGCGGCAGATACGGCGTCAGCTGCGGGGCCTTGTCGGTAAGCTCCCTGATCTCGTCTATTTTGCCGGCAAACACAATGCGGTATTTGTCTGTCTTGTAACCCATACCGGTCAGACCGATATCGATACGCTGTACCCGTGACACGGTATAGCCATGAGCGGCAATGGACTCCTGCAATGCCAGCATGGCTTCCGGGAATGCCAGCACGGACCGTGTCATAATCATGTCCTCGGCAATACCCGGTCTTGGCAGCAGCAACAAGGTAAACAGGATAACGCCAGGTAAATGTTTCATAGCGTCGCATCCTCCAGTATCAGGGCATACACCTCGTGCATCTTCTCGCAGTACTCGCTGAGCTCAGCGTTGTTGAACAGGCGGCTCAGGTACAGGGGATTGATGGTTGCCACCGTTACCTTGCCGGCGACTTCGGTCACGGTGACCTGACATGGCAGGAACATACCGACACGCGGGTCGACGGCGAGCGCCTCATAGAGAAACTTGAAGTTACAAAAGTGCAGGATCACTTCCGACGGGTCCTCCTCGCCCTCCCTGACGAGCCCGTGCTCGAGGGTGTCCTCCCGGATCAGGATAAAATTCTGGCTGACAATCGCATCCTTCAGATTTTCGATGGTCTCTTTCAGCGTATAGGGTGACTCGACCGAAATCGTGGTTTCCGCAACCGTCACCGCACGCTTCTCGGTCACCGGCAACTGCTTTTCCCAGGAGCGTACATAACTGACCAGATCGTCAATATCCTGCTCCGAAAGCCCATCTGCCAGAAAGGAGTCCATGGGGGTGCCAAGACGGCCGGTCTTCAGGGTATGCCTGATCATCTCGTCCGAGGCCGCCGCCAGGAAACCCGGATTGTTCAGCGCCGGAGGAGTAATCGGGAGGTCCCGCTTGCGCGAGAAGGTCACCCCGGTCCCCCGCCCGCCCTCACCCTTTTCACCGTGACAGTCGGCACACTCACTGGCAAACAGCTGCTTGCCATGCTGTGCATCACCACGGATCGGCTCGTCCGAAAATTCAGGTGCCGGCTCTTTGGACCAGCTGCGTATAAAGCGCACAATGGCGTCTATCTGGGCATCACTGAGCTGGCTAAAGGCTGGCATCACCCGACCGGGACGCCCATGGCGGATGGTCATGCGCAGGAATTTATCATCAACGCTGTCCAGAAAGGATGGCAGTGACAGGGGCACACCGACACCGCCACCACCGGTATCGCCATGGCAGGCGGAACAATGCGCCGAATACAATTCCCCGCCCCTGGGTTCACCCACAACGACAGTGGTTATTACCAGCAGCAGCAAGCCAATTATCAAATGCATCACTCTATCCAGTCGTCCTGTCTGTTGTGTAGATTCCCCAATGCAGCGAGTCTAGCCTGAACGGTCGAAGTTTCACCAGCGGGAAGAATATCCCTACAAATCTGACACTATCTTGACGCAGGTCAATTTATTTCGCTGCTGTTTATCAGAAAATTGTCGCTGTCTCGATTAGACAAAATATTTGCTACAGGAGGAATTCTCTATGAAAACATTGAAACTGACACTGGCAGCCGCCGCACTGACTGCGCTGGTCGCTCTTCCAGTCACATCCGCCCATGCGTGGGGCGGCTGGGGTCCCTGGGGTAACAGGGGCTACAACGACGGCTGGGGTGATGGCTGGGGCGATGGCCTCGGTGATTTCTTCGGTGATGGCGATTTCGGCTTCAACATGTATGGTAGTGGCAGCGGCCGCGGACATGGTCGTGGTCGTGGCTATGGCCGTGGTTATGGTGATTACTATGGCCGTGGTTATGGTTACGGTGGTTATGGTCCTGGTTATGGCTATGGTGGTTATCCCGGCTATGGCTATGGCGGCTATCCGGGTTATGGCGTTGCGCCCTATGGCTACGCGGCACCGGTTGCACCCGCGGCACCCGCAGCACCGGCTGCAGCCCAGTAGTATCAAAGCCTGACCAGCGCGTGCGTTTCTTGCGCATGCGCTGGAATCAGGTGGCCGTCTGGTGTATAAGACGGAAGTCGCAGGCGGGCAATTGCCAGCCTGTCTTTCTTCCAAACACCCAGCGCAACTGCAGAGGCCTCAATGAAAGCTAATCTACTGGCTGTTTTACTTGTACTCGTTTCCTCCATACTCGCACACACCGTCAACGCTGCACCTTACCGCTCTTATTATCAAGCACCCCAGTCAGCAACCTCCGCACCGGAAAACATCGTCAGGACGGGCATTAACAAGCTGACCGCATTCATCCGCAATGGCGGCGCACAGAATCCCGAGCAGGCCAGGACCTTCCTGGAATCAGATGTGGCACCCTATTTTGACTTCAACTATATGGCCCGCTGGGCAGCCGGCCCCGCATGGCGGACCATGACACCCGAACAGCGCGCGCGTCTGCAAGACAAGATTACCCTGGCCTTCATGACGACGCTGGCAGAGAAACTGACGAGCTACACCAACCAGCCTATCCGCTACTTCACACCACGCGGACAAGGCAGCGACGATGTCCGGGTCAGTGCCTGGATCATGCAGCCAAATGGCATCCCGACCAAGCTGGAGTTCCGTTTCTACAAGGGCAACAACGGCTGGAAGATCTTCGATGTAAAAGCCGGGGGCAACAGTGCCGTGGTCTACTACCGCCAGCAGTTCAGAAACCTGTACCGGCCCGGAATACAGAGTCGCTACTGAGACACAGACTGCCGGATGCGGCAGCAGGGTGGAGGTTTAAATATAGCTGCCTTGCTGCCGTTAACTCGATAGAGTTGCCCATGGATACTGTCCGGGCTGCTCATTTCCGATCAGTCCAGGGGATACCCGGCAATGACACCGTACACGAAAACGTTGATAGGGCACGTTACCAAAGTAGAAACCGGCGCATTCGAGGCCACACTGCTTGAAGCCAATGAAGGCCGACTGCCACGCATAGCCATTCAGGCTGACAGCGATATGAGTGGCCAGCCAGGTTCCTTCATCGCGATCACCCAGGGTGACATCAAACTGCTCGCCGTCGTCAAATCAATGCAGGAAATCCCTGCGTCCAGCGGCAACGGCAGCCGTAAGGCCATCAAGATGATTCCGCTGGGTGAGGTCTCCCGCGGCGGGGTTTTCCAGAACGGAATCAAGAAATATCCTGTCACAGGTGCAGAAATTCACACGGTGAACAAGGAAGAGGTCGAGGCCATCTTCGTCAAGTTCCGCGCCCAGGGTTATGCCGTCGGCGTTGCCTCGGCCGACCACAGCATTGATGTCTGCCTGGATCCGGCCGCCCTGTTCGGACGTCACTTCGCCATACTCGGCCAGTCCGGTGCCGGCAAGTCATGGACCGTCGCCAACCTGCTGCAACGCGCCGTCAAGTCGATGCCCAAGGCGCACATCATTCTTCTTGACCTGCATGGTGAGTACAGCTGGGAAGATAATCAAGGCAATCGCCAGCATGCGTTTGATGACAAGGTCACCCGTTATCTCGATGCACGTGAACTGGAGATCCCCTACTGGTTGATGACCTTCGCCGAGCTGGTGGACCTGCTTATCGATCGCAGCGACGATTCTGCTTCTTCGCAAATGGCCTTCCTGCGTGACAGTATCCATGACCTGCGCAATAAGTCCAACAAGCATCTGGAGATTGGTGATATCTCGATTGATTCGCCGGTTTACTTCTCACTGGTCGAGCTGTATGCCTACTTCGAAGAAGCCAACAAGATGACCTCCAACTTTGGCAAGGAAAAGGGCGCACTCGCCGGCATGTTTGACCAGTTCCTGATGCGCCTGCAGAGCCGCATGAATGACGCGCGCTACGCTTTTCTGCTGAATCCAAAGCGGCGCACCTCATCCGAGACCATGTCCGGCTTGTTGCGCGATTTTGTCGGTCTCGGCGACCCGAGGGCGCAGATCACGATTATCGACCTGAGTTCTGTACCGTTCGACGTACGACCCGTGGTGACCGCGCAGATCGGTCGACTTGCCTTTGAATTCAATTACTGGAATCCGAAGTTCAAGGAATTTCCGCTGCTGCTGGTGTGCGAGGAAGCACACGCCTACATCCCGCGTGAGGGTGGTTCGCAGTACGAAGGCACGCGCCGTTCCATGCAACGCATTGCCAAGGAAGGTCGTAAATACGGCGTGGGTCTCGCCGTGGTCACACAGCGGCCACATGAGTTATCCGAAACCGTGCTGGCACAGTGCAGTACTTTCGTCTGCCTGCGCCTCACCAACCCGGACGACCAGGACTATGTCCGTAACCTGGTGCCGGAGGCAGAAAGTGACTTTATCGATGTGTTGTCGTCGCTGGGTCAGGGTGAGGCCATGATCATGGGATTGGCGGTACCCCTGCCCACGCGGGTACAGCTCTACAAACCTGACCCGCCACCGAACAGTTCCAGTGTCGACTTCTTCCGTCACTGGGTCGCCGGGCCCAGGGACCTCGATATAGATGATATTGTCAATCGCTGGCGCCGCCAGGACCGCATGCACCGCTAGCCCTGGGCGGGACCCTGCACGGCCAGCATACCCGAGCGACCCGGCACCTCACCCCATAGCACCGACCTTGTCGGTATGGCGGCACGATCCAGGGTTGCACTGCTATCCCGCAAGGTCCCCAGCGTATCGCCCGCCGCCTGCCAGCCGGCCAGCAGGCGTTGCATAACGGGCGACAGCGCCATGCCTTCCAGCTCGGCATGCAGGGTGTAGACGTGGCCATCGGGCAACGCCTTGCGACTGGCCTCAAACACCGCCTTGTGCACATTGGCAGCAGAGATATCATCAACGCCAATCAATTCATCGAGCGTTGGCAACGTGGTCGGAATCTGCAGACAAGCCGAGCTAACACCCTCCATCAACGGGTAAAAGGCCGACTCGCCGCGAACGTCACTGGCATAGCTGAAACCGAATTCTTCTTCCAGCGCCAGCGCATGGGCATTGATCTGCCAACCTGCCGCACCGATCACCCCGGCCTTGTGGCCGAATACCTCCTGAAACACATCCGAGGCGCGCTGCATTTCACGCCGCGTCCACTCGGCATCCTTTCTGGCCACAAAATCCTGCCAGCGTATGTGATCATAGCAATGGATACCGACCTCATGACCGGCAGCAGCGACCTCGCGCATGACGTGTCCCGCGCGACGGCCGATGTGCGGCCCGGGTAACAATGTACCGTACATCAGGGTCTTCAGGCCGTAATGGCTAGCCACCGAGGTACGCCGTACCTTGGAGAGAAATCCCGGCCGAAACACCCGCCGCAATGCACGACCGGTATGGTCCGGTCCAAGGCTGAACAAAAAGGTAGCCCGAACCTGGAACTTGTCGAACAGGCGCAACAGCGCCGGCACGCCGTCCAGCGTACCCCGCAGGGTATCGACATCAACCTTCAGTGCAATCTGCACGCGTACTCCTCCAGGGTGATAGCAATGGATGCCGAACGAACACAGTAAAGTAGCCGCTATTATTTAATGGCCACGGCATCCATCGAATAACACGGAAAAATAACTGCTTTACAAGAAATCATTGCGTGTCCTTGCGTGGATTCCGTGGCTAAAAATATCTATATAGAAGTTGAACCAGTACTAATCATCCAGCAGGGCACGCGCCTCGGCCACTTCACCCCGGTACGCCTCGAAAATACCCTTGAGTGCCTCACGCACGTCCACCTGCGGCTCCCAGTCGAGCTCCTGTCGCGTATTTTCTATCCATGGCACACGCGTCTGGATGTCCTGGTAGCCCTCGCCATAGTATTGTGAGGAACTCACATCCACCAGCTTCACCTGTTTCGCCCCCGGACCGTATTCCGGAAATTCCATGGCGATTTCCAGCATCATCTCCGCCAGCTCGCGCACCGACAGGTCATTCTTCGGGTTACCGATGTTGTAGATCTTGCCGCTTGCCACACCGTCCCTGTTCTCGATAATCTTCACCAGGGCCGCCACACCGTCACTGTAGTTGGTAAAGCTGCGACGCTGCTGACCGCCATCCACCAGCTTGATCGGTTCACCGCGCGCAATGTGTCCGAGGAACTGGGTAACCACGCGCGAACTGCCTTCCTTGGGTGTGTGCAGGCTGTCGAGCCCGGGGCCGATCCAGTTAAACGGCCGGAACAGGGTGTAGTCAAAACCCTGTTGCTGGCCATAGGCGGCAATGACGCGGTCCATCAGCTGCTTGGAACAGGAATAGATCCAGCGCGGCTTGGTCAAGGGCCCCAGCATCAGTGTCGACTCGTACGGATGGAATTCACTGTCGGTGCACATGCCGTAGACCTCGGAGGTCGAGGGGAACAGCACCCGCTTCTTGTACTTGACGCAATTGCGCACAATGGGCAGGTTCGCCTCGAAGTCCAGTTCGAAAACGGCCAGCGGGTCCTGCACATAGGTCGCCGGTGTGGCAATCGCCACCAGTGGCAGCACCACGTCGCATTTCTTGATGTGGTACTCAACCCATTCGTGGTTGATGGTGATATCACCTTCAAAAAAATGGAACCTCTCGTGATCCATCAGGTCGGCAACCCGCATCGATTGCATGTCCATGCCATAGACATGCCATGATGTCGTTTCAAGAATCAGTTTTGACAAATGGTGTCCGATAAAACCGTTCACCCCGAGGATCAGAATATTCATGCAAGCGCTCCTTTAAGAATTCCTTCAAACAAGTTCCAGTTCCGCCGTGCCGAAACGCGCCAGAAAGGCCGCTTCATCCAGCGGCTCGCCATCAACGGCAATACGGGTCAGTTCAAGTTGCTGACCGTCGCTGCAGTCTGCCCGGCAACGGCCATCCTGCCAGTAGATGCGTGGCGTCTGTCCGACAGCCGGTCGGGCACGATAATAGCTGCCCAGCACCTGCAACCGTCCCCCCCGCGTATCGAAAAAAGCACCCGGATAGGGGGGGGCCACGGCCCGGATCAGGTTATGTATCGCGGCTGCGGTTTTATGCCAGTCGATGCGGCCGTCCTCCGGCCGACGACCGCCAAAATAGCTGCCGGCTGACAGATCCGGCGTGGTCTCCTGTGCACCGCCTTGCAGCAGCAACGGCACGCAGCGTAGCAATAGCTGTTCTGCCGCACACGTCAACTTGCGAAACACGACATGCGCGGTATCGTTCGGCAAAATGGCCACCGCCTGCTGGTCAACTAACGCACCGGCATCCGGCTTGATCTCCATGCGGTGCAGGCTGACCCCGGTTTCCGTTTCACCGTGCAGAACGGCCCAGTTAACCGGCACCCGGCCACGGTACTTCGGCAGCAGGGAACCGTGCAGGTTATAGGCACCGGTCGCGGCAATCTCCAGCAGTTCCGCGCCGAGCATATGGCGGTAATAAAACGAAAACAGCAGGTCCGGCTGGCATCCGCGCACCTGTTCAAGCACCTCTGCCGCATTCGGGTCTGCCGGTGTAATCACCGGGATATCGTTCAGTGTTGCCAGTTCCGCGACACTGGAAAACCAGATGGTCTCGTCGGGATCGTCCAGGTGTGTGACGAGCAGTCGAATATCAAGGCCGAGCGCAAGCAGCACGGATAAACCACGCACGCCGACGTCATGGTAGGCAAACACCACGACACGCTTTGGCGAGCCACTCATGACTCGCTGCTGTCCTGCGAGTCCTCGCCCGGCTGCAGTACCGTGCCAACCAGAAAGCGTGGACGCTGGCGTATCTGCACATAAATCCTGCCGATATACTCACCCAACATACCGATACCGAACAACAGTATTCCGATCAGGAAAAAGGCGATTGCAAATAACGTGAAAACGCCTTCAACTTCCGGCCCGATCATGAGCCGGCGCACGCCGAGATAGATCACGAACAAAAAGGAGATCACGGCAATGCCCATGCCGACCAGCGAAAACATCTGCAGCGGCACAATCGAGAAACTGGTCATCAGGTCGAAATTCAGGTGGATCAACTTGAACAGTGAATACTTTGATTCACCGGCTGCGCGTTCCTCGTGTTCCACGACAACCTCGACCGGGTTGCCGGCAAAGGTATAGGCGAGCGCGGGAATAAAGGTCTGCGACTCGCGCGAGTCCAGGATGGCCTGGATGATCTCCCGGTCATAGGCCCTGAACATGCAACCCTGGTCCGTCATCTGGATACTGGTGATTTTCTCCCGCAACCAGTTCATGGTACGCGAGGCCCAGTGCCGCCAGCGACTGTCACGACGCATGTTGCGAATGGAGCCCACATAGTCGTGCCCCTTGTCGATCTCCACCAGCAACTTGGGGATTTCTTCCGGCGGATTCTGTAAATCCGCATCCAGGGTAATAACCACCTGCCCCTGCGAGTATTCAAAGCCGGCCGTGAGCGCCGCATGCTGTCCGGCGTTGGCACGCAGCAGCACCACGCGCGTCACATCCGGCCGTTCCTGGTATTGCTTGCGCAACAGCCCGGGTGAGCGGTCATGACTGCCGTCATCGACCAGCATCACCTCATAACTGCGGTCAAGGTTATCGAGCAGCGGGTACAGGCGTGCAAACAGCAGCGGCAACACATCCTGCTCGTTGTACACCGGAATAATGATTGACAGTTCAGGCTGCTGCATTGATTTCATCTGCGTGCTCTTGCTACTCAATCCGGGTTTATAGTCGACCCGATACAATGGCAGTCACTGTCGCACACACCTGCTCGACATCTGCCTCGGTCATTGCCGGGAACAGTGGCAGTGTCAGGGTCTGCTCACCGATCCTTTCGGCGACAGGAAAATCACCCACGCCATAGCCAAACTGGCGATACAGGGAAAACAGGTGTATGGCAGGATAGTGAGTGCCGACGGCGATACCGTGCTCGTTGAATAGCGACAGTATCCCGGCGCGGGTCTTGCCAAGCGCGTTGTGATCGATACAGACACAGAACATGTGCCAGCTGTGGCCTGCTGCATCGACCGGCAACACCAGCACGTCACTGGCCGACAGCCGCTGGAAATACTGCTGCACCAGTTCACGACGCCGCCGGTTAAAGCCGTCAAGCCTCGCCAGCTGAGCAAGGCCTACGGCCGCATTGACATCCGGCAGGTTCATTTTTCCACCCCAGGCGACAATATCGATATTGCCTTCGCTGTCTTTATCCATGCCGTGAAAGCGCACCTGTTCCAGTCGATCCAGAAAGTCTGCGTCATTACTGGCGACGGCACCGCCCTCGATGGTGGTCATGTTCTTGTTGGGATGAAAGCTGAAACACACCGGGTTACCGCTGGCACCGACTTTCCTTTCCTGGTATTCACTACCGATTGCCTGTGCCGCATCCTCGAGCACTAGCAGGTCATGTTTTTCTGCCAGCGCGTACAGCGGCTCCATGTCCACGGCAAGGCCGGCGAAGTGCACCGGAATGACCGCGCGCGTCTGCGGGGTCACTGCTGCCGCGACAGCAGCGGCATCAAGATTGCGGCTGCGCAGATCGACATCGACAAACACGGGACGCGCGCCGACACGCAACACGACATTGGCGGTCGCAACAAAGCTGATTGCAGGGACAATGACCTCATCACCCGGACCTATACCCGCCACCAGCAGTGAAGCCTCCAGCGCACTGGTCGCCGAGTTAAAAAGGCGCACCTGCACACCGCCGCCAACATAGTCGGCCAGTGCCTGCTCCAGCGCCAGCGACTTCGGTCCGGTAGTAATCCAGCCGGACTCAAGCACCTCGCGTACGGCCTGCAGTTCTTCCTCCCCGATAGCAGGCCGCGTGAACGGTAACATCGTCATGAGCGTGCCAGTACCGTCACGCCAAGGATGATAATGCCGATCCCCACCAATCGACCCGGGGTGAGTGCCTCGCCTAACAGGGCATAGGCCGCGAATGCATTGACGACATAGCCCACGGACAACATCGGGTAGGCGATGGTGACATCGACACGGGACAGCGCCAGTATCCATACAATGACACTGATGCCATAACAAAACAGACCGACCCATAACCAGGGCTCTGCCATCAGCTGACCCGCAACCGGTAGCGCGTTGCCGGTGCTCAATTCAATCACACCGGTGTCTTTCACGCTGGCCTTCAATGCAAGTTGCGCGACGGCATTCAGCAAAACGCCGATCATGATGAGGCTAAAGGCTGGCAGCGTCATTGCTTCACTACCGCTGTACGGCGCAAACCGTTGTAAATAACCTGTACCGGTCCGAGAAGTTCCCGGTAACGATCGAAGCTTCTCGTTCTGAAGACAGCAACAGCCTTGTCATGTTGCTGCCACTGATGCAGAAAATCTTCCGTTGTAGCTATCCAGCGTTCCGGTTCCAGGTTAATGCCCATCTTCATTTCGTCCTTTTTCGCTACCAGTATTATGGTCTGCTGCAAATAAAATGGCAGTGACTGCGGATAGTTCGCAACGGAATACACTACCGTCCCTTCCGGGACATGCGCCTGTATTGCCATGGCCAGTTCCCGGCTGGAACGCGATCCGGATAACGACTGGAACCCCCACGCCAGCAGCTGGAACGCCAGCAACACCAGCAGGCCGATCGTGGCGATATGAGCCGGTTTTGTTGGCCGTGCCCTGAATCCTGCCACCGCGGCAATCACCAGCAATAACGACGCCGCTATAAACCAGGGCCGGTATGCCCTGTACATGGCGACCGGAGTGACGTCACTGGCAAATCGGTCCGCCTGCCATGCGCACACCAGCAGGGCCACTGCCATCACCAGCAGACTCCAAGCATCGATTCTTCGATAGCCGACCGCTGCCAGCTGTCGGCCGGCCAGCACCGCCACCACCGGCATCACCGGAAGTATATAGGACGCCAGCTTGGATTGCCCAAGCGAGAAAAACACCAGTACGAAAATCGTGAACACCAGCAGGAAACGTTCCGCGTCAAAACCGGCTGCCGTGCGTTTGCCTGCCTGCAGCAGTGGTCGATACAGGCTCCGCAGAACCACGGCCGTCCAGGGCAGAATACCGGCCAGAAACACCGGAATGAAATACCACCACGGCGCGACACGTTCGTGTACATCCGTCGCGTAACGCTCGAAATGTTCATGGATGAAGAAGAATTGCGCAAACCCGGGATTGGCAAGACTGACGGCAACAAACCAGGGCGCCGCGATCAACAGGAACAGCAAAAATCCCTTGAGGATATGCAGGCGCTGCCACAGTATCCAGTCGCGCTGCCACACGCTGTAGAACAACACCGCTCCCGCCGGCAGTACCAGCGCAATCAGTCCCTTGGTCAGCATTGCCAGCGCCAGCGCCGCCCAGCCTGCCAGCATCCAGCGACGCAGCCAGACCGGATCCGCACGCCGGCTTTGGGCCAGTGCCAGGCTGCCCACACCGATGGCGGTAAAAACTGACAGTGCCATATCAAGTGACAGCATGTGACCGATGCCAACATACAACAAACCGCTGACAGTTATCACAAAGGCATAGAAACCGGCTGTTTCCCCATACAGGCGCAAACCGAGGTAACCGGCCCAGAGCGCGCCCAGAAAGCCGACGAATGCCGGCCACAACCGCGCTGACCAGTTACTCTCGCCAAACAGAGTGTAGCCAGCGGCGGTAACCCAGTATTGCAGCACCGGTTTCTCGAAATACTTGAAGCCGTTCAGGCGTGGCGTCAGCCAGTCGCCGCTGGCAACCATTTCGCGCGGTATCTCGGCGTAACGGCCCTCATCCGGATCAATCAGGTCACGGTGGCCCAGCAGGGCAAACCAGACAATCGCGATGCTAACCGTTACCAGTAAGATGAACTGCCTGCTCAACACCCGCTTTCCATGTAGTCATCGCCCATGAGGCAAGGCCTGCATTATAGCGTCCCTGCCTGTTATTGCGCCTGCTGCGGGGGGACACCTGACCGGTTATCACGCAAGCTCTGTAGCGCACTCTGGATAAAGGCCGCCAGTTCAGCGGAGAGCTCCTTGTTGAGTTCATTATCTTCTTCGAGATGGTAGAACTCATCGGGATAGAGCGCATAGCGGCCAAGCAGCTCTTTACCGCCGGGGGGCTTGACCAGCAGCTGGTCGCCACGGATCAGCGCCACGGTCTGGTCGCTACCCGATGGCTTGATAACGCCCACCCCCGGATCATCATCCTGCAGCGACAACAGGTTACGCCCCCAGCACTGGTGCACAAAGGGTTCACCCAGTAGTCCAACCACGGTAGGCACGACGTCGGTCTGTGTAGCCACGGTGTGATTGACCGCGCCGTAGGTCTCGCGGATACCGGGGCCGAGGATCAGCATGGGGACCCGAAAGCGTAACAGGTCGATTTCAGCAAGTTGCCGCGTTATGGCGAAGCCATGGTCGCCGAGGATGACGAACAGTGTGTCTTCAAACCAGGGGGAATCTGCCGCGCGGGCAAAAAACTGCCCCAGCACCCAGTCGGAATAACGCTGTGCCGTCAGGTGCAGATCCAGCTTTCCGAAGCCTGTGACAGGCTCGACCGGTAACTGCTCCGGCAAGGCGTAGGGTGTGTGGTTGGACAGTGTCTGCAAGATCGCATAAAAAGGCTTGTCAGCCGGCATCCCGTCCAGTTCCTGCAGCGCCCTGTTGAACATATCTTCGTCCGACACGCCCCAGGTAGGATCAATAAAGATCGGATCCCTGAAATCATCGCGCCCGATGAAATTCGACATGCCCTGGCTGCGGAAGAAGCCCTGCTGATTGTCCCAGGAAAAGTGGCCATTGTAGATGTAGAGATCATTGTAACGCCGATGATTGAGCAGTACCGGCAGGCCGGAAAACAGGTTCTGGCCCTCGGGTTGCTGCATCAGGTATTCATAACCGGGCAGGTTCGGAAAGCATGCGACCGTTGCAAACATACCCTGGTGTGTGTGGGTACCGTTGGAGAAAAAACGGTCAAACAGCAGTCCCCGGGTCGCCAGCTTGTCAAATTCCGGTGTAATACCCCGGTCGTTGCCAAACGCGCCGACGAACTCACCGGAAAAGCTTTCCATCATGATGAGCACAATATTTCGCGGTGGTGCCGGCAGGCGATTGACCGGCGTATGGCGTCGCAGCAAGACATACTGTTCCGGCTCCAGCAATTCATCCTGCGGTGTAAGCAGCATATCCCTGACAAGGGTCACGGCAGTATCCGTCGGTAGCGCGGTCAACCACTTGTCGGCCTGCTCCTGGTGGTTATTCATCGCGGCTTTTGAAAGGGTATAGGTGCCATTAAGTGCCAGGTGATTGGCAAACAGATGCTGGCTGTGAAACGCATCCCCCCAGCGCAGCGGCGGACCGCTGCGCAGCGTGCCACGTCCACCCCAGGCGGCCAGGCACACCATGAGTATAAAAACAGGCAGCCGCAATGCCGCACGATAACCTTGCCGTGGCCGTTTAGGCGTCAGCCGATCAAGCCAGCGCAGGCTGAAAAAATATACCAGCCACAGCGCCAGCCATAACAGCAGGTAGCGCACCACGGGGAATCCGTGCCAGATCATGCTGGATACCGTGGCCGGGTCCTCTTCCAGGTAGTGCAGTGCGATACTGTTTAACCGGGTATGGAACTCGCGGTAGAATTCCAGCTCTGCGACACCCGCAAACAGCGTCACGGCTGCACAGGTCCCGAGCCAAACGAGTGCCAGTTTGCGCGTTCCCAGTCCGTTGGGCAGCAACAGCGCCAGCAATAACGGTGCAGCGAGAATACTGGTAATAATCAGATCGAAACGCAGACCCACCAGAAATGAACGCGCCAGGTCCGTGAACGGGACACCCCCTGCCAGGTCGGGATTAACAAGGATCAGGATGCCACGCAGGATGGCCAGCACGCCGATGTAGAGCATGGCATAACCCAGAATAAAGAGGCTGTCAGCGAGCAGTGGATCCAGGCCCGGCCTTTCAGGGGATTGATGTTTCATCGCGCGGCAGTATTGCAGATACAAGCTGCAAGCTGCAATAACCTGTTAGATATGGCTAAGCGTGTTCAATACAGGCTTGCCTGATGACGATCCGGAACAGCAGCTAACCTGCAGCTTCGGATTCTTCCTCTGGTATTTCTTCCGCCAGTTCTTCATAGCCGAGCAGGTGCAATACCTGTTTGCGGGCCGCCATACCGTCCTCGTATCCGAGTTCCATGAGTTCCTTGCAATAGGGCGCATCAAACATCAGGTAACTCATCAGCGGTCGGCCCTCGCGTGCCAGTGCACCGATGCCCTTTAAAAGGATGCGCACGGAACGCGGAAAGTTGCCGACATAGCGTTCCACGATATCGCGGATATCCATGCTCGGCGAGATCACGAGGTAATCGATCTGGCGTAACGAGGTATCATGGTAGGTTACACGCTTGTCGCGGGTCGCGGTAATAGTGTGATTGATGCGCCGCAGCCGTTCGATATCTGCATCCAGGCTGTCCATAAACAGGGTATCGAAGATGTAGCCGGTAATCTGACCGAATGTCGGAAAGGGAACACTTCTGGCATCATCCGGCGGCGTGTCGGGACGGGGATTTCTGCCGCCAATGATTAGCAGGCGATTTGCCCCCAGATGCAGTGCCGGACTGAGTGGCGCCGTTTGCCGCATGGAGCCGTCACCGAAATACTCATTACGCAACTTTACTGCGGGAAACAGCACCGGTATTGCCGACGAGGCCATCAGGTGATTCAGGGTCAACTCGGTCGGCTGCCCGATACGGCGTGTACGTTTCCAGGGCTTCAGTCCCTCCTTGCCCTGGTAAAACGTGACCGACAAACCGCTGGTGTAACCCGATGAGGTTATGGAAACAGCATCCAGGGCACCGCAATCGATTCCCTGCTGGATACGCGCAAAGCGGATGTGACTTTCGAGCAGGTGACGTAGCGGTGAATTATCCAGTACCGATTCCGGCTGTCGCTTTACCAGCCCGAGCCCTAAAAAGGTGAATGTCCAGCGGAAGCCGCTCTTTATCGCGGTCCACGGGTCGGTCTTGAAAACCTTGCCGACGTGAAAATTCGCCCAGATACCGTAGAGTCGGTCAACGCCTTCACGGAAACGGGTCGCGCTGCTGGCGAGTAATACCGCATTGAGCGCGCCCGAGGAAGTCCCGCAAATCACCGGGAATGGATTTTCAACATCTTCCGGCAACATATCGCCAATCGCCTTCAGCACACCTGCCTGGTAGGCATTACGTGCACCCCCACCCGGCAGGATCAGGCCAGTTACCGGTTTTTCCTTTTTCTTTTTGAATGAAAGCCAGTACATTTCCGATAGTACACTATACCCCTTTTATTCCAGATATATCGGCCATCGGAAGTGCTTTTATAATGACAGCACTGATCAGTTACGAATCAACGACATCCCCCTGCCCCGCTACCCGTCTGCCGCCATGGCCTGTATTTTCTCGACAAGCCGGCGATGCAGGTCTTTTATCGGGATATCCATACCTGAATCCACACCGAGTACAGCAGCCATCTCGTCCGGCATTAATGGCTGTTGCGATGCAAGCTGTGCATCCAGCACCTCGATACCGGCTTCTGACGGGTCGCCACCAGCCGTCTGGCGACTGCGCAGTCGCTCACACAGCGTCTCCCTGTCCGCCTCAAAATCCAGCAATACGAACGGCACACCTATGGAGACCGACAACTGGCGAAAGTGTTCGCGCCAGACGAATTGCAGGAACGTGGCATCGATAATAACCGGGTAGCCTGCACCCGTCACTGTACGAGCCAGCTCGGCAAGCTGCTCGTAGGTGCGCACACTGGCATCTGCTGAATAAATGCCTTCCCTGATAGCGGACTGTGTATCCGCAGCTGCGGCGTAACCGTGCAGACGCTTTCTCTCAACATCGGAACGTACCTGGATAGCGCCCATACGCTCGGCCAGTTGAGCGGCATAATATGACTTGCCCGAGCCCGACACGCCGTGCGTGATGATCAGCACAACCAGTGGCGGCCGCACATAGTCTGCAGCCAGCTTCATGTAGGACCTGTACTCGTACCAGACATTATGTTGATCCAGTGTCGAGCGTGTCTGGGGCAAGCGCAGCACGGCGACCTTGGCGCGCACCAGCGCCCGGTAGACAAGGTAATAGCGCAACACGGCAAGACCGGCGTAGTCACCCGTGTGTTGCAGGCAGGTATTCAGCAGGCGCACCGCCAGGGACGGGTAACCGCGATCACGGATATCCATGACCAGGAATGCGAGCTCGCTGATGACGTCAATCCAGCGTAACTGCGGATTGAACTCAATGCCGTCAAACGGGGTGATATGACCATCGATGAGGGTGAGATTACCGAGGTGCAGGTCGCCGTGGCATTCGCGCACAAACCCGTCGCGGCGACGCTGTTCAAGCACGGCCCGTTTAGTATCGAATTCCCGGCAACACCAGTCTTCTACCTGCCGCAGCTGTTGCTGCAGCTGTGCGTCAGGCAATACCGGGCGTATATGCTCGAAGTTCTCCATTACCCAGTGATGAATATCGTCAGGCAGGCCCCTGTCAGGGTGCATTTCAGCGATAGCGACTGACGCATGCATGTCGGACACCAGCAGGGCAAGCGCATCGATGTGTTGCGGTGTGAGTGTGTTGTTCGCCGCCAGCGTGCTGAGCAGTCCTGATTGCGGGAATTGTTTCATTCGCACGGCATACTCGAGCGGCTCTCCGCCGGCCTGCAGTGACGGCCGTTCAGGGGTACCGCTGATAGCAACCACATCAAGGTACAGCTGCGGCGCAAAACGCCGGTTCAGCCGCAACTCTTCCTGGCAATAGAACCTGCGCTTCTGCAGTGTCGAGTAATCAAGGAAACCGAAATCAACTGCCTTCTTGATCTTGTAGACATACTCTCCCGTGAGGATAACCCAGGATATATGCGTCTCCAGCAGCCGGAGTTCAGTCACCGGATGCTCAAAAACAGCCGGATTCTGCAGGGCAGTGACCAGCGGCAGCTGTGCTGCAACCGGACTGCCATTCTGCACTTTATGTCCCATCTGAGCTGCCTTTTTGTTATTCGCGAATAGCCGGCACGCTTTCCCGCCAGCCAAACCACGGACGTCACGATGGCACTGCCACAGCGTCCTGTCTTGACGTGGATCAACGCCGCGGTAAAAAACGCGCCCTATACTGGTCCCAGTCAGTGATGTTATCAAGCATCGCCAGTATAGTTCGTTTGCAGGACACAGTGGGAGAGACCTATGAATGCTGGAGAACTCTGCAACCGCCAAGTCATTACCGCGGCCCGTGAAACAAATATCTCCGAGGCGGCACAACTGATGCGTGACCGGCATGTCGGCAGCCTTATCGTCGTCGAGAAACATGACAATCGCCCGCAACCGGTCGGCATACTGACCGACCGCGACATCGTCATAGAAGTACTTGCGGAAAATGTTGACCCGGACACCGTAACCGTCGGTGATGTCATGACCACTGCCGTGCTCAAGGTCTGTGAACATGACAGTCTTTTCGATACCGCGCAGCGTATGCGCGCGCGCGGCGTGCGGCGGGTTCCGGTCGTTTCCAACCAGGGCGAACTGGTCGGCGTGCTTGCACAGGACGATATACTGGCACTGCTCTGCGAGGAACTTACGCTGCTGGTCAAGGTATCGACTCGCGAGGTCGAGCAGGAGATCAAAAAACGCGGCCGTCCCGTCACCTGATGACGGACAGTAGCGTCATGTGCGCAGATCGAACAGCGCTTGCAGCAGGACGAAGCCACTGGATGCAATAAACCCGGCTGCCGGAATCCACCGCGGCACACAGACAATACCGGCAGGCTGCTCGTCCCTGTGTTTCAGGCGCCAGAGTGACAGGTTCACGAGACAGAATACCAGCAGTAAAAAATAGCTGGTGGCTTTCGCCAGCGTTTCTATCGGCAGGTACAGCGCCATCACCAGCACCGCGGTCGACACACTGACCGTGGCCACCACAGGGGTGCGCGTCACTGCATGCACCCTGGAAAATATCAGCGGCAGCCAGCGCTTGCAGCCCATACCGTAGCAGACACGGCTCGCCATAATGATCTGGATCAGTGCGCCATTGACAACCGCAAACAGGCTGATCAGGGTGATCAGTATCGGTTCCCGTCCGGTCACGACCTGATACAGGTGGGCAAGTGGAGCCTGCACCCCGGCCAGCGTCTCAACCGGCACACTGGCCACCGCCACCAGGGCAATCATGAAATACAGCAGCGTCGACAGCAGCAAGGCGGCAAGGATTGCACGCGGCAGATTGACCTCCGGCTGGCGCACCTCCTCGGCCACATTCACCATGTCCTCAAACCCGATGAAGGCATAAAAGGCGAGAAAACCGCCGGCAAACACGCCGTACCACACACCACCCTGCAGCAGCGGCCTGAAATCCGCCATCTCGGGCCGCACCTGCAACAGGCCGGGGGCCGCCACCTGTATAACGAGCAACAAGCCCGCCCATGGAATGGGGCAATACCCCATACCGAGAGCCCGCCGAGCAGCAACACCAGCAACGGCATCACCAGCACATCAGGAAGTGACACCAGCACCTGCAGGTAACCGGCAAAGCCGCGGACAATGGTTGCTGCAGAGACGATACCGGCCATGATGACAAGCAGTCCGACCAGCCGGGACAGTGCTGGCAAACCGAGACCCTCCTGCACATACACGGCCTCCCCGGCACTGACCGGGTAACGGGCAACCAGTTCTGCATAGGAAAACGCGGTCAGGCAGGCCAGTAACGATGCCAGCAGGAAGGAGAGCGGTGCAAACATACCGGCATGTGACACCACCTCACCCAGCAGTACGTAGATGCCGGCCCCGATGATATTACCCAGTCCATAGAAGATCACCAGCGTCAGCGACAACGAGCGCTTCAGCGTGGGTTGTTGCTTTTCTGCAGCATCCGGGGTGCCTGTCATGCCGGCATTATGGCATATACGCCGTACTGCGAAAGGCGATGCCGCAGACGCGGGCAGCAGACAAATAACAGCATTTTATTTACCGCCTGGCGACGTGTTTTTTGACGGCCATCAAGGCGGATAGCGGGATATATGCTATATATACAGCATGAGATGTGAATAGACACATCAGGAGGATAGCCACATGGTAACCAGAGATGACACCCGTAAACGGGAGAAAACACTGGCGCGCCACCCCGCCACAGACAGGCCGGGTTCGTGGGACGAGATGGAGCGTTGGTTTACCGAGTTTGGACGGCACGGCTGGCTGCACCCGTTCAACTGGGAGTGGCCGCAACCGGCTGGTACGTTTACAGCAGCGGGTACTCAATTGCCAAAGGTTGACGTGCTTGACCGGGATAACGAGTTACTTGTCCGGGCAGAACTCCCCGGCGTCAACAAGGATGATGTAGACATCACGGTTGATGAACACAGCGTCACCATCAAGGCAACGACAAAACATGAGGAAAAAAAGGAAGAAGGCGAGTACTACCGGCGTGAATTGAGCAGGAGCGAATACCTGCGAACCCTGGCACTGCCAGCCACAGTAGACGAGGAAAAGGCCAGGGCGACCTTCACGGACGGGGTTCTCGAACTGACATTACCCAAACTGGAGAAGACCCACCGCAAGTCGGTAAAAGTCGATTAATACAGGGAAGTACATAACGCCGGGTCTGGTTTTTCAGCGGGCGTCATGTTTACGCCAGCGTCATCGGCAACCGGGGTTGCCGTGGCGCTGGCTTTTTATATCACGACCCCGCTGAGCGGGAATCCGGAATGCCAGCTGACGGGCTGGCAGAATACTCACTGCCAGCCTGACCCTGCAAGCCCGGGTTGCTAGCGTACCGGCGGGGCTGGCGGGTATGACGGACGCATCGGGTTTTGTATCCACGGCGGCAATGCAGGTCGTCCGGCGGGTGCCGGTGGCGCGCTTTGCTCATCAACAAACTCGCTGCGATGCTCTTCCATATACGCCATACGTTCTTCCGGTGGCATATTCATCATAGTGGCACGCATGGCGGCCATCCTGTTACGACGCTCTTCTGCCTGCTTGCGCAGTTCCTCGTGGCGGCTCGCCACATCATCCTGTTGCTCCAGCATGGTCTTGAAAATATCTTCCTGATTTTCAAGCAGATAATTGCGCCGATCTTCAGCCCGGGTACGCATGGACTCCTGTTCCTTGATCAACTTCTCCAGGCGTTCCTCACGTTGTTGCAGGAAGGCTTCCATACGCGCATCCAGGTCATTCTGTCTTTCCTCGCGCCGTTTGGCTAGCCGCTCCTCGCGCTGCTGCTGCTGTTTTTCATAATACGCCTGCTGCTGTTCCCGATACTTCTGCATCGCCAGCTCGCGCTCGGTCCGGGGGCGTTGCCCCTGCACAGGTCGCTGCATGCGCATGCGCTCCATTTCCGCCTGGTGTGCGGCATGCTGTTCTTCCACCTCCGCATCGCGTGCCGGGCGCTGTGCGCGCAGCTCTTCCATCTCCGCCCGGTGTGCAGCCCGCAGCTCTTCCATCTCCGCCTCGAGTGCGGCACGCTGCTCTTGCAACTCCGCCTCACGTGCAGTGCGCTGTTCTACTATTTCCGCATCGCGTGCGGCACGCTGCTCTTGCATCTCCGCCTCGCGTGAAACACGTTGTTCCTCCATCTCCGTATCACGCACGGGATGTTGCGCGCGCATGCGCTCCATTTCCGCCTGGTGCGCGGCACGCTGTTCCGCTATCTGCGCATCGCGTGCAGCACGTTCATCTTTCATCTGCGCATCGCGTGCAGCGCGCTGTTGCTCCATCTCCGCCTGTTGCTGCTCACGCAGCGACCCGCTTTGCTGAACATGCTGGTCGAATTGCTCGCGATAGGTACGGATTCGCTCCTCCATCGGGCTCGTTGGCGCGGCTGCAGGTGCAGCTGTTGCCGGACTTTCTTCAGCCCGGGCAGCGGGGAGCAACATTGTTGCCGCAATAATGCTGAAAAATACTGGTTTTAATGACATAACCGTTCTCCTTTAAAATTGTTGTGATTTTCTCATGAAAACATAAAAATATGGCCTCCGCAGCAACTCATTGTGCCGTGATGGCGGTCCAAACTACCGCCTCAGCCGGTTACACATCCTCCATGCCAGCAGTCACATCAATGACTGGTACCGGCGGAGCGATGAATTTTATTATAGACATTATACTTGCCCGATGGCTTGTTCATCGGGATACGCCTGATTTCCTCGAGCGTCGCTGCATCGTAGACCAGCAGTGCACCGTCTATTTCCCAAATACTGACAAGCACATAGCGGCCATCACGGGTAAATTCGACATGCGCTGATGTCTTGCCCGGAACAGGACGCAGGGTTTTCACCATTTCGAGTGTCCGTTTGTCAAACACATGCATGGCATCCTTGTCGGGGCCGAAGAAAACATCCGTCCAGGCATACGGGGTATTTTCATGGCTGCGCATGAAAAACCCCGGGCCCAGCGTCGCTATCTCCCGGATCACCTTCCAGTCCTGCATATTAATGACCGTGACCTTGCTGTCCTTCAGGTTAGGCGTTGCCATCACCGGCTGTCCCCGGTATTCCCAGGTGATACCGGAACCCAGATGCGGCATACCATCGAGCGGTAACACCGCAACCCGCTTGCCGCTGTCCAGGTCCACCACCTGGCCACTGTGTTCTACACGATCAGCGCCGATCAGCAAGCGATAATCCTGGTCAAAAAAGAAATCATCAAGCACCTGCTGCAGGCGAATCTTCCTGACCGGATAGTCCACGTCGTCATAGCGTATTTCCCACACTTCCGGCACGTCCTTGAGGGCAGCGACAAAACTGCCGCGCGGTTCCGCCTGGTAGACGGCGCTGACGCGCGAGGATTCTCCTTCGGCGTCAACCACGGGAATAATCTTTATCAGGCCAAGATCAGCTGCATCCAGCAACACCAGCGAATTCGGCAGATAGTTGCCAACCAGTAATGTCTTGCCATCGCCGGATACCGCAACATTGCGCGTGTTGATGCCGGCGCGCACTTCAGCGACAATCTTGAGGTTATACAGATCAAACTTGCTGATCCAGCCATCGCGCGAGGCGAGGTAGGCGTAGCGACCATCCGGGGAATATTTGATGCCGCCATGCAGCGCGTAGCGTGATGCAAATCGATGTATGGGTTCCAGGCGGTCACCATCCAGCACCGTCACATGATGATCCCCCGCCTCCACGACCATGAACAGGTTCAGCGGATCGGCAGCAAAGACCGGCTTGTCCGGGAGGGTATGAGCATTGTCCAGCAATATGCGCGAGGCATTGATCGCCTCGCCGTCCCATGTCAGGTCCGTATCGGGTGACGAGTAAATGAACTCAACCAGCTGTTGTCGGCCGTCCTTGATGACCGTGGCCGCATCCGCCTGGCGCAGGCGACCCAGGTTCGACGGCAAGAGTGCGGGACCGGCACCACCGAGGCGGTCGACACCATGGCACGTTGCGCAGAGGCGCAGATACAGCTTATCGGAGACAGTCGCGTCCACCGTATCCGGAGCTGTTGCCTGTAGCAGTGCACCGTCCGGCCGGCGGCGCCAGCGGCTGACATCTGCAACGGTTCCCTTCAGGTAATGAGTGACCGCCAGCTGTGCGCCGTTATCCGAATACACGATGGAGTAGTACTCGTAACGCTTGAAGACTTCCTCAATATTTCTTTCTTGCGCGGGTGCCCAGGGTATCAGGGCCGGATTGAACTCGTCGTAGTAATGCGGCTCACCGGCGTCGTCAAGCGCGAAAACGGTGGTTGTCAGTAGCGTACAACAGATGAATAGAACAAGAGACCAGGCACTAACAGGCTGTCTTACCACGGCATAAAGTCATTCATGCGGCCCATGGGTCGCATGCTGTTGGTCATGTCGCCCATTTCATAACGGATAGCTTCACCGGTCAGGTTCATGATACGCATATTCTGGTTCATGCCTTCCATGGATAGATTCATACCGTGCATATTGGCCAGCATCGGCTCGAGGTGCTCCAGCGCAATCATTCTGTCTGCCATGGTCTCGACTGATTCAGACATGTGGTAAACGCGGCGGGTCATGGTGCGCACATTTTCAGACAGGTAGATAACACTTTCCGAGATATGGCTGAGGTGCTCGCCCATCTGCGGGTCCATACCCTTTGCCACCGTATGGATATCCTTGCTCAGGGTGTAGATAAGAAAGAAGCCGTAGGCGGCCAGGACAACGAAGGCCAGCATGGCCGGATAGACAATCAGTTCCCAGCGTCTTGCGCTGGTCTCGAAGACGCGTACGAAGCGATCCATCGAGTCCCCTTCGGCAAAGGCACTGGATGAAGCCTTGTTCGCGGCTGCGTCCTTGTCCATGTTTATTATCTTGTCGTTCATACTGACACCATTAAGAATCTGTTACAGACTTCAGTATGACATGTAAACAGATACCGGGTTCATCACTGCTCCATTAATATCGCTTATTTCCGCATCAGTCAAATAACAGGCCGGATCCTCGGCCCAGGGATCACCGGTCAATTGCAATGCCCGGACCCGGGTATTACCACCACAGATATTAAAGTAGCGACAGCTGCCGCAACGGCCTTTAATCTGTCGTGGCGAGGCTTTCAGGCCCTTCATGATCGGATCCGAGGTGTCCTGCCAGATCGCCGAGAATGGCCGCTGGCGGACGTTGCCGAGACCGTAATGCCACCAGAAGGTATCCGGGTGGACCTCGCCGAGGTTATCGATATTGGCAATATTGACACCTGAACTGTTGCCGCCCCATTGCCGCAGTTTTGCCGCAATATGCTCGACTTTATCAGGGTAATGCCGCATGACCCACCGCAACAGGTAGACGCCGTCGGCATCATTGTTACCGGTCACGAACTCCAGGTCATCGCCACGCTTGGCGTGCCCGAGCGCGGTATCGAACAACAGATCCATGGCACGCCGGGTGATGTCGAGCTGCACATCGCTGTCACGGTTACGGTTACCGCGCCCGGCGTAATTGAGGTGGGAAAGATAGAACTTGTTGACGCCCTCGTCCGTCATCAGCTGCAACATGTCGGGCAGCTCGGTGGCATTGTCCTCGGTCATGGTGAAACGCAGCCCCACCTTGATATCGCGATCCCGGCACAGGCGGATACCCTGCATGGAGGCATCGAAGGCACCGTCCTTGCGCCGAAACAGGTCGTGTGTTTTTTTATTCCCGTCAATGCTGATACCAACGTAGTCATAACCAATGTCTGCAATGGCGTCGATATTGTGCTCATCGATCAAGGTACCGTTGCTTGACAGGCCGACATAGAAACCCATGGCTTTCGCACGCCTGGAAATATCGAAAATATCGGGCCGCAGCAGCGGCTCACCGCCGGACAGTATCAGCACGGGCACGCCAAAGGACTTCAGGTCATCCATTACCGTGAAGACTTCATTCGTTGACAACTCGCCCTTGAAGTCGATGTCGGCGGAAATCGAGTAGCAGTGCTTGCAGGTCAGGTTGCAGCGCCGTATCAGGTTCCAGATAACAACCGGTCCGGGTGGCACACGCCGCTCGACCAGCGCGGTGGGATGCACCAGTTCCTGCATGAATTGCGAGATTCGAAACATGCGCTTACCCCTTTATCCTCAGGCCGGTTTTCTTCAGTATGCGCTTGCTGTACAGCACCTCGTGACCACGACAGTGCTCGCCGAGCAGGGCTGAGATAGCGCCAACCCTTGCCATGACATCGTCGCGGCTGCGGCCATGCACCATGGCGAACAGGTTATAGGGCCACAACGGCAGGTACCGTGGCCGCTGGTAACAGTGACTCACATAGTCCAGACCACCGATCAGCCCGCCAAGTTCCGTGATGTGTTCATCGCTGACATTCCACACGGACATGCCATTGGCGATGTAGCCGAGGGCGTAATGATTGGGGACCGCGGCGATGCGGCGGATAATGCCGCAGGCCTGCATGTCGGCCACCCGCTGCAGCACCTCATCGGTCTCCAGTCCCAGCTGCCGGGCCAGCGCCGCAAACGGCTCGGCGACCAGCGGCAGACCGGCCTGCGTGGCCACAATGATCTGTCGGTCTGTTGCATCCAGTAGCTGGCCGTCTTGCTGTACCTTGTTCATTGCTTGCGGGTAAGCCGTCATGATCATCCCCTACACGGCCAGCTTCAGGCCGACATAAAACTCCTGCTGCTTCGGCATATCATAGACCCGGCAGCCGGTCGCCTGCTCGATTTGACTGATCACAGCGCCGGCCTGTTGCGGCCGTTCCGTGGCAATTACAAACCACATGTTGAGTAGATGCTCGCGCTCATAGTTATGCGCTACTTCCGGAAACGCATTGACCTGCCCGGCAATGTCGTCATAGCGGTCGGCGGGTACCTGCATGGCACAGAGACTCAGGGCACCCCCCATGCTTTCTGCGTTGTACATCGGCCCGAAACGTGTCAGTACCTTGTCATCCAGCAGACGCTGCAGCCGCGACAGCAACTCATCCACGGACAACCCGAGGTTTGCCGCGATCGCGTCAAAGGGACGCGGACACACAGGCAGGCCGTCCTGCAGGCAGTTCACAAGGCGTGCATCGATGCTATCCATGTGACTTCCGTTGCACTGCCGGGACCCTGCCGGTGTCGACGTAATGCGCACCACGCTGTTTGAAACTGCGGCCGCTGAACAGCACCGTATGCGGGATCTTTTCCAGACCATGAAACGCGATTATTTGTTCGAGACGCCGCAGCACGCCGTCACGTTCACGTCCATGGATCATGCAAAACAGATTGTATGGCCACGCCGGTAACCTGCGCGGGCGCTGGTAACACAGGGTCACGCAGGTCTCGTCCGCCAGTAGCGCCCCGATACGCTCTACCTCGGCGTCCGGGATATCCCAGACCACCATGGCATTGGCACGGTAGCCCAGCGCCCGGTGTTTGACAACCACGCCCATGCGCTTGATCAGTCCGGTTTCCTGCAGCAGTTGCAGCCGCGCAATCACCTGCGTCTCGGTCAGGCCAAGCTGTGTGGCGATGGCGGCATACGGCTTTGCCACCAGTGGCAGGCCTCCCTGGATCGCGGCAATCAGTTCACGGTCCTGCTCGTTCAACACCATAACGGGAATCCCAGGTCGATATAAAACGATTTTTCCAGCGGCAGATTGAGTACCGGCAGGCCGGTCTGCTGCTCGATACGGTCCAGCACTTGCCGCACCTGCTCCTCGTCCGCTGCCGTGACCACGAACCACAGATTGTAGAGGTGTTCACGTTCGTAGTTGTGGTTCACTGCCTCGAAACAGCTGACCAGGTCCGCGACCTGCGCCAACGCTGCATCCGGCACCGACAGTGCCGCCAGCGTGCTGGCACCGGCACGCTGTGGTGCAAACACCGGTCCGACACGACTGATCAGGCCGCGTTGCTGCAGCGATTGCAGCGTCCCCATGACAGCCTCCTCGGTTACGCCCTGTTGCTCCGCAATCAGTGCGAATGGCGATGCGCACAGCGGAAAGTCGCGCTGATATTCATTCAGCAGGCATTTCTCCAGTGCCGTCAGTGTCGCCGGTGTATCCAGGATAGCGAGCATGGCTGCGGCTGTTTCTTTTTCTGTCATGTTTACAGCCCTGTCCTGTGTGCCCTGGCGGTAAAGAAGATACCGCTGGGTTTTTCAGCCTGCAGCTGTGCCACGCGTGCAAATGTCCCGGTGTCATAGACCTGTATCCGGTCGGCATCACGCACCGATACCCAGACATTTTCACCGCGCGGCGCAAACTCCATGTGCAGCACGCCCTTGCCGGGTTTCATGGAATGGACCACCTGCAGAGACTGTGTATCAATGACCTGCACGGTGTCATTCAGGGGGTGCGCGAAATTGACCCATACCTGGCGGCCGTCCGGTCGCGCCACCACGAAGATCGGTTGACCGTGCACGGCGATACGTCCGACTTCCTTCCAGGTCTGGCTGTCCACGACCAGCACCTCGTGCTGACCCACTGCAGGCAGAAAGACGTGACGACCCGCCACCGCCCAGCCTTCCAGGTGCGGCATTTTGTAGACCGGCAGTTTCTCCTTGCCGCGACCGTAATTGTTCAGGATGCGCTGCACGCCCTGCTGTGGTTCCCACAGGTCCAGCAGTGCCAAACCGTCTTCACCGAACAGGCCGGCGATATAAAAACGACCATCCGGTGTAATCAGGGCGTCATAGGGGAGACGGCCGATATCAGGAAACCTGCGCACCCGCGGTGCAGCCGGATCGGAGAGATCAGCGATGCGTATTTCGCCGGCATCATAGAGTGTGTAGACAAACTGCTGTCCCGGCGCATCCACCAGACCGACGACCTTGGAAGGCTTGCCAGTTGCGTCCAGCGCGGGCAGGTCAGCCAGCAGTTCGAGTGAATCGGCAGCAAATACCTTCACGCCACCCGGCGTGTAATTGGAGACGGCAACCAGCGAACCGTCCTGCGAAATGGCACCGCCGATGCTGTTGCCGGCCTGGATCACCCGCTTGTCGAGCGTGCCGCATAACAGGTCAATTTTGGACAGCCCGCCATCGCGCCCGAAGACATAGGCATAACGGCTGTCGCGGGAAAACACCGCAGAGGCATGCGAAAGATCACCCAGGCCCCCGACCCTGAAGAGGCTGGCTTTGGCCGTAGTATCGAGGATTTGCACACTACCGCTGGCGCGCTCGATGACGATGCCCAGATCACCGGTGCCACGCATCAGGCACTCGGCGTTTGCCACCTGGTAGAGGCCTGAGAAAAGTACAAATAGCAAAAATAGACACACGTAGGAGCGGATCGCATCCGCGAATCGCGCTTGCGAAGCGCTCCTGCAGAGAAAATTGCACGGGAACATCAGCAGACTCACAACCCCTCCCCCCTGAGCATGGCCTCGACCAGCCACTGCGCATCCTGCTCGGACAATTCGCCGCGCCATGGCGGCATCGGTGTACCCGGGCGGCCATCCAGCACGGTGTTAACCATCAGCTGCGGCGGCCTGTCGCTGAGGTTTTCCGGGAGCAACGGCGGTCCCAGACCACCCTTGCGGGTCATGCCATGACAGGAACCGCAGTCATGTTTGAGGAGATACAGCAGTTCGGCCTGACGGTCTGCATCCGGCGCGGGATGAACACTGGCCGCCATGCCGGTCAGCATGCAGAAAACAAGCGTCTTGTAACAGTATTGCTTCATTGTGGCAGCTGCTCTGTTATCCGTTTACAGGCTATGCCCCTAAAAAAACCGGGAAGGGGTGTTACCCCCCTCCCGAACTCACATCACATCGACTCAGTAAATATCGTGCGTGGTGTTATAGGCGTTGAACTTGCCGGTCGGGGTCACCAGGCGCTTGTCCTTGATCACCTTTTTCAGCTTGCGGGTCTTGTCATCCACAATCACGAGCGCGGACTCCTCGTCCTTGCCACTCCACACCGAAAACCAGACTTCATCACCGGCCTTGTTGTATTCCGGCTGCACCACGCGCTTCGGTCCTTCACCCTTGATACCGGCCCAGTCGGCAATCGGCAACACTTCAAAGCCCTTGTCGAGGTTGTCGATATCAAACACGGCAACACTCTGGCTGATCTTGGTATCCGGATTCAAGGGTGCATCTACCCACAGGTTCTTCGAATGGGGATGGGTCTTGACGAACAGCGAACCGCCACCCATGCCCTTCAGCGTACGCACCACCTTCCAGGCATGATCAGGGTTTTCTGCGGGGTCGGTCGCAATGGCCGTGACGTTTTCATTACCGAGTGCACTGGTAATCCAGACCGGACCGTATTTCGGATCCACCAGGTTGGCGCCGCGACCGGGATGCGGGATCTCCGTCACATCGACCAGTGCCGTGAGGGTGTCCAGCTTGGAATCGATCACCGCCACCTTGTTGGACTTGTTCGCCGCCGTCAGGAAATAGCGGTGCGTGGAATCCCAACCGCCATCATGAAGGAAGCGGGCAGCGCCGATGGTGGTCACCTTGAGGTTATCGATATCCTCGTAGTTGACCATCAGGACCTTGCCGGTCTCCTTGACGTTGACAATAAACTCCGGGTGCTCATGCGAGGCGACGATGGCCGCGACACGCGGTTCCGGATGATACTCCTGGGTATCCACGGTATAGCCACGGGTGGAGACGATCTTCTTCGGTTCCAGCGTGGCGCCATCCATGATGACATACTGCGGCGGCCAGTAGGCGCCTGCGATTGCAAACTTGTCCTCGTAACCGGGGTACTTGGAGGTCTCCACGGAACGTGCCTCCAGACCGATCTTGATCTCGGCGACATTGTCGGGCTGCTTCATCCACAGGTCGATCATGTTGACCCTGGCATCGCGCCCGATCACGAACAGGTAGCGACCCGAGGTGGAAAAGCGCGAAATATGCACCGCGTAACCGGTCTTGATGATAGTGATAATCTCCTTGGTATCACCGTCGATCAGGGCGACCTGTCCCGAATCGCGCAGTGTCACGGAGAAGATATTCTCGATGTTGTACTTGTTCTGCTTTTTGGTGGGACGTTTCTCCGGCGGCACCAGCAACTTCCAGGTCGCCTTCATCTCTTCCATGCCGAATTCCGGCGGGATCGGTGGTTCATGCTGCAGGTACTTAGCCATCAGGGTCACTTCATCCGCGCTCAGGTCTCCGGATGTTCCCCAGTTGGGCATGCCAGCAGGGGAGCCATAGTCGATGAACACCTTCAGGTAATCGGTCCCCTTACCCATCGTTATATCCGGCGTCAGTGCCTTACCGGTCGCGCCCTTGCGCAACACTCCGTGACAGCCGGCACAGCGTTCGAAATAGATCTGCTTGGCCTGGGCAAATTCGGCCTCGGTCAGTGCCGGGGCGCCGGGAGTTATTACATCTTTTGAATCCTGCATGGGTACAGGTGCCCCCTTGTAGCTCATCTCGCCCGGCGTTGTCCCCGGGTGATCGGAACTCTTGGCGGCGGCATTAGTACCCACTGCGGCTAGTGAGAGTGCGCCTAATGCTGCCAGACACACAGCTCGGGAAATTGCTGGTTTCTTCATCGTCTTCTCCTCGGTTAGACCATTTTCCTGTTTTGCATCCTACCGTGACGTCAGGTGCCAACCTTGACCTACATCAATTTTGGCGAGACATTCTTTAGGGCAGGTTCAATACGTTATTTTTCCGGCGGGTTTGTCGCCATGCCTGCTGCCTTAATCCGGTCCAGCGCCTTCTGGCTCTTTTCCCTTCTGATACGCTTTTCCGACAGTGGCGGGCACTGATGGTCATCCCAGTAGGTCAGCTGGCAATCGAGGCAGTAGTGGCATTCGTTCGGGTTGATTTCACCGGTCGGGCGGATCGCCTGCACCTCGCACTGCCGCGCACAGATCTGGCAGGGCCGGCCGCACTCCTTGCGCCGCCGCAACCAGTCGAAGATGCGTAGCGGTGCGGGGATTGCCAGTGCCGCGCCCAGCGGACACAGGTACTTGCAGAAGAACTTGCGATTGAACACCGCAATGAGCAGCAGACCCAGGGCATACAGCAGAAAGATTCCACTGCGGTCAAAATGCATCACGATGGCCGTCTTGAACGGCTCCACCTCGGCGGCCCGAGCAGCATAACCGATGGACTGCAGCGACAGGCCGAACAGTGCCACAAAGATTATGTACTTGATGGCGGTAAGACGCTCGTGCACCACATCCGGAAACTTGTATTCAGGGATCTTCAGCCGCTGGGCCAGCTGATGCAGCAGTTCCTGCAAGGCACCGAAGGGGCACAGCCAGCCACAGTACACACCGCGTCCCCACAACAGCAGGGTCAGGGCCACGTACCCCCACAGTATGAAGATCAGCGGGTCGACCAGGAACGACTGCCAGCTAAACTGGTGCAGGATGGCATTGATAAAGGTCAGCACATGGATAATCGACAGCTGGGCAAGGGTGTACCAGCCAATAAAGAACAGTGTAAACAGCAGGAAAGCAGTGCGCACGCGCTTCAGTAACGCGGGCCGACGGGTCAACCAGTCCTGGAACAGCAAAATAAGTGAAAGCATCACCAGCGCAACCAGCAATACCGTGACCTCCCAGACCCGATCGCGCCATACAGAGACCCAGAAGGGCTCCGAGGACTCGCCCAGCCACCAGGCAGGTGGCGGTGAAGTACTGGCATCGGCCTGCCCGATGTCAGCGACCGTTCCAGTGTCTGCGGATTGCCGGGGAATACCGCGTGTTGCGGCCACCTTCTGCACGGATTTCATGACCGTGGCATTCATGACCATGGCCGTAATAGTGGCACCGGAGATGCCATCGATGGTCACATAGCCATCGCGTTCCGCGCCGCCCAGTTTGACCTTCTTGTCAACCGTGACCCCGCGGTACTGCTCAACATAGTGCTCGAGGTCCTGATCGGAGATACCCACGACCAGGATGGGCTCGGAATGCTCCGTGATTTTGAGACCGGTGATCTGCCCCTCCAGATCAAGGCCAACCAGCAGCGTGATGGGCTCGCCGGAGTAGGCCGGAATCGGCGCAATATCGGAGGTGCGCATCAGGTAACCCAGCAGCACCTCGTCCCGATACACCGGCGCGGCCAGCGGCTCACCTTCAAACTCGCCGATATGCGTTGCCTGCGGGAAGTACTGCTGCGCCACTCCGTCGACGCCAGTGGCGCACGCAGACTGGATGATACCGGCCATACCGAGCAGCCAGATGCACAACCAGGCATACAGTGGAAGACTGTCACGTTGATACGTTGTCATGCGACGGACCGGGAAGCGGAGGGGTAGACGTGACGCTATCTGTGTCAGCAGCCAGCCACCTTGACCTGTGTCAAGTGATTCGATGCAAGTGCGATTTTACACCTGGCGGCATCGCCGCACTCTTGAATATCCTGCGGGTGCCTTGACCTGCCTACAGTTTCATACACGATGGTAGTATGCTGCGCCGATGGAAATCATCTATTTCACCCTTGCCGCGATTCTGCTCTACGTGGGTGCCGACTGGATCCTGAGGCGCATTGAAACGGCCGCGGGCAAACGGCTGGAGTACCGCAGCCTGATATTCTTCGTCATTTTATTAACGATGGCGGTGACCTCGTTCACCCTCATCCGCACCCTGACCGGCCAGTAGACCGAACCGTCAAAAATCCACCGGCAGACAGCCGGTTAGCGGATTTAAAACCGATTTGTAGTCATCCCCGCTTAACCTAGATCAAGGAGCAGACCAACATTCTGTAGTCTCCTTGCGACTGTTACCCTGCGACAAGTAGTCACACCTATAACTAAAGATGCATTAGGAGGCAACAGAATGGCCGATTCCGAACACAACAACGCGTCAGACCCGGGTGATGAGCCTATCCCGGTCATGCAGCGTATTCTTGATAACCCGTTCCTGCTGCTGTTCCTGGGCGTCGTCATGCCAACGGTGTTCTATGTGATCTGGGGCATCATGGAAATCGTCACAATTCCAATCGCAAAGTAAGTCGCAAAGAAACCAAGGGAGCACCAAACAATGGCAATCACTCCTCCAGCTGAACGCGTGTGGTGGAATCTACCCGTTGCACGTTCTGAAATAATCTGGGTCATCGTGGCCTTTACCTGGGGCCTGGTCATGTTCTCCGCCATGGTCTACTGGCATCTGGAAGGTGAACAGAATCTTTCCAACGAAGCCTACCGGATCACGCCGGAAGCCTATCTGGAAAAGGCAACCGCCATGGTCGAGCAATACCAGACGGGTGAAGAGGCGGGTATGCCTGTCGTTCACCCCCCGCCTGGCAGCGATGTCTATCTCGTTGCCCGACTCTGGCAGTGGTGGCCCATTATCGAGTTCGAGAAAGATCAGTCCTACCGGCTGCATCTCTCCTCCATGGACTGGCTGCACGGATTCTCGTTGCAACCGGTCAACATCAACCTGGAGGTCCACCCGGGTTATGACATGGTCATCACCATAACCCCGACTGAATCGGGTGAATTCGGGGTGGTGTGTAATGAATTTTGCGGAATTGGCCATCACAACATGATTGGCAAAATCCTCGTAACCGAGTAATAGGGAGAAATCGAGATGTCAACATTCGAACATCGTGTTTGCCCGGCCACAGGACTGCGCATCCACAAGTCGGCAGAGAACCTGATCAAGGCCAACGCCGTTGTGGCTATCGTTTTCCTTGCTGTTGGTGGCCTCTTTGGCCTGCTGGTCGCACTCACCCGCTGGCCCGGGGTGCACATTCTCCCGGCTGACTGGTTCTACCTGGCGCTGACTGCACATGGCCTCGACGTGCTGCTGGTGTGGATTATCTTTTTCGAAATGGCGGTATTGTACTTTGCATCCGCGGTATTGCTGAATTCAAGGCTGGCCACGCCCCGCTGGGCATGGGCCGGGTTTGTACTCATGATCGTCGGTGCCGCCATAACCAATGTCGCCGTCTTGCAGGGCAATTCCAGCGTCATGTTCACCTCCTATGTACCGATGATGGCAGAACCCCATTTTTATCTGGGTCTGATCCTGTTCGCGGTGGGCGCGTTGATCGGCTGCTTTGTATTTTTTGGCACCCTGGTGGTCGCCAAGGATGAAAAGACCTATGAAGGCTCCATCCCGCTGGTGACGTTCGGTGCCATGGTCGCAGCCATCATCGCGGTATTCACGATCGCCTCGGGTGCCATTGTCCTGATCCCGACGTTCCTGTGGTCGCTCGGCCTCATCGGCAACATTGACAGTCTGATGTACCGAACCATCTGGTGGGCCATGGGGCACTCCTCCCAGCAGATCAACGTCGCCGCACATGTCTCGATCTGGTACATGGTTGCCGCCGTGGTACTCGGCGCCAAGCCCCTGTCGGAGAAGGTCAGCCGCGGGGCCTTCCTGCTGTACATCCTGTTCCTGCAACTCGCCAGTGCGCACCACCTGCTGGCAGACCCGGGCCTCAGTTCCGAATGGAAGATCTTCAATACCAGTTATGCCATGTACCTCGCGGTACTCGGCAGCATGATTCACGGCATGACCGTCCCTGGCTCCATTGAAGCCGCCCAGCGGGCACGAGGCTTTACCAGCGGCCTGTTCGGCTGGCTGCGCAATGCACCCTGGAGTAATCCGGCTTTCTCGGCCATGTTCATCTCGCTGGTCACCTTCGGTTTTCTGGGCGGGATTTCCGGTGTCGTCATGGGTGTCGAGCAGATCAACCTGATCATCCATAACACCATTTATGTACCGGGCCATTTCCATGCAACGGTGGTACTCGGTACCACGCTGGCCTTTATGGCGGCCACCTACCTGCTGGTACCACTGATCTTCCAGCGTCAGCTGATCATGAAGAAGATGGCAATGTGGCAGCCCTATATATTCGGCGTCGGGGTTACGGGTATCTCGGTGTTCATGATGGGCGCGGGCACACTGGGCGTCCCGCGTCGTCACTGGGACATCTCGGGTGCAGACTCGATTATCAAGTTCGACTTCCCGGGTGCGGCCTACCTGATGATGGGTATGAACGGCATGTTTGCCGTGCTGGCAACTCTCGGCGGCATCATGTTCATCGTGATCATTGTCGGCTCACTGCTGGTTGGCAAACCGACCGGTGACAAACCACTCGAAGGCCTTACCATGACGACGGTCGCCGAATATGGCAGTGCAACACATCCGAAGATCCCGGGGACCCTGGTACTGGTTGCCATATTCTTCGTAACGTTCATCCTCTACTACTTCGTCAACTGGAAGTACCTGGCTGAAGTCTGGCCGCTCCGGTAGCCCGACTGAAAGGATGAT
>CAMYIO010000018.1:0-21821 GCA_947258515.1 uncultured Ectothiorhodospiraceae bacterium
AGACTGACCACCGTACCCTCGGTGCGTGCCTCGGACACGACCTCGAATTGCTCGATGCGGCTCTTGATCAGTTCGCTGATTTCAGTCGGATTGAGTTGCATAGTGTGATTCCTGTTAAAGCCAGTAATTTACAGTAATTTGTCTGTAGGAGCGGATCGCATCCGCGATTCCCTGCTGAACATGCCTGTTCGCGGATGCGATCCGCTCCTACAAGTTATATCCCGTCATATCAGTGATTCAGCGACGTGCCCAGCCGTTCCAGTTTGCCGCGCACGGAACCGTCGATGACCAGGTCACCGGCACGAATAATGGCGCCACCCAGCAGTCCGGCGTCGGTAGAACAGCTTAGTTCGATCTCGCGACCAAGGCGCTTGCTCAGACTGGCAATGATGGCAGCCTGCTGTGACTCGCTGGCAGGATACGCCGTCACCAGCTGCGCCTGCACGGTACCCTCGGCATCGCGACGCTGAATCTCGAACAGTGCGGCAATCTCCGGTAGCAGCTCGAGGCGCCCGTTGGCAGCCAGAACGCGAATGAAATTGGCACACTTCTCGTTGACGTGCTCGCCACCAACCTGGATAAACAGGTCCGCCAGTTGTGTACTGGTAATATGCGGGCTGTCGATCAGCTCACGCATGCTGTCATCGTCGGCAATCGCCGCCAGCAGGGACAACATCTCTGACCAGTCACTGGACGTATGGTGCGTGTTGGCAAACTGGAAGGCTGCCTGCGCATAGGGACGTGCCACGGTAATTGCTTCGGCCATGAGTAGTTACCTAGATTTCAGCCGCCAGCTTCTTCAACAGCTCGGCGTGGGTGGCTTCATCCACTTCGCGTTCCAGCACCTTGCCGGCACCCGCCAGTGCAATACTCACTACCTGTCCGCGCAAATCTTCCTTGACGCGGTTGATCTCCTGATCAATTTCCGAGTGGGCTGCCGTAATCAGTCGACCGCCCTCTGTCCTGGCGTCGTCCTTGGCCTCATCAACGATCTCCGCGGCGCGCTTGTCGGCACGGGTGATGATCTCGCCCGCCTGTTCCTTGGCCTCGCGCAGCAGCTCCTTGGCACGTTCCTCGGCCAGTGCCTGCTCGCGCTTGCCGTGTTCGCCTGCCGCCAGACCATCGGCAATCTTTTTCTTGCGTTCTTCCAGCGCATGCAGGATCGGCGGCCACACATATTTCATGCAGAACACGACGAACAGGAAAAAGGCGATTCCCTGGCCAATCAGGGTGGCATTGATATTCATGTCAGAACCTCTGCGTCTCGATCAGCTGCGTGTATCAGCCGCCCACCACTGCAAACAGGATGTAGAGTGCAATACCCACGGCGATCATCGGTACCGCGTCGACCAGGCCCATGACGATGAAGAACTGGGTACGCAGCATCGGTATCAATTCCGGCTGACGCGCGGCGCCTTCCAGAAAGCGGCCACCCAGGACACCGATACCTACCGCGGCACCGAGCGCACCGAGGCCCATCATCAATGCGCCGGCGATATAGAGTAATGCATCTGCCATTTCCATGTTTTTCTCCTGAAAAAATATAACGAGCTGTTTAACCAAAAATCAGTGATGTTCCTGATGGGCCATGTCCAGGTACACGATGGTCAGTGTCATGAAGATGAACGCCTGCAGGGTAATAATAAGAATGTGGAAGATCGCCCAGCCGATCTGCAGCAGGCCGCCGAATGACCCAAGGATCAGGCCACCGCTGTACATAAGGGCGATGAGGATAAAGATCATTTCACCGGCATACATGTTGCCGAACAGACGCAGTGACAGTGATATCGGCTTGGCAATCAGGTTGACGCCCTCCAGCAGCAGGTTTACGGGCATGCCCCACTTGCCAAACGGCTGGAACGCCAGCTCACCGAAAAAGCCGCCGGGGCCCTTGATCTTGAAACTGTAGTAAAGGATCAGGAAAAACACGCCGAAGGCCATGCCGAAGGTGGCATTCGGGTCCGTCGTCGGTACCACCTTGAGATAGGGAATGCCGATCAGCTGCGCCAGTCCCGGCAGAAAATCAATGGCAATCAGGTCCATGAAGTTCATCAGAAAGATCCAGATGAAGATGGTGAATGCCAGTGGTGCAACCAGCGGGTTACGACCGCTGAAGGAGCCCTTGACGCTGTCCTCGACAAACTCGACGATCCACTCGGCGAAATTCTGCAGCCCGCCGGGAACACCGGCGGTTGCCTGTTTGGCGACGCGGTGGAAGATATACAGAAACAGCACACCGAGACCGATGGAGAACCCCAGGGTATCGATATGTAACGCCCAGAAGCCCATCTCCCTGGCTGCCTCGGCGCTATGGGCTATACCCCAGGAGCCATCCGGATGCTGGCCAAAGGTCAGGTTCTGCAGATGGTGCCTGATATATTCAGCTGAGCTATGGGCTTCGCCCGACATAACTATTCCGTTTTATTTAATAAATTCTGTAAACACCAGAGCCAGTTGGCCCGCAATAAAGCCGCTTATCAGTGCCAGCGGATCCAGCTGCAACACACTAAGTGCGATTGCAAACAGCAGCGCGACCAGCACAAAACGCTCCACTGCGGACCGGTATAGCAACCGGAGACTTTCACCGGCGCTCAAGGCAGGTCCACTGTCGGCGCGCCGTCGGCGCCATTCCAGCAACAACACATGGGTCATGGCAATCAGGCCACCACACCATACTGACGCGGCCTGGAAAACACCGTAGATCATGAAAAAAATGACCGAGGTTGCCGCGAGCAACAGCAGCTGGAGTATGGCGAGCTTGCGGACACCGTGCCCAGTACTCGCCATAATCAGTCATTAATTCAGTAAGTTACGTTCTATCCACCTGCAAACGGCAACGTCGTGTTCCGATAAAGTACAGATGCGAAACAGCCGTCAGGCAGCCGTGGATTATAAAGAGCCCCGGTAGCAGGGGTCAATAAAAGTCGCTTAAAAAAGTCAGCCCGGGATGCAGAACGTAGCGCCTGCACTCCACGACACCTGCCTAGTAGGTGCCCATGGGCACCACTTCTGTTTTTTCTTCTTCCACCTCATAGGGAACCCCGGCAGTCTTCTTGATTGTCACCTTGGTGCCATCATCCTTGATATAGCTGTCAGTAGTGCAGGCACTCGCCGCCAGGCACAAAACCAGTAATAATGTTTTCATCGTCACCCTCGCTGACAGTCGTCTCCCGCAGGAAGACCGCATTATGGTGTTTGCTGCCGGCCTGTGTAAACAGGCAACCTGCCTGATCAAATCTGTGATTCGATGGGCAGCAGTCGCATGAACCCGATGCCGAAACGCCGCCAGAAGCTGGTATAGGGATCCGCGCTAAAGGTCACCGGTTCACCTTGCACCATACCGTGCCAGCGCAGCTGCTCACCCCCCTGCCCGGTTTCCTCCAGTGTCAGGCGAAACGCCACTTCATCAATACGCTGGTCAAAATCATTCGAAATACGGCCGGCAATTTCAGGTGAGTCCATGACAACCCCGATCTCGGTATTCTGCACCACGGAGCGCGGATCCAGGTTGAGTGAGCCGATAAAGACGGTTTCACGGTCAACGGTAAACGATTTTGCATGCAGGCTCGACTTGGCGCGACCGATTTTACCCTTTGACCAGTCGCGGCGCTCTTCCTTGCCGGTAATCTTGTTTAACTCGTAGAGTTCCACGCCCGCATGCAACAGGTCCTTGCGATAACGGGAATAGCCCGCGTGCACAATGCCAACATCCGTCGAGGCCAGCGAATTGGTGAGGATGCGCACGCGCACACCACGTGCGCGTAATTGTTTCAGAAATTCCACCCCGGACTTGCCCGGTACGAAATAGGGCGACAGAATAATTAACTCCCGCTGTGCGGCGGCCATGTATGGCTTGACCTCGGTCCACATCTGGTAGTCGCGGTCACCGGTGCTTTCAACGAGCTTTTCCGGCAGGTCCGCGTACACCCTGCCATCACCCCAGATAAACTCAACGCTTTTATTCCTGATGCTGTTTGACAGGTCCGAGTTCGCGAGGCGCTGCAGGTAGGCGGCATCCTTTTCAGCCGCCGTAAAATCAGTCACTTCCTGCCGGAACTGCTGAATATCTGCCTCGCTGGGGGGTGCCTCCAGCAGCGTGGAAATCGGGTAGCTCAGTGCACTGTTCCAGTATTCATCGAACGAGCGCGACACCTGCTGCGCAACCGGGCCGATGGCGAGCACATCCAGGTCGGCAAACGCCAGGTTCGGATCGGCGCTGAAATACTCATCACCGATATTGCGGCCACCGAGGATGGTGGCCTGATTATCGACCGTATAGGACTTGTTGTGCGCACGCCGTGTTTGCTTGCCGAAGCCGGTGACGTACTGCAGGGTGCGGCCGGTATTGCGACCGAAGGGGTTGAAGATGCGCACCTCGATACTCGGGTGACTGTCAAATACCGCGATATCTATATCGCGCCCGCCTTCATCGATATCGTCCAGTAACAAGCGCACCCGTACGCCGCGATCGGCGGCCATCAGCAACTGGTAGGCCAGCAGGTTGCCGACCTCGTCGTCATGCCACATGTAGTACTGGGTATCGATACTGCGCTCTGCCCGTTGCGCCAGCACGGCACGCGCCACAAAGGCATCGAGGCCATCGGGCAGCAACAAGTAGCCGGACTGTCCGCGGGCATGCGCCGGCAGTCTTTCCTCTACCAGCTGGCCGAGCGCGGTGTCGTCCGTGTCTGTGTAATGCTGTGATGCTGTACGCTCACTGTTCTCGGGCAGCACCGCACAACCGCCGAGTGCAAGCAGCGCCAGCAGTACAAAGGTGCGAATCAGCGGGTTGGTTCCGGGCACGAAATTTTCCTGAAACAGCCTAACCGTGATAGCGGATATTAACAGGCCGGCTGACAGCTAGCGAAGATGCGCCAGCACGCCGTCCAGTTCGTCGAGACTGTTGTAACTGATTTCCAGTTTACCCTTGCCGCCACGGCCCTGGCGAATCGCTACCCGTGCACCGAGCTTGTCAGACAGGTCGGTTTCCAGGCGCTGGATATTGACATCTTTCCCGGCCTTCTCCGGTTTCGCCGGCGCCGGCCGCTGCAGCGACTTTACCAGCCCCTCGGTGGCACGCACCGTCAGCCCGCGGTTAATGACCTGGCGTGCGGCCTCAAGCTGCTTGTTACCACTGAGCGCCAGCAGTGCGCGGGCATGTCCCATCTCCAGCTCACCCTTTTCGACCAGCTGCTTGACCGCATCCTCGAGATCCAGCAGGCGCAACAGGTTGGACACGGCCGCGCGTGAGCGGCCGACGGCTTCCGCCGCCTGTTCATGCGTCAACTCGAATTCCTTGATGAGACGCTCCAGCGCGCGTGCCTCTTCCAGCGGGTTCAGGTCTTCGCGCTGGATGTTTTCTATCAGCGCAATCGCAATGGCAGCGCGGTCTTCCACTTCCCGTACGACCGCCGGTATCTCGTGCAAACCGGCCAGCTGCGCGGCACGCCAGCGACGTTCACCGGCGATGATTTCGTAACGGCCTTCGGCAACTGCACGTACCACGATAGGCTGCACCACACCTTGTGCGGCGATGGAATCGGCAAGGTCCTGCAGTGATTCCTGGTGCATGTCCAGACGTGGCTGGTACTTGCCACGCTGGATCACATCCACCGGTAACATGCACAGCGAGCCGTCCGCCAGTGCCGTCGGTGCCGCGGCTTGTGTACCCGGCGTCGGCACCGACCTGAGTTCCGGCGGGGCAGCCACTGCCCTGTTGTCCGCCGCGGGCGCAGTGCGTGCCGCCGAACCCAGCAATGCATCCAGACCACGTCCCAATCCGCGTTTCTTTGCTGCCATGTCAGTTACCGTTTTTGTCTGTCACTGTATTCAAAGATGTGAGCGTTGTGGCGCCGGCTGCTCTGCCCTGTCCACTTCCGTTTCACCAGCTTGCGGCAGCACCTGCGCATGCCGCCGCAAGTATTCACCTGCCAGCGCGAGATAAGAGATAGCGCCGCGTGAGCTCTTGTCATAGCGCAGCACCGGCAAGCCGTGACTGGGTGCCTCGGCCAGGCGCACGTTGCGCGGAATGATGGTGCGGTAGAGCTTTTCACCAAAATGCTCCTGCAGCTGTGCCGACACGTCATTCGAGAGGTTGTTGCGCGCATCGTACATGGTGCGCAGCAAGCCCTCGATATCCAGCTCCGGATTGATGCTGGCGCGCACCCGCTCGATGGTGTCGAGCAAGGCCGACAGGCCTTCCAGCGCATAATACTCACACTGTATGGGAATCAGTACACCGTGGGCGGCGGCCAGTGCATTCACCGTGAGCATGCTCAGGGATGGCGGGCAGTCAATCACGATCAGGTCGTAGTCATTCTGTACATAACTCAACGCGGCCCGCAGTCGGCGTTCACGGTCGTCCTTGTCCAGCAGCTCGACTTCTGCCGCCGTCAGGTCACTGTTACCCGGCAGCAGGTCATAGCCGGCAGCCTCGGCATAGACAATCACATCACGAATATTGGCGTGTCCGATCAACAGGTCATAGCCGGTCTGTTCCACATCGTGCTTGTCGATGCCACTGCCCATGGTGGCATTACCCTGGGCATCGAGGTCAATCAGTAATACCTTGCGGCCGGTTTCGGTCAGAGACGCCGCCAGGTTGACACTGGTCGTGGTCTTGCCGACGCCACCCTTCTGGTTGGTCACTGCGAGTATATGTCCCATGATCAGCTGCCCTGTGAACTCTCTGCTACATGCATTACGACCAGGTGCCGCTCGGCATCCAGTCCCGGCACTTTCAGTGATACCACGTCATCAATCACCGACTTGTCATCAAGGCATTCCACCTCGGTCATCGGGTACACGCCCTTCATGGCCAGCAACCTGCCACCTTCGTTGCAGAGCCGCGCGGCATAGCGGTAAAAATCCGGCAAATCGGAAAAAGCGCGGCAGATGACGGTATCAAACAACGCCTCGGGCTTGAATTCCTCGATCCGACTGTCTTCAAGCGTGACATTGTCAAGCTTCAGAATGCCGAGTGTCTGCTGCACAAAGCGCAGTTTTTTACTGCTGCTGTCGAGCAGTACGAACTCGCGTTCCGGGCACGCGACCGCCAGTGGAATACCGGGTAATCCGGCACCGGTACCGATGTCCAGTATACGCTCGCCGTGCAGGTAGGGAAGAATGGTGAGGCTATCGAGAATATGGCGGGTGACGATGTCGGTGGGCTTGCGAACCGATGTCAGGTTATAGACGCGGTTCCAGTTCATCAGTTCGGTGACATACTCCATCAGCAGCCCATCACCGCCAAGACGTTCTTCCAGTTCAAGTTCGTAGATGCCGTCCTCCAGCAACTCGGCCGGGTCGACAAAGCTGTTACCGCGTCCCTTGCGATTACGGTTATAGAGTCCGGTGTGCATGACTTGTCATTTAAATGTAAGTACCCGCATCAGGCACTCTTGCGTGCCGTCTTGTGTTTTTTTATGTGTACCAGCAACAACGACACGGCTGCTGGTGTTATTCCCGGTATGCGGGCGGCCTGACCCACGGTTTCCGGTCTGACCACTTGCAGCTTTTCACACGCTTCATTGGAGAGCCCCCGCACCATAGTGTAATCGAAATCCAGTGGCAATGTTTGATCCTGGTGTCGTTGCTGACGAACAATCTCCGCGTGCTGCCGATCGAGGTAGCCGGCGTACTTCGCCTGGGTCTCGACCTGCTCGGCGACGTCCTCCTCGGCGACGCCGGGGCCGATGCCTGCAATCGCCGTCAGTGAGCGGTAATCCATCTCCGGTCGACGCAATAATTCGCTGGCACGCACCTCGCGCTGCAGCGGCTTTTCCAGTATCGCCGCCAGCGCCCGTGCCTGTGCCGAGTTCGGCTGCACACACACGGACGCCAACCGCTGCTGCTCCTGCTCAATGGCCTCACGCCGCTCGCAAAACTGTCGCCAGCGCTGTTCGTCAATCAGGCCCAGCTCGCGGCCAACGGCAGTGAGGCGTAGATCGGCATTATCCTGGCGCAACAGCAAACGGTATTCCGCACGACTGGTGAACATGCGATAGGGTTCGCTGGTACCACAGGTCACCAGGTCGTCGACCAGTACACCGAGATAGGCCTCGTCACGGCGCGGCAGCCAGGGCGGCTGGCCCTGGGAGTGACGTGCGGCATTCAGCCCGGCCAGCAGGCCCTGTGCGGCCGCTTCCTCGTAACCGGTGGTACCATTGATCTGCCCGGCAAAATACAGCCCCCCGATGACCTTGGTTTCCAGTGAATGGCGTAAGTCGCGCGGATCAAAGAAATCGTATTCAATGGCGTAACCGGGCCGTGTGATATGAGCGTTTTCAAAGCCGGCGATAGAATGCACCAGCGACTGCTGCACGGCGTAGGACAGGCTGGTGGAGATGCCATTGGGATACACCTCATGGGTATCCAGTCCCTCGGGTTCGACGAAGATCTGGTGTGACGACTTGTCGGCAAAACGCACCACCTTGTCTTCAATCGACGGGCAGTAGCGTGGACCGGTGCCTGCAATCGCGCCGCTGTACAGGGGTGAATCGTGCAGACCGCTGGCAATAATTTCGTGGGTGCGTTCATTGGTACGGGTGATATGGCAATTCACCTGGCGCGGATGGTCGGCGGCGCTGCCCAGAAACGACATCACCGGTAACGGCTGGTCGCCCGGCTGTGCCTGCAGCTGGCTGTAATCGATGCTGCGACCGTCCAGCCGTGGCGGTGTACCGGTCTTCAGGCGCTCGACACGTAACGGTAATTCCCGCAGACGCGCCGCCAGCGTAGTGGCCGGTGGATCACCGGCACGCCCTCCTCCATAGTTGCTCGCCCCGACGTGTATGCGCCCGCCCAGAAAGGTGCCCACCGTCAATACCACCGTGGCGGCATGAAATTTCAGTCCCATACCCGTGACCACACCCGACACCTGTTCACCGTCCACGATCAGGTCGTCCACCTCCTGCTGGAACAACTGCAGGCCGGGTTGATTCTCCAGCACGCGCCGCACCGCCCGTCGGTACAGCACGCGGTCGGCCTGGGCACGCGTCGCTCGCACCGCCGGACCCTTGCTGGCATTCAGCACCCGCAACTGGATGGCGGCCTGGTCCGCGGCCACTGCCATGACGCCACCGAGCGCGTCGATTTCCTTCACCAGGTGGCTTTTACCGATGCCACCGATCGCCGGGTTGCAGCTCATCTGCCCCAGTGTTTCCAGGTTATGCGTCAATAGCAGCGTGCGCGCCCCTGCCCTCGCGGCAGCCAGTGCGGCCTCGGTACCGGCATGGCCGCCACCGACGACGATGACGTCATATTGTTTGGCGCTATCCGACATCCTGTTTCACCCGCTAAAAAATATGCTGAGTTTACGCTGCTGCCCAAAAGCGGGGCAATGATTGAGCAAGTATCTGAAAAATCTGCTGTTCAAGACTATGAATCGGAATATATTGTGTTAGTATCAGCGGGTACACACAACATAAGGTATCAGGTATGAGACTTCTTGAGTTCGGCCTTGATGAAGGCGGGGCCAATCCTGTCCCGACCAGGCAACAATCACGACCCGATACCGCAAAACCCTTCAAGGTTCCTGAAACCGCCAGGGCACCCTCCCCGCCCGCTCCTGCCACAAGCCGGCCACCCAGGACAAATAGAGCACCCGTCAAAAAGGCCAAAGTCTACCCGCTCAAATCCACGGCCACGCCTGCCAGGCTGCGCAAACCAATCGATCTGGAGCAGTTGCAGAACCGCATCGAGGTGCTGGAGCAGCGCATCAAGGCCCGCACCGCGGCACCTGGTGACGAGGTGGCCGCACGCGACCTTGAAAAGCTCAAACAGCGCATGAAATTGCTGGAGCACAACATCAACAATGAACTGTGGGCCGCCTCACAACGTGAGTACAACATGTTGCAGATGATGGCAAAGCCCACTTTGAAAACCGCACTCAAGCAGGGTTATGCAAAGTTAAAATCAAAAACGGCCCCCGCGATACTGGCGGCATTCAGCGAGTCCTACCGGTATTGGTGGCTGAATAGCCAGCCACACTGGTGGCAAGCCTTCATGGCCGCCTGGCACGAATCCCTCGACAAGGCCCGTGGCCAGAACCGCGACTGAAATGACGGCTGTTTGAAGATCAGGCAAGCTGCCGCTGGCGCCCTACCCTGCAGCCACCCGCAAGCCCTTCCATAACAGTTCCAGCTGTTGACGGTACATGGCCGCAATGGCTGCCGGGTTGCCATGCTGTAACGCCAGCGGCACGCCGTAAAAGATCGATACCAGACCCACCATGGCGGCCGACATCGCGATATTTTCGGGCAATTCACCCTGCTCGATGGCCGTCTGCAATGAGCCGCGCAATAATCCCTCGAGACTGTCATCCGGCGTGTCCACAATGCCGTCCAGATCCGAAAAGGCCATCATGCGTTCCGCAACGGTTATGACCGGGCCCTGGTGTCGTGTACGGCTGCGCGCTTCATGGGCAATGATCTCGCCCATCAAGCCGGGTTTCTTCTGAATTTGTATCGAGGTGTAACGAAACAGCGCATCGATAACGGCCAGACCCTGGTGCTGCTGCATCGCCTGCTGACCGTACCAGTTAAGCTCCAGCGTCCACAGGCGATCGAGGTACACAATCAGGTCTTCTTTCTTCGGAAAGTAATTGAAAAACGTTGCCTCCGAAATTTGTACCCGCTCACACAGTGATTTGACCGACAGCGCTTCAAAGGAAGCCGCCTCGAGATGGTGTGAGGCCGCCTCGGCCAGTGCCAGGCGGGTCCTGGCAAACTTTCGCTCGCGTAATGATGGACGTACTCGACTGCTCATCACTATAGCCTACCCTAAAAATGTATTTTACATTATAAATTAAAATAATTTTTAATCAAGGGGTTACAATGTTCAGACCCCATAACTTAATGACCCCCATTAAACACATAGTTTTTATAGGGAATTGCCTCTGTACGCGTATTTACAACCATTTCCTGCCCTCGGTCAGACCCTGCATCCTGATAATTACTCGATAAATAAACAGCTTATATATTTTATAGTTGTATATATATTTAGACAGCGCACTAATTAATACCCTGGATCACGGCCCTACGCCCTTATATATTCTCAAGTAATAACCAAATTTAGAGTTTACTTTATTTTTATCCTTGCTGTTATCGCTGTCGCGTTGTGCCTGGTACCTCCAGTCGCAACACCAGCAGCCGGTAGCTTTTGTATTTTTCAAAGACGGCCTGGCTACGGTGACCTGAAAAGTACTTGTAGTGCAGACGTTCCAGCTTGTGTCGTGCGAGCCACTTGATGAAGCGGGTCAACCACGGGTAGCTGCCGCGCAGATACCGATCGATCGACCTCGATGCAGGCAGCAGCCGTTGCATCAACCACTCGTCCAGCAGTGCGATATTCGGACTGATACGCGGGGTCAGGTCCTCATCGTGACGCAGGCTAAACGGCGAGGCCGATACATAATCATAAAACGGGCCGAGCAGGTGACCGCCACTGAAACTGCGATCGCCTGCAGCCCCGTCACAATGTGCGGCGGTCTTGAAAAAATCACAAATGAGCAACTGTCCAGCGGGCTTCAACAGCTGCGGGCTCTTTGCAAAGATCTCCGGCAACGGAATGTACTGGAAGCTCTCGCTGAATAGCAACAGGTCATAGCGGTGCCGGCAGGTCGACAGGGGCAGGGACTCGAAGTCGGATTCAAACAGCGTGCAGTCGGGATGTTCCATGCCCGCCAGGCGTGCGCGCACTTGCCGGTTTAACTCTGCAGAGGGATTAACGGCATCGACGGCATAACCGCGCTCGATCATCAACTGCAGTATGTGACCGGTCCCGCAGCCGACATCGAGGATACGCGGGGCAGGGCAGTCGGCCAGCAGCGCATCAATCTGCTGCAGCAACATGTCGGTATAACGCTGCTGGGCATGGGCCATATTCGCGAGCGACAGCTCCAGATCCGGGTCCCAGAGACCGTAGTGCAGATCGTCCACAGCCAGTATCTGTTGTGCCAGCACCAGCCCGAGCTCCCGGGAAGACATCTTTTCGTTGTCTGGCATCGCGTACTATTCTCAACGGTCAGGGATCTATTAGTGTAGTAATAACTAGTGGTTATATATTTTTATAGGGTTCTATCAAACTATTGATGCTTATAGATTTAGGTGCTGCAGGGCAGGGCGTGGCGACGGCCGAGCGCCGGCTGCCGGTCACTTGCCGATACAAAAACTGCTGAAGATACGGCCCAGCAGGTCATCGCTGCTGACCTCACCGGTAATTTCACCCAGCACCCGTTGTGCCTGGCGCAGTTCCTCGGCGAGTAATTCGCCGGCGCGCTGTTGTTGCAGTTGCCGCTGCCCGGCTTCAACATGCTCATAGGCGCGTCGCAGGGCATCCACATGGCGGCACCGTGCAGAAAAGCTGCCGACGACCTGATCGCTGTAGCCGACACACTGTTTCAGGTGCTGGCGCAACAGCTCGAGACCGGCACCGCTGTGCAGGGAGAGTGCCACCGTTGACTGACCCTTATCCTGGCTGATCGCGGCCGGTCGGCCGCTCAAATCGATCTTGTTGAATATCAGCGTATGCGGGACACCCTGCGGCAAGGCATCAAGAATGGCCGCATCGGCAGCCGTAAAACCTGACGGGTCATCGATCACCAGCAACACCCGGTCGGCCTGTTCCAGCGCCCTGCGGGCACGCTGCATGCCGGCCAGGTCCAGCGGGTCATCGCTGGCGTGCAGACCGGCGGTATCGATGATGTGCAGTGGCAAGCCGTCGATCTGGATATGTTCACGCAACACATCACGGGTGGTGCCGGGAATCTCGGTGACGATCGCGGCGTCACGGCCGGAGAGGGCATTCAGCAGGCTGGATTTACCGGCATTCGGGCGACCGGCGATCACCAGCGTCATGCCGTCGCGTAACAGTCGACCCTGCCGGGTGCGCGCGCGCATGTCAGCAAACTCGGCGTGCAATGCCGCCAGCATCTGCGTAATGGTGTCGTCCGAGAGGAAGTCGATTTCCTCTTCCGGGAAATCTATCGCGGCCTCCACGTACATGCGCAGCCGCGTCAGGCGCTCCACCAGGGCATGCACGCGGCTGGAAAACTCACCCTGCAGGGAACGTGCGGCCGCGCGTGCGGCCACGGTGGTGGCACTTTCGATCAGGTCGGCAATAGCCTCTGCCTGTGCCAGGTCCAGCTTGTTATTGAGGAAGGCACGCTCGGAAAATTCACCGGGACGGGCAGGGCGTGCGCCCAGCGACAACACCCGGCGCAGCAGACTATCCATGACGACCGGGCCACCGTGGCCGTGCAGTTCGAGCACGTGTTCGCCGGTGAACGAGGCGGGTGCCTCGAAGTACAGCACCAGTCCCTCGTCAATCAGGGTGCCATCGTCTTCCCTGAAACGGTGGAATTCGGCGCGCCGCTGCCGCGGCAAGCGACCCAGCAGTTGTTGTGCAATGACCGGGGTGTCCGTGCCGGAGAGGCGCACAATGCCCACCCCGCCATGACCGGGCGGGGTCGCGATCGCTGCAATGGTGTCCGTGGTCGTGGTGACCACCAGCGTGGACCGGGGCTATTTCCCGCCGCGCTCGATGCGCCGCGTAATCACCCACTGCTGGGCAATGGAGAGGGTATTGTTGACCACCCAGTAGAGCACCAGTCCGGACGGGAAGAAGGCAAAGAACACCGTGAACACGACCGGCAGGGCCATCATGACCTTGGCCTGGATGGGATCCATCGGTGCCGGGTTCAGTTTCTGCTGAATCAGCATGGTGACACCCATCAACAACGGCAGGATGTAGTAGGGGTCCGGGGAGGACATGTCCGTGATCCAGAGAATAAAGGGCGCGTGTCGCAATTCGACACTTTCCAGCAATACCCAGTAGAGGGAAATAAACACCGGGATCTGCACCACGATGGGCAGGCAGCCGCCGAGTGGGTTGATCTTCTCCTTCTTGTACATATCCATCATCGCCGTGTTCAGCTTCTGGCGGTCATCACCGTAGCGCTCCTTCAGCGTCTTCAGGCGCGGCGCCAGCTTGCGCATGTTGGCCATGGATTTGTAGCTGGTCTCCGACAGCTTGTAGAACGCCAGCTTGATCAGCATGGTCACGAACACGATGGCCCAGCCCCAGTTGCCGACCAGTCCATGAATGGTCTTCAGCAACCAGAACAGCGGCTGTGCCAGCACCGTCAGCAGACCGTAATCGACCGTCAGTTCCAGTCCGGGCGCCACCTGCTTCATCTCATCCTGCAGTTTCGGACCGATGAAAATCTGTGTTTCAAACAGGGCAGCATCACCGGCTGCAACCGTTTGGCCCGGGGAGATCATGCCGATGACGTAACGACTGTTGCTGAGGGTCTTGGTGTAATAGCGGTCCGCCTCACCGCGTGCAGGTATCAACGCACCGAGGAAGTAGTGCTGCAACATCGCCGCCCAGCCATCGGTAATGGTGCGATCGAGATCGCTGTCGACCATGTCATCAAACTTGATTTTTTCGTACTTTTCCTCCGGGCTGTAGATGACACCACCCATGTAGGTATAGATAAACGTGCTCTGACCGGTCTCCGCGACCTGGGTGCGCTGCAACTGCCGGTATTGCCGACCGTGCCACTCTGCGCCACTTTCGTTGCGCACCTCGTGCTGCAGGTCGATGGCGTAACTGCCGCGGTGGAAGACGTAACGCTTGGTGACTTCGACACCTTCCGGGCTGCGCCAGGTCATGGGTACGACCAGCGTATCGTTCGCCTCGCTCATGCGATAGCTTGTCTGTTCGGGAGTAAAGACGACGTGATGCGTGGGCTCGGTGCCGACGCTGGCGCGTAACCCCGACTGAATGACAAACAGATTGGGCAGGCTGTCATTCAAGAGGCGAAACGGCGGGGAGTCGGCGTCCGTGTTTTCCAGGTAGGCCAGCAGGTCGGCCTGCCGCAGGTCGCCGCCGGTGGTGTCGATCCTTATTTTAAAGAGGTCCGTTTCGACCTCTATATAGCGGCCGGTTTTCAGTAGTTCTGTTTCCGGCAGCGTGCTGACTTGCGCGGCGGGGTCACTGGATGCACTCGGGATGTCGTCACTGCCGACGGGCGCACCGCCGGGCAACAGGTCGGTAGTCGTCTGCGTCACCGCTGACTCGGGCGGGGTAACAGGTCCATAGTCTTCTACCCAGGACTGCCACAGCAGCAGGACGACAAACGACAGTGCAACGAACAAAAACAGGCGTTGATTATCCATGAGGGTGTGTGCACTCCTTTTCCGGTACCAGGTCAACACCACCCGGGTGCCAGGGATGGCAGCGCAGCAGGCGTGCGATGCTCATTGCGCTACCACGCAGTGCGCCATGGCGTTCCACGGCGGTAATCGCGTAACTTGAACAGGTGGGATAAAAACGGCAGTGATTGCCGAGCCACGGACTCAACAGAAATCGATAACCGCGTATTAGTTGGATGATGAGCCAGCGCATTTTTCGTCCAATTCTATCCAGAGCCTTTCCAGTGCCGCATGCAGGTTATTTTTAGACTGTTCAGCCACGCCGACCCGGCCCAGCACCACGATGTCCAGCGCACCCAGGCGCGACTGCCAGTGACGATAACTTTCCCGGATAACCCGCTTGATACGGTTGCGGGCTACCGCCGTGCGTGCCACCTTGCGTGAAATTGCCAGGCCCAGGCGAGGGTGTTGCAGCTGGTTGGGGGTGGCGAGTACTGTCATCCAGCGATTGTTCAGCCTGTGACGACAGTGCTTAAAGACTCGCTGGTAGTCGTCCGGCCCGGTCAGTCGTACCCGCCTTGGGAAACGCGTCGAACCGTTGCGCAAGGTGCTGGTTCAGACAGACAGCGACGCCCGGCCCTTCGCACGACGGGCATTGATTACACGACGGCCATTCTTGGTGCTCATGCGAGCACGAAAACCGTGGGTCCGCTTACGCTTCAGGTTACTGGGTTGATAGGTTCTCTTCATGGCACGTCACTTTCAGCAGGTTGTACACTCGGGTCACGCCAGGCGGGCGCGAAAGGGCGCAAAGATTACAGTTCCCGGGGTCTTGATGTCAACATCAATACGACTCAATCGTTTGGCAACAGGGTGTGGATAACTTTTTTCGACAGGTATAGACTCCCCCTCCTGCAGTCAAGGTTAAACAAAAAAATACTAGGGGAGATAAGCGGTGGAAGGTTCACTCTGGCAACAGTGTCTGGTTCGCCTTGAAAATGAACTGCCGGAGCAACAATTCAACACCTGGATTCGTCCACTGCACGCCATCGAAAACGGTGACAACCTGCGGCTGCTGGCACCCAACCAGTTTGTTCTTGAATGGGTCCGCAAGCATCATTTCGAGACCATCTCGCAAACACTGAATGACCTGGGCCCGCAAACGGCAACCCGGGTGCAACTCGATATAGGCAGTAGCAAGAGTACCGCGCTGCCGGCAGCAGCCAGCAGCCAGCAGGTACCGGTCACCACGGCCTTTTCCGCACCGCATCAGCCGGTCACGCATAAAAGCAATATCAATCCCGAATTTACTTTTGAAACCTTTGTTGCCGGTAAATCCAACCAGCTGGCGCGGGCCGCCTCCATGCAGGTGGGGGAGAATCCCGGCGGTGCCTATAATCCGTTGTTCATCTACGGCGGCGTCGGCCTCGGTAAAACGCATCTCATGCACGCCATCGGCAACATGATTCTTGACAACAAGCCGGGTGCGCGCGTGGTCTACCTGCATTCTGAACGCTTCGTTGCCGACATGGTCCGGGCATTGCAACACAATGCCATCAACGCCTTTAAGAACTTTTACCGCACGGCTGATGCGCTGCTCATCGATGACATCCAGTTCTTTGCCAAGAAAGAACGCTCTCAGGAAGAATTCTTTCATACATTCAATGCCTTACTGGAAGGCCAGCAACAGGTCATACTGACCTGCGACCGCTATCCGAAGGAAGTCGATGGCCTGGAGGACCGCTTAAAATCCCGCTTCGGCTGGGGTCTGACGGCCGCGATTGAACCGGCCGAACTGGAAACACGCGTCGCCATCCTGATGAGCAAGGCCAGTCAGAGTGACGTCGAATTGCCGAGCGATGTAGCCTTTTTTATTGCCCAGCACATTCAGTCCAACATTCGTGAACTGGAAGGCGCCTTGCGTCGTGTCATGGCCAGTGCGCGTTTTACCGGGCAGGTCATCAGTCTTGATCTGGCAAAAGAGGCACTGCGCGATTTGCTGGTATTACAGGACAAACTGGTCACCATCAGTAATATTCAAAAAGTCGTGGCCGAGTACTTCAAAATTCGTGTGGCGGATTTGCTGTCACCGCGCCGCAGTCGTTCAATTACCCGGCCACGACAGATTGCCATGGCACTGGCAAAAGAACTGACGACGCACAGCCTGCCGGAAATCGGTGATGCCTTCGGTGGGCGTGATCACACCACGGTGCTGCATGCGACCCGCAAGGTGGTTGAACTGCGTGACAGCGACATACGCATCAACGAGGATTACAACAACCTGTTGAGAACACTGACAACATAGCGTGGATATCCTGTGGATAATTTTCAGCACAAAACTTATCCCCGCTTATCCACAGTTTGCCAACAAGCGATCAGACCGCGAGACGTGAACTTATCATTGATGCATGCTATTGAATTATTTGTTGTTTATTAGGTTATACACAGAATGTCGGTTGCTTAATAAACACAATAACCAAAGTAATTAACTTAAATATATTATTTATTAATCATGAAATTCAGCATACAGAGAGAAGCATTATTAAAACCTCTTCAACATGTCATCGGCGTTGTGGAACGTCGCCAGACATTACCTGTATTGGGCAACGTACTCGTCAATGCCAGCAAGAAAAATGTCTGCCTGACGGCGACAGACCTGGAGGTTGAACTGCAGGCACAGGTGGTTGTATCCGTTACCGAGATCGGTGACATCACCTTGCCCGCCCGCAAGTTGCTTGATATTTGCCGAACCTTGCCGGATGAAGCCCAACTGGATATTTCAGTGAAGAAAGACCGTGCCGTGGTGACTTCCGGAAAAAGCCGTTTCACCCTGTCTACCTTGCCGGCCACGGAATTTCCCGTTATCGACAAGATCAAGAGTGCGCGAAAATTCTCGCTGCCCGAAAAGCAGTTGCGCAGCCTGATTGAAAGTACTGGTTTCGCGATGGCGCAACAGGATGTGCGCTACTACCTGAATGGGCTGATGCTGGAACCAGGCGCCGGTCTGTTACGTGCGGTCGCGACTGACGGTCACCGACTTGCACTCTGTGATCTTGCCGCGGATGCAGGTGAAGGGGAGAGTCAGCAAGTCATCGTGCCGCGCAAGGGAATACAGGAATTACAGCGCTTGCTGGAACACAGCGATGCCGAACTGGCGGTCGAGGTCGGCAGCAATCATATTCGCGTGACCACCAATGATTTGCGTTTTACTTCGAAACTCATCGATGGCCGCTTTCCAGATTATTCACGGGTCATACCCAAGGCGCTCGATAAACAGTTGTTGATCAATCGCGAGTCATTGCGCCAGGCCTTGACGCGTACGTCCATTCTTTCGAATGAGAAATACCGTGGTATTCGTCTCGAAATATCAAAAAATAACATTAAAATTCAAGCACATAACCCGGAGAAGGAAGAGGCTGTCGAAGAAATCGATGCGACCTATGACAACGATACCCTCGTCATTGGCTTCAACGTGACCTACCTGCTGGAGGTGCTCAACGTCATCGACACGGACGAGGTGGAAATCTTTTTAGGGGATGCCAATAGCAGCGCCCTGGTAAGACGGCCGGGCAGTGACGACTGTCGCTACGTGGTCATGCCCATGCGGTTGTAGTGCGTTGTACTGTCATTCAACGACCACTCGATCACACCCACACAGAACACCCAGCCGCTACTCTTTTCATGCCACAGTGGCGTCCAGCTGTAATGGATCTGCGCAGCACTACCGGGGCGCACACGGGCCGCAAAAAACTGTCTCGCGGTTCTCGTACCCCGCTGTGCTCTGTAGCTGCCGGGTTAGTGACTCATGAGTTTACAGTCGCTGGAAATCTGTGATTTTCGAAATATCCGGCATGCCTCACTGACGTTCTCCTCTGGACTGAACCTGGTCACCGGTGAAAATGCTGCCGGTAAAACCAGCCTGCTGGAAGCCATCTATCACCTCGGACGGGTTCGTTCCTTTCGCACACATCACGTCAACCAACCGATTCGCGATGGACAGACTGCGTTTCGCCTCGTTGGCCGCTTGCTGCGTGAGGAAGGCCGGGTGGTGCCCATCGGCATTGAACGGCAGACTGCTGGTTTGCAGGTGCACCTCGATGGCAGCGTGGTCCGACGCCTCTCGGATCTTGCAGGCAACTTCCCGGTGCAGGTGTTAAGTGGCGATACCGCGACTATTCTCAGTGGCGGGCCACGCTACCGCCGGCAAACGCTCGATTGGGCGTTGTTTCACGTGGAACAGGCCTACCGCGATGTCTGGCAACGTTACTCGCGTGCACTGCGCCAGCGTAATGCGGCGTTGCGCGCAGGGATGCCGGCGAACCAGATTTCAACCTGGGATTCAGAACTATTGCCTGCGGCAGAACAGATACATTATTTCCGCCAACAGTACCTTGAGAATCTCATACCCCACCTGCAAGCCGAGGTGGAGCATTTGCTACCGTCTGTGGCGATCCGTTTGGCATATCAGGCGGGGTGGCCGGCTGACACGACCCTGGCCGAAAAGCTGGAACGGACGCTAGAAAAAGACCGTACACTGGGGAGTACTCAATATGGGCCTCATCGCGCGGATTTTAAGCTGACGGTGAAGGGTCAGCCGCTGCAATCACATTGTTCCCGGGGGCAGCAAAAGGCTGCCGTGGTTGGTTTCATGCTGGCACAGGTAAAATGCCAGCAAGATCGATCGGCACCCATGGGCGCCTTTTTACTCGATGATCTCGGTAGCGAGCTGGACGTGATGCATCAGTCCCGGGTGCTGGAATCACTCAGGGAACTTGATATCCAGGTTTTTGTATCGGCCATTGAGACGGGGCGTAGTGCGTTGCCGGGCTGGCCGCGCTTGAGAAGGTTTCACGTGGAACGTGGCGAGATACAGGAAGTGGTATAATCAACGGCTTTACGCAGTGTGGCAGTAAAAACCCGACAATCAGGCATCCAGGACATCCAAATGGCAGAAGATAATTCCTATACTTCATCGAATATCAAGGTTCTGAAAGGGCTTGATGCGGTGCGCAAGCGTCCCGGTATGTATATCGGTGACACCGATGATGGCACCGGACTGCATCACATGGTGTTCGAGGTGGTCGATAATTCCATCGATGAGGCGTTGGCAGGCCATTGCAATGAAATCAACGTTATCCTGCATGGCGATAACTCGGTCACGGTCAATGATGACGGGCGTGGCATCCCCGTGGATATGCACTCGGATGAGGGGATATCGGCGGCCGAGGTGATCATGACGGTGCTGCATGCTGGCGGTAAGTTTGATGACAATTCCTACAAGGTCTCCGGCGGCCTCCACGGGGTCGGCGTGTCCGTGGTGAACGCACTTTCCGAAACCCTGGCGATTACCATCAACCGCGATGGCAAGATCCATAAGCAGGAATACCATATGGGCGTGCCAGCAGCTCCGCTGGCAGTGGTCGGCGATACGGATCGGACCGGGACTGAAATACACTTCAAACCCAGCACTGAAATCTTCACCCAGACCGAATACCACTACGATATCCTTGCCAAACGGCTGCGAGAGTTGTCATTTCTGAATTCCGGGGTGCGAATTCGCCTCAAGGATGAGCGTACGGATAAAGAGGATGTTTTTGAGTACCTGGGCGGTATCCAGGCGTTTGTGGCACACCTGAATCGCAAGAAGACACCCTTGCACCCGACGGTGTTCTATTTGAGTGCCATGAAAGAAGACGTCGGCGTTGAGCTAGCCATGCAGTGGAACGACTCCTACCAGGAAAACATCTTTTGCTTCACCAACAATATTCCGCAGCGTGATGGTGGTTCACACCTGGCCGGATTTCGCGGCGCGCTGACGCGTACCCTCAACCAGTACATGGAAAAGGAAGGCCTGATGCGCAAGGCCAAGGTAACGGCCAGTGGCGATGATGCCCGCGAGGGTCTGACCGCGGTGCTATCGGTGAAGGTGCCCGATCCCAAGTTCTCATCACAGACCAAGGACAAACTGGTATCGTCCGAGATCAAGGGTATTGTCGAATCGACCGTGAGTGAAAAATTCCAGGCCTATTTAATGGAAAGTCCCGTCGAGGCAAAGGCGATTACCTCGAAAATCATCGATGCCGCGCGTGCCAGGGAAGCGGCCCGCAAGGCACGGGAAATGACACGCCGTAAAGGCGCACTGGATATCGCCGGATTGCCGGGTAAACTGGCAGACTGTCAGGAGCGCGATCCGGCCTTATCGGAACTGTTCCTGGTGGAGGGTGACTCAGCCGGTGGCTCAGCCAAGCAGGGACGTGACCGTCGCACGCAGGCGATCCTGCCGCTGAAGGGAAAGATCCTCAATGTCGAGAAGGCGCGCTTCGACAAGATGCTGTCATCGGCCGAGGTCGGCACCCTGATCACCGCACTGGGTTGCGGTATTGGTCGGGAAGAATTCAATGTCGACAAGCTGCGCTATCATCGCATCATTATCATGACGGATGCCGATGTTGATGGCTCTCACATCCGTACCCTGTTGCTGACCTTTTTCTACCGCCAGATGCCGGTACTGATCGAGCGCGGTTATGTGTATATTGCCCAGCCACCGCTGTATAAAATTAAAAAAGGCAAGCAAGAACAATATGTTAAGGATGATTTGTCACTGAATGCCCTGCTCCTCAACAGTGCCATCGAGAAGGCACAGCTGTATGTCAACCCGGATGC
>CAMYIO010000018.1:21889-22562 GCA_947258515.1 uncultured Ectothiorhodospiraceae bacterium
GGCGATGGATGCGGAGAGCCTGGCTCAGTTACCGCGTGTAGAGGCGTGGTTTGCCGAGCTGGAGTCGCGTATCAACGACACCCTCGGCAGCGGTCAACGCTATGAGTGCAGGGTCACCGCGGGTGAAGAGGGGGCCGGTTTCGTGGCCACCCTCAGCAAGTGGACGCATGGTATTGTGGCCTCGGAACAAGACCTGGGTGTGGAGTTTTTCAGCAGCGTCGAATACCAGCAGATGCTGGCGCTGGGGCAGCAGCTTGATGGCCTGCTCAGCGCTGGCGCCTATGTGCAGCGTGGTGAGCGCCAGACCGAGGTGTCGTCCTTCAAGCAGGCCTTGAACTGGCTAATGGAAGAGGCCAAACGCGGCCAGCATATTCAACGCTACAAGGGACTCGGTGAGATGAATCCGGAGCAGCTGTGGGAAACCACGCTCGATTCGGAGAATCGCCGCCTGTTGCAGGTGAAGATCGAAGATGCCGTGGGCGCCGATGATATCTTTACGACCCTGATGGGCGACCAGGTGGAGCCGCGTCGTGACTTTATCGAACAGAATGCCCTGTTGGTCTCGAACCTGGATGTCTAGCGTAAGTCAAAATACGCTATAGCATAAACAATAATAATTTATATCTTATTGTTATTATAGGTATTAATAATGATCTGTTATCTAATTATAAAG
>CAMYIO010000019.1 GCA_947258515.1 uncultured Ectothiorhodospiraceae bacterium
CATTTGTAGCTGTAGTAACCGGCCGCATAGCCACCCCCGAATATATGCGTGAATCCGTTTTCAAAACGATTGAATGCCGGCGCTTGCAGGACGGCAACCTGTTCGCGGACAGCATTCAGCGTGTCATGAATACGCGCGCCGCTTGCATGGCTGTAATCACGGTGAATGCGCAAGTCGAAGATGGCGAACTCGAGCTGCCGGATCATTTGCATGGCAGACTGGAAATTCCTCGCCTGCTGCATGCGTTGGTAGAGTGTTTCGGGGATCTTTTCGCCGGATTCGAAGTGACCGGAAAACAGGTCCAGTGCCTCGCGCTCCCAGCACCAGTTCTCCATGAACTGGCTGGGAAGTTCCACTGCATCCCAGGCGACACCGCTGATACCGGATACGCCGGCATAGTCTATCCTTGTGAGCATGTGGTGCAGCCCGTGTCCGAATTCATGGAACAGCGTGATGACCTCATCATGGGTAAACAGCGCGGGTTTAGCACCGATCGGCGGTGAAAAATTACAGGTCAGGTAGGCGACCGGGATCTGCAGCCCTGCAGTGCTGCGGCGTCGCGAAATACATTCATCCATCCAGGCGCCACCGCGTTTGTGCGGGCGCGCATACAGGTCAAGATAGAATTCTCCCCGCAGTTCGCCGGCGGCATCCCGGATACGATAGAAGGCCACGTCTTCATGCCAGCTGTCGACGCCTGCAACGGTCTCGATTTGCAGTCCGTATAACCGTGCCACGATGGCAAACAATCCGCTGACAACGCGGGGTTCAGGAAAGTAGGGTTTCAGCTCCTCCTGCGAGATGGCATACTTCTTCTGCCGCAGTTTTTCCGAGTAGTAGGCGATGTCCCAGGCACGTAGCTCGTCATGCCCCTGGAGGTCGCTGGCAAAATCGCGAACTTCTACCAGTTCTTTTTGTGCGGCAGGTCTTGAGCGCTGCGCGAGGTCTTCCAGAAAACTCATGACATGTTCGGTTGATTCCGCCATCTTGGTGGCCAGTGAGCGCTCCGCGTAGTTGCTGTACTCCAGTAATTGCGCCGCTTCGTGGCGCAGCGCCATGATCTGCTCCATGGTTTCGGTGTTGTCCCACTGGCCGGCTTGCGGTCCCTGGTCGGAGGCGCGGGTTACGTACGCCGTATACAGTTCCTCGCGCAATTCACGGTTGTCGGCATAGGTCAAAACCGGGTAATACGAGGGAAACTCCAGTGTGAACACCCAGCCTTCCAAATCGCGCTGCGCGGCGGTTTGTTTTGCCAGTGAGCGGGCGCTCTCGGGTAAACCCGCCAGCAGCGACTCATCCACAAGCTGTTTATGCCAGCCATTGGTGGCATCCAGCACGTTGTCACTGTACTGCGAGGTGAGACTGGAAAGTTCCTGCTGTATGCTCTTGTAGCGGTCGCGTGCCGTCTGCTCGAGCTCGATACCGGAGAGGCGGAAATCACGCAGCGCGTTATCGATAACTTTTTTCTGTGCCGTGTCGAGTCGCTGGTATTCAGCGCCATCCGCTATTTGCCGGTAGGCCCTGAAGAGTCCCTGGTGTTGTCCCATCTCGGTGCCGTATTCACTGAGGACAGGCAGGCATTCGTTATAGGCGTCACGCAATGATTCACTGTTCACGACCGAGTTCATATGACTGACCGGTGACCAGGCGCGATTGATGCGGTCATCCATCGCATCCAGCGGCTCAACAAGATTATCCCAGCTGTACTGGCTATGTTGCTGCAGCAATTCTTCAACCAGCTGTCGACTCTCGGCAAGCAGGGCTTCAATGGCCGGTTTCACGTGTTCCGGTTTGATCTTTGAAAAAGGTGGCAGGCCATTCTGGTCCAGCAGGGGATTTGTCATTCGTTTATAACCTCGTAATTTGCGGGTGTAATGCATACACCGGGTTCGCTCGTGAAAGTGTACTGTCTGATACTATTTAGCGGTAGTTCTTTCAGGCGAGCGCAGTGTCCGGCAGCAGCCGGTATTGCCAGATAGACAGCAGGGGTATTTTGTGACGGTAAGAAACTTTGAAGGCATGAAACCATGCATCGCGAAGAGTGCCTACGTGGATGAAACCGCGCTGGTTATAGGTGATGTCACGCTCGGGGAAGATGTATCGTTATGGCCAAAGGTTGTCGTCCGCGGTGATGTCAATTCCATTTATGTCGGCGCGCGTACCAACATCCAGGATGGCACTATATTGCATGTCAGTCATGACAGTGAGTTTGCACCCGGTGGCTTTCCACTGCACATCGGCACCGATATAACCGTCGGACACCAGGCCATATTGCATGGCTGCACCGTGGAGGACCGTTGCCTGATCGGCATGGCGGCCACGGTCATGGATGGCGTGGTTGTCCGTTCAGGTGCCATTGTCGGTGCCGGTAGCCTGGTGCCACCCGGTCGTGAGCTTGAGGGTGGCTATCTCTGGGTCGGTTCGCCTGCCCGCAAGGTACGCGCGCTGCGGCCGGAGGAAGAAGGGTTCCTGGCGTATTCAGCGGCCCATTACGTGGAACTGAAAAACCGCCACAAAGCCGGTACCAGTTAGGATGGATGGCGTATTTCCTCTATGACCGGGCGGGTATCCGGCCGCACGGCGCGCCACAGATAAAATGATTCGGCGGCCTGTTCCACCAGCATGCCCAGGCCATCCAGGCAGCGTGCTGCACCGCGCTGCTGTGCCCAGTCCATGAAGGCAGTGGGCCTGTCAGCGTACATCATGTCGTAACAGCAGCTGTCTGTTGTCACGACACTGTCCGGCAGTGCAGGTACCTGTCCTGCCAGGCTGGCGGCCGTCGCATTGATGATGAGATCGAAATGCTGGCCGGCGACGTCTTCCAGCCCGCAGCCCTCGGTATGGCCAAGATCACAGAACAGGCGTGCCAGTTCGACTGCCTTTTCAGGGGTGCGGTTGGCGATTACCAGCAGCGCCGGCTTTTCCAGCAGCAGCGGTTCGATAACGCCACGTGCGGCACCACCGGCGCCAACCAGTAATAAACGTTTTTGTTGCAGCGTGCTGCCGTGGTTGTGTAACAGGTCACGTACCAGGCCGGCGCCATCGGTGTTGTCTCCGAAGTGCTTCCCGGATGGATCCAGCACCAGGGTGTTGACCGCACCGGCACGTTCGGCGCGGCCGCTGCGTGTCTGCGCCAGCGACCAGGCCTCTTCCTTGAGCGGTACCGTGATATTCAGGCCTTTGCCGCCGGCGTCAAGGAATTCGCCAACGGCCGCCGCCAGCTTTCCGGACTCGACCCGGATGGCCTCGTATTGCAGTTGCTGGCCGGTCTGATGGGCAAACAGTGCATGGATGCGGGGTGACTGGCTGTGGGCAACGGGGTTGCCCATGACGGCATAACGATCCATTTCCGTGGGTGGGCCTGTCAGTTGGCGGCGTGCAGCCAGTGCCCGACAGCTTTAGCGTAATACGTCAGGATGGCATCGGCACCGGCGCGTTTCATGGATAACAGCGCTTCCAGTACCACCGCCTGTTCATTCAGCCAGCCGTTTTGTGCAGCCGCCTTGAGCATGGCGTACTCACCACTGACCTGGTAGGCAAAGGTGGGTACTCCGAACTGGTCTTTAACGCGGCGCACGATGTCGAGATAGGGCATGCCGGGTTTCACCATCACCATGTCGGCACCTTCATCCAGGTCCAGTGCCACTTCGCGCAGGGCCTCGTCACTGTTGGCCGGATCCATCTGGTAGCTGTACTTGTCGCCACCGGCAAGGTTGGCGGCCGAACCCACCGCATCGCGGAACGGGCCGTAGAAGCTGGAGGCATACTTTGCGGCATAGGCAAGGATGCGGGTGTTGATATGTCCGCCCTGTTCCAGTGCCGCACGGATGGCGCCGATGCGTCCGTCCATCATGTCCGAAGGGGCCACGATGTCGGCGCCTGCCTCGGCGTGTGACAGCGCCTGTTTTACCAGCACCTCAACTGTTGCGTCGTTCAGGACATAGCCGTCAGTATTGATAAGTCCGTCCTGGCCGTGGGTGGTAAAGGGATCGAGGGCGACATCGGTGATGACACCCAGGTCGGGTAAAGCCTGCTTCAAGGCGCGTACGGCACGTTGCGCGATGCCGTCCGGATTGAAGGCTTCGCGGGCATCGTCGGATTTACCGCTGGCCGGCGTGACCGGGAACAGGGCAATGGCCGGGATACCCAGTGCGTGTATTTCAGCCGCCTCCTTCAGCAGTTCGTCGATACTGAGACGCTCCACTCCAGGCATGGACGTGACCGGCTCCCGCTGCTGCTCGCCATCGAGCACGAAGACCGGATAAATAAGATCAGCACAGCCAAGTTGGTTCTCGCGCATCAGGCGACGGCTGAACTCATCGTATCGCATGCGCCGCATGCGGGTGGTGGGGAATCGACCGTTTCCCGATAATTTATCAGCCACTGCAGTTGCTCCCGGGTTGTTGGTTACTGACATTTTAGCGCGCCCGGGGAGCGGGGTCAGACCCTCTCCGGCGGGCGTACCACTGTACCATTACCGCAATGTGCGTGTAAGCTCGGTTCACCTGGAGCGGTTAAAATAACCACTCCTGCAGGTCTTCCCGGTGAAGTAATGAATGTCATACTCAGTGTCTGCAGCTTCATCGCCAACCGGCTGGCCCTGCTTACCCTGCTGGGTGCCGTGCTGGCGTATGTCCATCCGCCACTGTTCCTGGTCTTCAAGTCCAGCTTTCTGTGGTTCTTCGCGGCCACGATGTTTGCCATGGGCATTGTGCTGGATACGGATGAACTGCAGCAGACCCTGCGCAGGCCCTGGCAAATTGGCCTGGGCGTCATGACGCAATTTACGGTGATGCCACTGTTGGGGTTTGGTCTGGCATTACTGAGTCCACTGTCTGCGGAACTGAAGCTGGGTTTTATCATCGTCGCCTGCGCGCCCGGTGCCATGGCGAGTAACGTCATGGTCTATCTCGCCGGTGGCGCCGTGGCATTTTCGGTGGCCATGACAACCGTGGCGACGTTTCTTTCGCCGCTACTCACACCGCTGCTGGTCGAGTTGCTGGGTGGCGAACTGTTGCTTATTCCCTTCTGGCCGATGATGGAAACCATCATCCTGACCGTGGTGCTGCCCCTGGTTGCAGGTATGTCGTTACGTGGCTACCTGGGGCGCAACCTGGAGGCGGCGCGCAGTGTCTCGCCGGCAGTGGCTGCGGTTGCGATTATCATCATCTGCAGCTATGCCGTGGCAGCCAACCAGGCACGCATTGCCACCGTAGGGGCTGGGATCATAGCCCTGGTGGTGTTGCTGAATGCACTGGGGTATCTCGCTGGCTGGTGGCTGGGACGATTGTATGGTTTTGATGGACAGCACCGGCTCACGCTGGCGATTGAAATCGGCATGCAGAATGCCGGTCTGGGTGTGGCGCTGGCGCTGGCGCATTTTTCGCCGCAAACCGCTCTGCCGGGGGCCTTGTTTGCCGTGTGGTGCATTCTTACGGCAACGGGCGCCAGTGCCTGGCTGAGGCAGCATGGCGACTTGCTGAAAACATAAAAATAATTATTAAAACAGCAACTTGTAATCTGATCGCCGCCTGCAATGCTGGCGCAGAATCAAGGCTAAAGATCTCCCAACTGTCGCCGATGACCTTACCAGACAGTGATACTACAGTGCACTGTGACATGGTTCCCGAAAGTAGAATGCAGGTCAGGAACCATCTCAGAGTAGATTTTGTCATGCACAGTAGCAGTAAAGGCTCCTCCGACGCTGAAAAGCGTTTTCAACCCGCCGCAAGGCGGGTTTTTTTTGCCCGCAGGGAGGGTTGTGCAAGGGGCAGGGATGTTGTTACGTCAAGGTGCTTAGTAATGAATTTAGGCTTACTGCTGTGCCAGCCAGTCTGTCGGTTTCAGAAACACATCATAGAGTTCGGCTTCTGCCGTGTCGGGCCCGGGGTGCCAGTCGTAACGCCAGGTCACTTCCGGTGGCAGTGACATCAGAATGGCCTCGGTGCGACCGCCGGATTGCAGGCCAAACAGGGTGCCGCGGTCATAGACCAGGTTGAACTCCACATAGCGGCCGCGGCGGTAACGCTGGAACGCCTTTTCACGCTCACCGTAGGTGATGTCCTTGCGTCGTTCAACAATGGGCAGGTAGGCCGGCAGGTAATGATTGCCAATACTGATCATCAATGAGCAGCACTTTTCGAAGCCACCTTCATTCAGATCATCAAAGAACAGGCCGCCTATACCGCGCGGTTCATTGCGGTGCTTGAGGTAGAAATAGTCATCACACCATTGTTTGTAACGTGGATAAACGTCCTCACCAAAGGGTGTGCAGGCCTCCTTCGCCAGCCGGTGCCAGTGCACGGCATCTTCCCTGAAGCCATAGTAGGGAGTCAGATCAAAGCCGCCACCAAACCACCAGACCGGATCGGCATCCGGTTTTTCCGCAACGAAAAAACGTACATTTGCATGTGATGTCGGTACATAGGGATTATGCGGATGAATCACCAGCGATACACCCATCGCCTGAAAGGAGCGGCCGGCAAGCTCGGGGCGTGTGGCAGTCGCCGATGCGGGTAATTCTGCTCCGTGCACGTGCGAAAAATTGATGCCGGCTTTCTCGAATACATCGCCACCTTCCATGACACGTGAACGGCCACCTCCGCCTTCATCACGCGTCCAGCTGTCTTCACGGAACGCGCCGCTGCTGTCCAGTTTCTGCAATGCATTGCAGATGGTGTCCTGCAGCGTCACAAGGTAGTTACGTACCAGTTCAATCTGCGCGGTGCCAATTTGAGTGTCAGCCATTACGGTTACCTGTCCTGGAGTGTTTGCTTGTGCGGGATTCAGGTGTTTCCGCGCAACAGTTCGCCCGTCAGGCCATTGCGTATCTCGCTGGGTCTGTTGGTGCTGCCGTGCATTCCGTGCAGAATGTAGTCCAGCTGTCCGTTAAATGCCTTGCGTACGGCAAGTGGACTGGTCGCGGGCGGTTTGCCGTGAATGTTGGCGCTGCTGGAAACCAGTGGCCCACCCCAACACTCGCAAAGCGTGAAGGTAACCGGGTGATTACTCACCCGGAAAGCCAGTGAGTCATGCCTGCCGCGCAGCCAAAAAGGTATTTCCGGCCGGCAGGGCAGTACCCATGTGACGGGGGACTTGCGTGCTTGCGTGACACGTCTTCTGGTCACCGTGCTCAAGGGCAACAACAGCGGCTGCAGTTGTTCAAAATGACTGGCGACGAGGATAAGACCCTGATCAATATTGCGCTGCTTCAGGTCAATCAGGTGCAGCGCAGCGTGGCCATTGAACGGATCGCACCCCAGGCCGTATAGCGTTTCTGTCGGATAGGCGATAACGCCACCGGCATCGAGCTGACGGACGGCTTCCCTGATATGCCAGCTCATGATGTCGCGCTATCGGACCCTTGTCACATCGAGCATTAACGCGGGCTAGGCCTCAACGTTTTCCGCAGTGGCCAAGGGTTCATCCCAGGGTTCGACGAATTTGCAGTCCTGCTGCGGACAGACGCGTTGCGTACCGGAACGCTTGGTGGTCTTGATAGACGTGATTGGCCAGTGACATTGCGGACAGGGCTGTGCCAGTGGCTGGTTCCAGATGGCGTATGTGCAATCGGGATAGCGCTCGCAGGAGTAGAAGATTTTACCACGCCTTGATTTGCGTTTGAGGATGTTGCCTTTCTTGCATTCCGGACACTGCACACCGGTATCTTCCGGCTTTTCCAGTGGCTCGATAAATTTGCAATTAGGGTAATTGCTGCAGCCGATAAACTTGCCATAGCGGCCGGAGCGGATGATCAGATCAGAATCGCATTGCGGGCAGCTGCGGCCTTCGACCACTTCCGGTGCCGCGCTTTCATGGGATTCATCAACATTGCGCGTGTATTTACAGTCCGGGTAGCCGGAACAACCGATAAAGAAACCGCCGCGGCCCAGACTCATTTGCAATTGCTTGCTGCATTCCGGGCATTTCTCTTCAATGGGTTTCGGATAGGGTCGCGAATAGTCCTTGCCCAGAAGCCGGTTGAACGGTTTCCAGAACTCGTTCATTAACGGAATCCATTCTTTTTCTCCGCGTGCAACGGCATCCAGCTCGTCTTCCAGACCGGCGGTAAAGTCATAGTCCACATAGGAGGTGAAATTGTCGGTCAGGAACTCGATAACGACACGGCCGACGTCTGTCGGATAGAAACGTTTCTTCTCGAGAGTGACATATTCGCGTGCCTGCAATGTGGAGATGATGGTGGCGTAAGTCGACGGGCGTCCGATGCCATGTTCTTCCAGTGTCTTGACCAGGCTTGCCTCCGAATACCGGGGTGGAGGCTCGGTAAAATGCTGGTCGGCGCGAATTTCATTCAGTGTACAGCTGTCACCTTTTTCAAGGGGCGGCAGCATCGTTTCATCGCCGCCACTTTTTTTGTCATCCACGCCTTCCTGGTAGACCGCCATGAAACCAGGGTCGACGATGGTTGATCCATTGGCGCGAAACAGGTTGCCCTCGCCACATTTGAAGTCCACGCTTACGGTATTAATGGTCGCGTGTATCATCTGGCAGCTGATGGTGCGTTTCCAGATCAGGTCATAGAGCTTGAACTGTTCTGCAGATAAATATTTTTTGATTTCCTCCGGTGTATTGCGAATGGAGGTGGGCCGGATTGCCTCGTGGGCTTCCTGGGCATTTTTTGCCTTGGTTTTATAGGTGCGTGCTTCGGCAGGTAACGCGTTTTTGCCATAGCGTTCCGGTATGAATGCACGCAGTTCATCCAGTGCATCCTGCGCGAGGTTTACTGAATCGGTACGCATATAGGTAATCAGGCCGGCCGTGTCGCCGCCGATTTCCATACCTTCATAGAGTTGTTGTGCGACGCGCATGGTGCGGCTGGCGGTAAACCCCAGTTTGCGCGAGGCTTCCTGTTGCAGTGTCGAGGTTGTAAACGGTGCGGTCGGGTTGCGCTTGCGCTGTTTCTTTTCAACAGTCTCGACGATCAGCTTGCCATCGGCTGCCTTGAGCAACTCGTCCCTGGCATTGCGGGCGCTGCTTTCATCAGTGATAGAAAACTGCTTGAGTTTTTCACCATGCAATTGCGTCAGTCGCGCAACAATTGCCTGGCCATCATGTGCAAGATCGCTCTCCAGCGTCCAGTATTCGCGTGCCTTGAAATTTTCTATTTCTATTTCGCGCTCTACAATCATCCGCAGTGCCGGCGTTTGCACGCGACCGGCGGAGAGTCCGCGGCGAATTTTTTTCCATAGCAGGGGTGACAGGTTGAAGCCGACCAGGTAATCCAGGGCGCGCCGTGCCTGTTGTGCGTTGATAAGCTCTGTTGACAGTTCCCGCGGATGTTCAATCGCCTCGTTGACGGCGCGCTTGGTAATTTCGTTGAAAACAACACGGTGAACCGGCTTTTCCATGATAGCTTTTCGGTCCCTGAGCAATTCACACAGATGCCATGAAATGGCCTCGCCCTCGCGATCAGGGTCAGTTGCCAGGTAGAGGGCATCTGATTTTTTCATTGCCTTGACGATGGCATCGACATGCCTTGAATTGCGGTCGATCATCTGGTACTTCATGGCGAAGTCCTGTTCGGTGTCGACGGCACCTTCCTTGGGAATCAGATCACGGACGTGACCATAGGATGCCATGACGTCATAGTCTTTCCCGAGGTACTTCTTTATGGTCTTGCACTTGGCGGGTGACTCAACGATTACGAGGTTTTTGCTCATAGAAATCTGTTAGCGGCAGACGGATTGGCCAGCGTGTCAGTGCAGGCAGTTTGCGTTGTCATCGAACACCAGGTCTTCGACCCAGGTGTAGGCCGCTTCCTGACCGGGTTGGTTAAACAGCACCATCAGGATGACCCACTTGAGTTGGTCAAGGTCGAAATCCTCGCTCTCCAGTGCCATGGCACGATCTATTGCCAGTTCACGACTGGCCGGTGTCAGCACACCCATCTGTTCCAGGAACAGGATAAAACCCCGACAGGTGGTATCGAGCCGTTCCATTTCATGGCTTGAGAACAGGCGCATGGAGCGCTCGGCCTGCATGCTGGGTGGATTATCTTCTCCAGACAATCCCTCCATCCACAGGAAGGCGCGATCGATTTGCAGTGCCGGGAAACCTGCCTGACTGAGTTCCTGCTGAACAATGTCGCGATCCGGTGTCATCGAACCGTCATCGTCCATATAGTAATTTTCGAACAGATACATGAGGACGTCGAAGACGTTTTCTTTCATATTTTAACCTGTTATTTCAGCCGGTTATATATTCCACCGTGGCTCGATGAGATATAACCGCTCATTTCCAGCTGCAGGAGCATGGAGGAAACTTCGGCTGGCGTCAATCCGCTGCTGCATACGAGCTGGTCAATGGATGTATTGTCGAAACCAATAAAATCAATAAGTTGCTGATAATCCGGGTCGAGTTTAAGGGGGTCGTCAGCCATTTCAGTGTCAACAGTGGCCTGACCCGATGGGTAGCAGCCCTGCGCCAGCATACCAAGCTCGTCCATGACATCCTGAGCGGTCTCGACCAGTTTTGCGCCCTGCCGTATCAGGTAGTGACAGCCACGGGCCAGCGGATTATGAATCGATCCAGGAATGGCGAAAACTTCCCGACCCTGATCACCGGCATAACGGGCTGTGATCAGTGAGCCGGAGCGGATCGCCGCTTCGACCACCAGGGTGCCCAGGCTCAGGCCGCTGATGATGCGATTCCTGCGCGGGAAATTCTCTGCACGGGGTGCTGTGCCGATGGGGAATTCCGAAACCAGCGCACCCCGTTCGGCGATTTTCCGTGCCAGGTCACGGTGACGCGCCGGGTACACACGGTCCAGACCGGTACCCATGACGGCGACAGTAGGCGCGTCTGCATCCAGTGCGCCCCGGTGACAGGCAGCGTCGATGCCCAGTGCCATGCCGCTGCTGATCACCAGTCCGGCCGCTGACAGGTGCCGTGCGAAGTCTGTGGCTGTCCGCTCGCCGGCGGCTGACGGGTTGCGGCTGCCAACCATGGCCAGCAGGGGTTCGCTGAGGATGTCGCTATGACCATGAATATAAAGTAGCGGAGGGGGGGACGCGATCTGTAACAGCAAGGCCGGGTAGTCCGGGTCATGACAGGTCATGATGCGGTTGCCCGGCTTGTCATGCCACTCCAGATCACGCATGACGGCTGCCGTGTCCGGTTGCTGCAGGGCATTAATGGCTTTTTGCGACAGTCCCAGTTTATGCAGTACTCCAGGGTCTGTGTGCGGAAGTTCCTGCAGGTTCGGAAAGGCCTCCAGCAGCTGGTGGAACGTGACTGCACCCACGCCCGCCGTGTGATACAGGGCGAGCCAGCGTTTCAGGGTGTCTGTATTGGTCGCTTGAGAGGGGGCCGCCATGAGGGCTAGCCGTTTCTCTCTGCCACGCGGGCTGTGTCTGAATTCATGTGTTCACCGTCCCTGGCGATTGCTGTGTGTGCTGCGTTTTCAGGGCGTCCGTACAAAATCATTGATATGAATAGCACGGGTCGCTTTCATAACCAGTCCGAAGCTGACTTTTTCAAAGCTGCGGAACACAATGACCAGGCCGGCATCTTCATCCGGCAGCTTGACCCTGTCATTACGCTTGCCGCTGACGGTATCCTTGACGACCGCACCATCCTGGTAGACACGGAAGATATGGCCTGACTCGATGCCTTCACGTGTACCGAGATTAATGGCGATGACGTTAAACTGGCCTATCTGTGTGACACCGTCCAGCACTGAAATAATGCGGCCTTCGGTGTTCTCAGGTGGCACATGGGGCTGAAAGTGCGTGACCGCGGTTGCGCGATCGGCAGGTCGCAAACGGTCACCGACGCGTACTTCTCGCGTAGTTTCAGCCAGATACAGGGTCGCCGGATCACCATACTGTTCTACCGGACCGCGCCCCACAAAGAGGGCCTGATAGCCAAGCACTTCCTTGGTATCCGGATCGATATAGGGGCCACCGGGATTAAAAATATCATAGACAGGATAGACATTATCCTCGATACCCCGGGCATAGACGCGATCACCGACACCTGTGACCACGTGCTCACCGGCACTCTGTACAACATAAGGTGCGGTTTCGAGTTCATTTTCACCGACCACAATGGTGCGTGTCAGGAACTGTTGTATGGCATCCAGCGGGATTGTGGCTATGGCTTTTTCAAGGTTTTCCTCTCGCACCTGTGGAGACAGGTTGACGGTCGGATAGCCGCGGGTCATCTGCAGTTGCGGTTTACCGTCGACGTAGACCAGTGTGAGGATATCGCCGGGATAGATCAGATGCGGGTTTGTTACCTGCGGGTTGACGTACCAGATCTCCGGCCAGAGCCAGGGATCACGCAGGAACATGGTTGATATATCCCAGAGGGTGTCACCTTTAACGACCACATAGCGGTCCGGGTGTTCCGGGTTAAGAACCACATCAGCAGCAAACAGTGAACTTGCGAGTAATGCGGCGAAGACCATTCCGATCAATTTCTTGGTTGTCATGGGTGTCCTTTTACGTCGAGTGTGTATCACTTCCAGTCCAGTTTGCCATCGCCGGGATGTTGTGTGGCTGGTGTCTTCAGGTCATGCGCGAGTCTAGCGGAAAACCCACACAGAACAAAACCTTTTGTCGTTATCCGGTGATCGCCACGCGCATGATTGTGGTACAGTATATTCGATACGTTGATTCTGAATCGTGACGGCAATCACATGGCTATCCTTGGAATTCTGCATTTTCCCGACCCCCGTTTGCGTAACGTCGCCCAACCGGTAACTACGGTTGATGACAGCGTTCGGCAGCTGCTGGATGATATGCTTGACACCATGTACGAGGCTCCCGGTATTGGTTTGGCGGCCACGCAGGTGAATGTTGACAAGCGGGCTGTAGTCATTGATGTATCGGAAGAAAAAGACCAACCTTTATGCCTGATTAACCCGGAAATACTGGATCTCGAGGGCGTTGAAGAAATGGAGGAAGGCTGTCTCTCCGTACCCGGTGTCTATGAGGTGGTGCAACGTGCAGACCATATACGGCTGCGGGCGCTGGATCGCAATGGCCAACCGTTTGAGATGCAGGCTGACGGTTTAATGGCGGTCTGTATCCAGCATGAGATCGATCACCTCGATGGCAAGCTGTTTGTTGACTACCTGTCACAACTGAAGCGCACGCGAATCCGGAATAAACTGGAAAAAGAGCAACGACAGACAAGCACGGTCGCAGACGCACGGTCGAGTCATCGGGTCATCTGATCGAGTTTGCCTCGCCCCTGTCCGGGAATTGTCTGGCTGACGGGCGATACCATGAAAATAGTATTTGCGGGTACACCGGATTTTTCCGTGCCATCACTGCAGGCGCTGCTGGACAGTCCGCATGATGTGGTGGCGGTCTATACACAGCCGGACCGCCCCGCCGGACGTGGTCGGCAAACAGTCGCCAGTCCCGTTAAACAGCTGGCCATGCAGCATGATCTTCCCGTTTGCCAGCCTGATTCACTGAAACCGGATGCGGCACAGCAGCAGCTTGCGCAATGGCAGCCGGAACTGATGGTGGTGGTCGCCTATGGCCTGTTATTGCCGGCGGCAGTGCTGGGGATGCCCGGACTGGGCTGCATCAATGTGCATGCATCATTGCTGCCCCGCTGGCGTGGTGCGGCACCGATACAAAGAGCGATTCTTGCTGGTGACACCGAGACCGGAGTCTGCCTGATGCAGATGGATGCAGGACTGGATACGGGGCCGGTGCTTGTCTGTTCACGCTGTGAGATTGCCGCGGACGATACCGGGGAGCGCTTGCATGACAAGCTCTCGTTGCTGGGCGCGCGCTTGCTGTCGCGGAATCTGGCTGCGCTGGAGAAAGCTGAACTCGAGGCACATCCACAAGACGAGTCATTGGCCAGCTATGCCGGCAAGCTGCAGAAGTCTGAAGCTCGTATCGACTGGAAAGCTTCTGCTATTGATATTGCCAACAAGATAAGGGCATTCAATTCATGGCCGGTGGCTGAAACACGTTATGAAGGACGCCAGCTGCGAATCTGGGAGGCGTACCCACTGCCTGCGGACAGCGATACTCTACCCGGCACCGTCCTGTCTGCATCCAGAGCCGGTATTGAAGTGGCCTGTGGTAGTGGGCGGCTGTGCATTAACAAGGTGCAGTTGCCGGGGGCACGTGTCCTGGATGCCGCTGATTTCATCAATGCACATGCACTGGAAGGCGAACTTCTTGGAGGCGAATAGCATCCTGGCTAACGGCTTGACATGACGATTGACGCGCGTGCGTGCGCTGCCAGGGTGCTGGTACGGGTTGTTGCCGGCGGGGAATCACTGGCAGATGCCTTGCCGGATGCACTGCAAGCCGTGAGTGATGCCCGCCAGCGGGCGCTGATCCAGGAATTGGTCTATGGCACATTGCGCTGGTTTTACCGGCTGGATGCCCTGCTCCAGCAGCTCTTGCAAAAGCCACTGAAACAGCGGAATGCCGATGTTCGCTGTCTGCTGTTGACTGGTTTGTACCAGTTAACGCAGCTGGCAATGCCACAGCGGGTGGCAGTCAATGAGACGGTGCAGGCAACTGAGGCACTGAAGAAAGCCTGGGCACGTGGCCTGGTGAATGCCGTGTTACGCAACTATCAGCGCCGCGCCGGCTCCCTTGCTGTGGCGGATGATGCTGATGCCGAGGTGAAATTTGCGCATCCAGCATGGTTCATCGCGCGGCTGCAAACTGACTGGCCGAATGATTGGGAGGCTATTCTCACTGCAAATAATGAACGGCCGCCATTCAGCTTGCGTGTTAATCAACGCCGCGTCACCCGCGATGAGTACCTTGATGGATTGAATGCGCGGTCGATAGAGGCGCAACCGCTGCCGTACGTGGAAACAGGCCTGATGTTGAAAAAGCCGGTGCCTGTGGAGAAGTTGCCCGGTTTTTCTGAAGGTGTGGTGTCGGTGCAGGATGGAGCCGCCCAGCTGGCTGCCGGGCTGCTGGCACTCGCGCCTGGTCTGCGGGTACTGGATGCCTGTGCGGCACCGGGTGGTAAAACGGCGCACATACTGGAAGTCGAGCCAGAATTAAACGGCTTGACCGCGATTGATATCAATGAGCGTCGTCTGCAGCGCATTGAAGAGAACCTGTCGCGCCTGTCACTGCATGCGGATTTGCAGCTGGGTGATGCCGCAGAGCCAGCAGCGTGGTGGGATGGACGACCGTATGACCGTATTCTGCTGGATGTGCCATGTTCGGCAACGGGTGTGATTCGCCGGCATCCGGATATCAAATTGTTGCGTAAGCCGGGTGACGTTGCGACACTGGTGAACCGGCAGGAACGCCTGCTGCAGGCGCTGTGGCCCTTGCTGGTGCCAGGCGGTATGCTTTTGTACAGTACCTGCTCGGTACTGTTTGATGAAAACAGTGGTCAGGTCGCCCGTTTTCTGGAACGCCAGGCTGATGCCGCAGAGGTGTCAATAAATGCGGCATGGGGGCGGGGCTGCCAGCATGGCAGACAGTTATTACCGGGTGAAGATGAAATGGATGGATTTTTTTTCGCATGTTTGCAGAAGCTCGGATAACAGGCTCATTATCATTATCCACTGTCGCCGTTTTTATACGGCGTCGGGCTAATGTGCTGCTGCTGTCCGTCATCTGCTGTTTACCGGCACAGGTCTGTGCCGGACATCCAGGCATCATCAAGCTTGAGGATGCGCACACATTCCGAATCGATAGCAGTGATTTTCTGGATGCCCAGTTTGCCATCGAGTTGAGTTCGGGTGCCGAGGAGGCCGTGCAAAACTCGGTTCCGCTGCTATTCGAGCTGCAGGTGCAGGTGGTTGAGGCACATACCTGGCTATGGGATTCCGTTGTCATCGAAATCACCGAGCGGCGCTTGCTGCAATATCATGCGCTCAGCGAAAGTTACCAGGTCAAGGATCTTAACGCCGGTACACAGGGTAATTACCGTCGTCTTGATGATGCGCTACGGGCGGCAGGAAAAATCAGCAACTTGCTGCTCACAGACCAGTCGCTGGACCGGGGACCCACATACAGCATCCGCCTCAGGGGCAGCCTGGATGTTGAGTCATTACCGACGCCGGTTCAGTTGATCGCCTATATATCTTCGGACTGGAGCATGGTGAGCAAGTGGTACAAATGGCAGCTGGTTCGATAGCACGCATCGGCTTCGGCATTTTACCGATGCTGGTACTGTTCGCGCTGTTGCTGGTGTCGCTCTCCCTGCTCAGTGACGCAACCCATAATTCTGAACGGTTCGGCCAGATGTATTCCATGCTGCTGCTGATCAATGCAGCCGCGCTGGTGTTTCTCGGTGCACTGGTGATAGTGAATATTATCGGCCTGATACGGCAGCAGCGCATGAAGGTCCCCGGTGCCCGCATGACCAGCCGCCTGGTGGTGATGTTCGTCGTGCTCACCGTGGTGCCGGTATCGATTGTTTACTACTTCTCGCTACAGTTTTTGCAGCGCGGCATCGACAGCTGGTTTGATGTGCGCATCGAACAGGGGCTGGATGATGCGCTTGAACTCAGTCGTGCAGCACTGGATGTCAGGCTGGCCGATATCCTGAACCTGACTGTTCGTATGGCAGAAAATTTATCCGATGCAGCACCGGCCACGCTGTCACTGACACTCTATGACCAACGTGTCAGGAGCGGTGCCGCGGAGCTGACATTGCTCGGTGGCGATGGGCGGATTGTCGCCTCCAGCAGCTCGGACATTACCGATATTATTCCTGACCAGCCTCCCGGTGAGATGATGATGTTGATGCGTAATCGCAAGCATTACATCGGTCTCGACCCGCTTGGCGAAAGTGGTCTGTATGCGCGCGCGCTGGTACCGGTACTGTCATCACGTTCGGACAGCGAGGTCTACACGCTGCAGGCGCTGTATGAAGTCTCCGAACGTTTCAGCCTGCTTGCGGAGAGTGTCCAGTCGGCGTACACCCGCTACAAGGAACTGGCCTATCTGCGCATACCACTCAAGTTCAGCTATAGCCTGACACTGTCAATTGTGCTGGTATTGAGTTTGCTGGCGGCTATCTGGGCTGCATTTCATTCCGCACGTCGCCTGGTGGCACCGGTGCGTGATCTTGCTGAAGCAACGCATGCGGTTGCTGACGGTGATTACAGCAAACGGCTGTCGGTTGCCAGCGAAGACGAGCTCGGTTTTCTGGTGCGCTCGTTCAATGACATGACGCGCCGACTTGCCAGGTCGCGCGAGCAGACAGTTCGAGGGCAGCAGCAGATTGAAGGGCAACGTGCCTACCTGGAAGCCGTGCTGGCCAATCTTTCATCGGGTGTTATCAGCATGAGTGCTGATTCAGTGTTGCGCGCCATTAACCATACTGCCAGCAAGGGCCTTGGTATTGATGCCAGGCAGTACCTGGGACGGGAGATGTCTGTTCTTGCATCGGAACATGCCTATCTGGGCCCGTTTGTTGATGCAGTCAACAGGCACCGTAGCCAGGGTGACAAGAGCTGGGAGGAAGAAATAGCCTTGCTCGGAGACGGCGGTTACCAGGTGCTGATGTGTCGGGGTACGGTACTGGGTGGCAAGGGCAAGCGCGCCGGTGGTCTGGTGATTGTATTTGATGACGTCACCGCACTGATACAGGCGCAGCGTGATGCGGCATGGGGTGAAGTGGCGCGCCGCCTGGCACATGAAATAAAGAATCCACTGACACCGATACAATTGTCTGCGGAACGCATACGGCGGCGTTATCTGGGGCGAATGGATGCGGAAGAGGCAGAGTTGCTTGACCGGGCAACGCATACTATTGTCAACCAGGTTGATGCCATGAAGAAGATGGTCAATGCCTTCAGTGAATATGCGAGAGCACCGAACCTGAACATGGCCGCCATGAACTTCAATAAGCTCGTACAGGAGGTCCTGGATCTATATCGAAGCAAAGATCTGAAGGTGAAGGTGATAGAGCGGCTGGATGCAGAGAATGACACTATAGAGGGTGATGCAGGACGATTGCGACAGCTCTTGCATAACCTGATCAAGAATGCGCTGGAGGCCGTCAAGGGAATGCCTGATGCACGGGTAACCGTATCGACCCGTAGAGTGGATGGCGTGAAAAACAACCAGATTGAGCTTTGTGTTGAAGATAACGGACCTGGCTTCAAGACGGATGTGCTGGAAAATATTTTTGAGCCCTATGTTTCGACAAAGCCCAAAGGGAGCGGGCTCGGTCTTGCGATTGTCAAGAAGATTGTCGAGGAACATGGCGGAACGATCAGTGCTGAATCAGGTGAGGCGGGTGGGGCGCTTGTCAGGGTTCAACTGTTACTTTCCAATGAAAGCAGATCGGTATCAGACAGGCAGGCGCTTTCCTGAGTAGCGACATCTGCCGTCAAGTGTGGGCTATAATTGATTTCTTGCAGGACGACTGTTCGTTCATGCATCAGCGCGGGCACAAACATGAACTTCATGAATAACGAATACGGTATATGACGAGTCGACACATACTCGTTGTTGATGATGAGCCTGATATCCGCAGCCTTGTCCAGGAAATCCTCGAGGATGAGGGTTACTCTGTCTCGACGGCTGACGGCGGAGAGGCTGCGCGCAAGGCGCGACGGGTACGTCGTCCGGACCTGATCCTGCTTGATATCTGGATGGAGGGAGTCGATGGTATTACCTTGCTGCGTGAATGGTCCGAGGACGGTGATCTGCCCTGCCCGGTAGTGATGATGTCGGGGCATGGTACGGTGGAGACTGCGGTCGAGGCCACCCGGCTGGGGGCCTACGACTTTATCGAAAAACCGATCTCGCTGGCAAAACTGCTATTGACGGTGGAGCGTGCTTTTGAGAGTGATCGGCTGCAGCGTGAAAACGTGGATTTGCGTGAGCATGCGCAACCGATCATAGAGCCGCAAGGCAAATCACCGGTAATGACGCAGTTGCGTGAACAGGCGAAGAAACTCGCGCAACACAATAGCTGGGTACTGATTAGCGGTGAAGCCGGTGCTGGCAAGGGTACCTTCGCACACTACATACATGCCCAGAGCGCGCGTCGTGACGGCCCGTTTGTCGAAATTGCTGTGGGATCCATTTCAGAGGAAAACTCCGCTGCCGAGTTGTTCGGTACGGAGGACGGCGAGGCGGTTCATTACGGACGCTTTGAACAGGCTAACGGCGGGACACTCTGTATCGGTGATATTGCGGATATGGATTTACAGACGCAGGCACGCTTGTTGAGTGTATTCCAGACGCATTCCTTTACCCGTCTGGGTGGCAGCGAAGATGTCGATGTCGACTTGCGGGTGATTGCCACAACCCAGCGTAATCTGGAGGATGAAGTTGCCTCTGGCCGGTTCAGGGATGACCTCTTTTACCATTTGAACGTTGTGCCACTGCATATTCCCGCGTTGCGTGACCATGCAGACGATGTGCACGAGTTGCTGGATTTCTACATAAATTACCTCGTTACCCATGAGCGTCTTGCCTACAGGCATTTCACCGTGGCGGCACAGAACCGGTTGCGTAACTATGACTGGCCCGGGAATATACGTGAGTTGAAGAACCTGGTGCAGCGCCTGCTGATACTGGGTTCAGGCGAAGAGATCGAGGTTGCAGAGATTGAGCAGGCGATCAGCACGAATCCGGCAGCTGCTGTTTCAGCGGCACCGTCAGTGCCCTATGACCTGCCACTTCGCGAGGCACGTGAAAAGTTCGAGCATGATTACCTGCTTCACCAGTTGATGGAAGTAGGTGGCAGTGTCGGCAAGCTATCAAAACGTGTGGGAATGGAGCGTACGCACCTGTATAGAAAGTTGCGTGCACTCGGCATTGATCACAAAAAGGGTAACGAGTAGATGCTAGCAGGCTGCGTTCCAGTACGGCAGGAAATCCAGATCGGGAAAACTGCAACATGAAAATCATTATCCTGGGTGCCGGCCAGGTCGGTGCCTCGGTTGCTGCAAACCTCGCCAGTGAGGCCAACGACATTACTGTCGTTGATGAAAATTCGACCACCTTGCAGGATTTGCAGGACCGTCTCGATATTCGCACTATCGTGGGGCATGCATCGCATCCCGACACGCTGGTGCAGGCCGGTGCTGATGATGCCGATATGATCATCGCTGTCACGCACAGTGATGAAACCAACATGATTGCCTGCCAGGTCGCCTATACCCTGTTTCATACACCCACGAAGATTGCGCGAGTGCGTTCGGTTGAGTACCTGAATCATATGCGCCTGTTTGCACAGGAAGCCCTCCCCATTGATGTACTCATCAGCCCCGAGCAGTTGGTGACCGATTACATTCAGCGCCTGATAGAAAATCCAGGCGCCTTGCAGGTGCTCGATTTTGCGGGAGGCAAGGTACAGCTGGTGGCGGTGCATGCCTACTATGGCGGCCCGCTGGTTGGACATGAGTTGCGCGACTTGAAGGAACATATGCCGGGTATTGATGCACGCGTGGCGTCTATCTTTCGCCAGGGCAAACCTATAACGCCTGTAGGCGACACCATTATCGAGGCTGACGATGAAGTGTTTTTTGTCGCGGCCCGAAAACATATTCGCACTGTAATGGGTGAACTGCGCAAAATGGACAAGCCGGTCAAGCGTGTGATGCTGGCTGGCGGTGGCAACATCGGTATGCGTCTGGCCTCTGCAATCGAGGGCAACTACCAGGTCAAGATTATCGAGCGATTGCAAGACCGCGCCAGGATGCTGTCAGAAACACTTGATAAAACGATCGTGTTGCTGGGCGATGCGGCAGATGAAGAACTGTTGCAGGAAGAGAACATCGAGAACACCGATGTCTTCTGTGCGCTGACCAATGATGAGGAAGCCAATATACTTTCAGCAATGCTTGCCAAACGCCTCGGTGCACGCAAGGTCATGTCGCTGATCAATCGCGCCTCCTACGTCAACCTCGTGCAAAGTGGCACCATCGACGTTGCGATCTCGCCGCAGCAGGCCACCATAGGTAGTTTGCTGACACATATCCGGCGCGGCGATGTCGTCATGGTGCACTCGTTACGGCGCGGCGCCGCCGAAGCGATTGAAGCGGTTGCGCATGGAGATAGCAGCAGTTCGAAGGTGGTGGGAAGGGCCATTGATGAAATTAAGCTGCCTAAAGGTACAACCATTGGCGCTATCGTCCGCGGCGAGGAAGTGATCATTGCGCACCACGATACGGTGATCGAAATTGACGATCACGTGATCTTGTTTCTCGCCGATAAAAAATGTATTCAGCAAGTCGAACGCTTGTTCCAGGTTGGAGTGACCTTTTTCTGATATGTGCAGCGGCAATATTGCTGTGTACGTATTGCTGATTATGGCGGGTGCCTGATCCGTGCATCTGCTTTCCATTCAACGACTGCTTGGTTTGTTGCTGATGCTGTTCAGCATCACACTGCTGCCACCCGCAGCCGTGTCATGGCTTTACAGTGACGGACAAATGCTGGTCTTTCTTGATGGCATGCTTGCAGCACTGCGTGCGGGACGGATTTCTGATCGTCGTATTGTTCTGGTTGGTCCTCGGGCTGGCGGGTGCCTTGCCGCTGGCTTTTTCCTTAAGACCTGAGATGTCTATAACGGATGCCGTGTTCGAGTCCTTTTCCGGTCTGACTACGACGGGTGCCACGGTTATTACCGGGCTGGATGGTTTACCCGAGTCAATCCTGTTCTATCGCCAGCAACTGCAATGGCTGGGAGGTATGGGCATTATCGTTCTGGCTGTCGCCATTATGCCGATGCTCGGTGTGGGTGGCATGCAATTGTACCGCGCTGAAACGCCGGGTCCGCTGAAAGACAACAAGCTGACGCCGCGTATCACAGAAACGGCAAAGGCGCTTTGGTATATATACGTGACGTTGACCATCATATGTGCCGTCTGTTACTGGCTCGCCGGGATGAGTGGATTTGATGCCATCAGCCACAGTTTTTCCACTATCGCGATTGGCGGCTTTTCGACGCATGACGAAAGCATCGGTTTTTTTCAAAGCACCAGTATCGAGATGATTGCCGTGGTGTTCATGCTGGTTGCAGGCATGAACTTCGCTTTACATTTCATTGCCTGGCGATCACTCAGCCTGAAGGCCTATCTGCATGACTCGGAGCTGAAGGCGTATTTGTCCCTGCTGGCGCTGGTAACATGCATCATAGTGGTTTTTCTCTACTACACGGACACCTTTATATTTTTTGATGATGCGCTGTTTGCCGGCCTGTTTCAGGCTGTTTCCATCGGCACGACAACAGGGTTTACTACCGCGGATTACGTTAACTGGCCCGGATTCCTGCCGGTGATGCTGTTGTTTGTGAGTTTCGTCGGCGGCTGTGCGGGTTCAACGGGTGGCGGGATGAAGGTTATCCGCTTTGTGTTGCTGCTCAAGCAGGGACACCGGGAGACCATTCGTCTGATTCGGCCAAATGCGCAGATACCCGTCAAGGTCGGGGGCAAACCCATGCCGGACCGTGTCATCAGTGCGGTATGGGGCTTCTTTGCTGCCTACGTGGCCAGCTTCGTTATCCTTATGCTATTCCTGATGGCCACCGGCCTGGATCAGATAACGGCCTTTTCGGCGGTCGCCGCCTGCATGAATAATCTTGGCCCCGGACTGGCGGGGGTGGCGGAGAATTTCATTGGTCTGACTGATCCTGCAAAGTGGGCATTGTCGTTCGCCATGATGCTCGGCAGACTGGAAATATTTACCTTGCTGATCCTGTTCACGGGTGCTTTCTGGCGACGCTAGGAGCCTGTCGGACTTAGGCAATCGTAGCGAGCATGATGGGAGAGTGAGAACAAATGGTCACAATTTTGAGGCGCATAGTGGGCCTACGTAACGATAAATTGGGGGCATTTGAGCCGCTCTCCCATCAGCGCAGTAGATTGTTCCTAAGTCCGACAGGCTCCTAGCTATCAACCTGTTTAATGGCCGGGCGTTTCTTTTTGTAGAACGAGGCTTCACCCTCTGGCCGCGTTTTGAAGCGACGATAACTCCACTGGTACTGTTCCGGGCATTCCCGTACACAGTCTTCAACGGCCTGATTGGTTGCTGTAACCGCGGTATGAATGTCTACGTGGTCGCCTTCGGGTAGCGCCCTGAAATGCAGGTGATAGCCGCGACCCCACGGCAGTCGTTCGCACCATACAAAGATGATCGGTGTATCTGTCCTGGCGGCGAGTCGTGCCAGGAAAACCATACTGTAGGCCGGTACACCGAAGAACGGTGCGAACATCCCGGCGCCGGCTTTTGGCTCCTGGTCCGGTAGCATGGCGACTACACCCCCCTGATCGAGTGCCTTATAGAGCAGGCGAATACCGCTGGCTGTGGCCGGTATATAGTTGCCGCCGAGACGGTTGCGCGCGTTTTGCACCAGATTCTCCAGCTCTGATATTTTTAATGGACGGTACAGGCAGGTGATTTTGAAGTGCGCCGAGGCATACAGGCCGGCGGCTTCCCATGCACCTAGATGTGGTGTTGCGAGGATGGCACCGGACCCTTTTGCAATGGCCTGTTCAACCAGTTCGTTACCATCGACGCGCTTGATTAATCGCAGCACCCTGTCACCGGGACGCAACCACAAGGCACTGGTTTCTATGATGGTCTTGCCGGTTTCCCTGAGGCTTTTTCGAAGCAGTGTGCGCTGCTCACGGATGGAGAGTTCCGGCCAGCACAAGGCAATATTAATTTCACTCGTCAGCCGGGAACGGTTAGGGATCAGCAAGAGCCCCCAGCCGATGCAGACCCCGATGCCGTGGAGGATTGGCAAGGGCAGGTAGGCACAGAGGTGCAGGATGGATTTAATTAGTATGGGGCGTATATCGGGCATTATTCAATGATAATTAACCACATAAATGCATATTGACATCAAAATATAAATAACATTAACCACAAATGACTAATAATTTATTTATGTGGGAAAAATTATATACTTAATCCATAAAATAATAGATTTTGTGGGGTGTATTGTATATTTTTGGCCGCGGGTATTCATCCTCGGCACGTATCGATAAGTTGTTTTCCGGCACTGCCAGACTATAGTCCAAATAAAATTAATTCATAACAGTAATTTGCCTCGCAGGGCGGTTAGCTAGAGAATGCACGCTACCGCTACCTAAAGAATCAGGAGATTACCCAATGGCCAGCGAAGTTCAGTCCGTCACGCCAGCGGAGGCATATAGATTAGTCGAGAAAGATCAGCGAGTTGTGTTGATCGATGTGCGTTCCAGTATGGAATTCCTGTTTGTGGGGCATCCCCGGGGCAGCGTTCATGTACCCTGGATAGATGAGCCGGACTGGATTGTAAACCCGGATTTTGTCACCGAGGTGCGCAAGGTGATGCTCGGCGGGGTCGGCATGGATGATCACGGCAGTGATGCGCCGGTTGTGCTTATATGCCGCAGTGGTAAACGCTCGCTGGAGGCTGGTAAACTATTGATAGTAAGAGGATTTATTGAGGTTTACAATGTATCAGAGGGTTTTGAGGGGGAACTGGATGATAGCCACCACCGTTCGACTCGGGGTGGTTGGCGTTTTCATGGGCTACCTTGGGAACAGTGTTAAGCTAAAATTGACCGTAGTAGAACAGATAAATATACTTATACGTTCATATAAAAACTCACAATCGATTATGACTCATAGGTAGGTAAAGATCCTGAGTCACAGGTGAGGTCAATAAACGCTGCAGGGTTTTAGGTCCTGTTCTTAAGCTAATCATTCCAGGGCATCTTGTCGGTGTTGCGGAGTGGCCTTTGAGGAGTACAACTTATGTCAACAGAAAACATGCCGGACACTGCACAGCTGGACGCATGGCTGGACAAGAAACTGGACGAACTTTTACCCACCAAACTGGAAGCAATCGATGCATCCAGGACGCCGTCCATGTCCATTATTGCCACCAAGGGAACGCTGGACTGGGCCTACCCGCCCTTTATCCTGGCATCAACTGCTGCCGCGCTTGGCTGGGATGTTGAGGTGTTCTTTACCTTTTACGGTCTGCTGTTGCTGAAAAAGGATCTTGACGCCAAGGTCAGCCCGCTGGGCAACCCGGCGATGCCGATGAAGATGCCGTTTGGCCCGAAGTGGTTTCAGGATTTTGACTGGCCGATGCCGAACCTGCTGATGGCAGGTGTCCCGGGATTCGAGAATGTCGCCACCGGGCTGATGAAGAAGACCTTCAAGAACAAGGGTGTGGCCACGGTAGAGGAATTGCGCGGCCTGTGTCTGGAAGCAGAGGTGAAAATGGTTGCCTGTCAGATGACCGTTGATGTTTTCGGTTTCGATGCCAGTGAATTTATACCGGAAGTCACTGACTTCGTCGGCGCTACCTCGTTCCTGCCGGTCGCACAGAAGTCAGACGTTTGCCTGTTCATCTAGCAACAGGCGATTTTGACTGCTAGCAACTGATACGACCAGGCTGTATCAGGGCCGGTCTGAAACTCATGAAGGGCGTGCAATTGCACGCCCTTTGTTTTTAGCTTTCTGCAAGCAGGGTTTTATAAACATATGCAACAGTTATATCCACCCATTGAACCCTACAGGGTGCACACCGTATCCGTATCAGGCGGGCATCGTCTGTACGTCGAGGAATGCGGCCGGGCAGATGGACTGCCTGTAGTCTTTTTACACGGCGGTCCGGGCGCGGCCTGCGAAAGCTATCACCGGCAATTTTTCAATCCGGAGATTTACCGGATAGTGCTGTTTGATCAGCGTGGTTGCGGGCGCTCGACTCCGCACGCCTCATTGCAGGGTAATACCACGCAGGCGCTGGTTTCTGACATGGAGATTATTCGTACAACACTGGGTATCGAGCGCTGGGTGGTGTTCGGCGGCTCATGGGGGTCAACGCTTGGTCTGGTGTATGCAGAGACACATTATGAAAATGTACTGGGACTGATTCTGCGCGGCATCTTTCTTTGCCGGCCGCGCGATATTCACTGGTTTTACCAGGAGGGTGCCTCGTACCTGTTGCCGGACCAGTGGCAGGAGTTCCTCAAGCCGATAGCGGAAGCGGAGCGGCATGACATGGTCAGTGCCTATTATCGACGTCTGACGGGTGATGACGAGATAGCAAAGATGGCGGCTGCCAAGGCCTGGTCGTTATGGGAAGGGCGCGCTTCAACGCTGTTGCCCAAAGCCGCGGTTGTCGATCATTTTGGCAATTCGAAAACGGCATTAAGCCTGGCGCGTATAGAGTGTCACTACTTCATGAATGAGAGTTTTCTGCAGACGAATCAGATCCTGAGAGATGCAGTGCGATTGAAAAAGATTCCCGGTGTCATTGTGCATGGTCGCTACGATGTGGTTTGCCCGCTGCAACAGGCATGGATGCTGAACCAGTCCTGGCCACAGTCGCGTTTGCAGATTATTCAGGATGCCGGCCATTCAGCAACAGAGCCCGGGATTATCGATGCGCTGCTGACGGCCACAGACCAGTTTGCGCTGCGTTTTCGATGATTGGCTTGTTGCAGCGTGTGCGACATGCTCAGGTCGAGATCGGTACTGAACGAGTAGCGGCAATAGGCGCCGGCATGCTGGTAATGGTCGGGATACAGCGAGATGATACCGAGGCCACTGCCGCGCGTTTGCTGGAGCGCTTGCTCGGATACCGGGTATTTGCGGATGCAAACGGCAAGATGAACCTGAATATCAAACAGGCAGGTGGAGAATTACTGCTGGTACCGCAGTTCACCCTGGCGGCCGATACCCGTAACGGCATGCGCCCCGGCTTTTCCACGGCGGCGTGTCCTGCGGTGGGGCAGCGTTTGTTTTCCTATTTGCTGGCACAGGCGCAATTACAGCCCCTTGCGGTGGCGGCTGGACGATTCGGTGGAGATATGCAGGTATCCTTGCAGAATGATGGACCGGTAACTTTCTGGCTGGAGGTTAATCCTCGGCAGTAACCTGTTAATATAGTTGTTGCATAGGCGCAAATTTCGGGCAACTATCTATTTTTAAATGGTAATTTATTATGTCACAGCGACAGGCGGACGTTAGCCGCGATACACTGGAAACGCAAATCAGTGTCTCTGTAAACCTTGATGGAACGGGGAATGCCACTTTTGACACAGGGCTGCCGTTTCTCGAGCACATGCTCGACCAGGTGGCGCGCCACGGTATGCTGGACATCGAAATCAGGGCGCAGGGTGATCTGCATATCGATGGCCACCACACGGTTGAAGATATCGGTATTACCTTCGGTCAGGCGGTTGCCACTGCACTGTCCGACAAGCGAGGAATTCGCCGTTACGGACATGCCTATGTCCCGCTTGACGAGGCCTTGTCGCGGGTTGTCATCGACTTCTCCGGGCGCCCGGGACTTGAATACCATGCCGAGTATCCCCGGGCACGCATTGGTGACTTTGATGTGGATTTGCTGCACGAGTTTTTTCAGGGATTCTGTAATCATGCACTGGTCACGTTACACATTGACTGTTTGCGAGGTGACAATGCGCATCATATTGCCGAGACGATTTTCAAGGCATTTGGACGTGCCATGCGCATGGCGCTTGCAGCGGATGTCGCACTGGGAAACCAGTTGCCTTCGACCAAGGGAAGCCTTTAAACAGACCTGATGATCAGACCTCAGTGGCCACTGATATTACGTGATGATCCACAATGACCAGTATTGTAATTATTGATTATGGCATGGGTAACCTGCATTCCATTGCCAAGGCGCTGGAACATGTGGCCGGCAAGGAGCGCGTCATCGTCAGCCGTGAGCATGCACAAATTCTTGCCGCTGACCGTGTGGTGTTCCCGGGCGTCGGTGCTATCCGTGATTGTATGACCGAGCTCAAGCGCAGCGGGCTGGATGACGTCGTTATGCAGGCTGCCGCTGAAAAACCACTGCTTGGCGTCTGCCTGGGCATGCAGGCGTTGCTGGGTATCAGCGAGGAAAACCAGGGAACAGAATGCCTTGGCGTCATCCCCGGAAAAGTCGTGCGTTTCGCCGATGACATGCGCGACGATGCATCGGGAGACCGCCTGAAGATACCGCACATGGGCTGGAACCAGGTGCATCAGCAGGGTGATCATGCCATGTGGGCCGATATCACGACGGATAGCCGTTTTTATTTCGTCCACAGTTACTACGCGCTGCCTGAACGTGAGGAAGACGTCGCTGCAATGACGCCCTACGGAATTGAGTTTGCCTCTGTGCTTGCGCATCAGAATATTTTCGCAGTGCAGTTTCACCCGGAGAAGAGTCAGCACGCCGGATTACAGCTGTTGTCTAATTTTGTTCGTTGGAATGGAGACGCCTGAAGATGTTGTTGATACCCGCGATTGATCTGAAAGATGGCAAGTGCGTGCGTCTGCGCCAGGGCCGTATGGAAGATGAAACTGTGTTTGGTGACGATCCTGTTGAAGTGGCACAACGCTGGGTAGATGCGGGTGCACGCCGTTTGCACATGGTCGATCTAAACGGGGCTTTTCAAGGCAAGCCGGTAAATGCATTCGCGATCAAGGCGGTTGCGGAAGCGTTTCCCGATCTTCCCATTCAGGTCGGTGGTGGCATCCGTGACGAGGAAACGGTGCAGGCCTATCTTGATGCCGGTGTCCAGTATGTCATTATCGGTACCAAGGCCGTCAGTGCGCCGCACTTCGTCAATGACCTGTGTCTCGAGTTTCCCGGCCATATTATCGTGGGTCTGGATGCAAAAGACGGCAAGGTGGCAATAGAAGGCTGGTCAAAGCTGTCTCATCATTCCGTAATCGATATGGCACAGCGCTTCGAACAGGACGGCGTGGAGGCGATTGTGTTCACCGATATCGGCCGTGATGGCATGATGAGCGGTGTCAACGTGGATTCAACGGTAGAGTTGGCACAGGCCATTCATATCCCGGTTATCGCATCCGGTGGCATCACTGATATCGACGATGTGCGGGTATTATGTGCCGTGTCCGATGAGGGCATCATGGGAGCGATTACCGGCCGTGCAATCTATGAAGGGACGCTGGACCTCGCGGCCGCACAACAACTGGCTGACGAGCTGTGCGGTAGCGGATGAGACCGGGATAAATAATGGGCCTCGCAAAACGTATTATTCCCTGCATGGATGTTGATGCCGGTCGTGTCGTCAAGGGGGTACAGTTCGTCGATATCCGTGATGCCGGTGACCCGGTGGAAATAGCGCGGCGTTACGACGAGGAAGGCGCTGATGAACTGACATTCCTCGATATCACCGCGAGTTCTGATCAGCGTGAGACAATGGTGCACGTGGTTGAAGAGGTTGCCGGCGAGGTTTTCATACCGCTCACGGTTGGTGGTGGTATTCGCGAGGTTGCTGATATCCAGCGCATGCTGAATGCTGGCGCGGATAAAGTTGGCATCAATACTGCGGCGGTGTTCAAGCCGGAGTTTGTGAAACAGGCAGCAGACCGTTTTGGTTCCCAGTGCATCGTTGTTGCCATCGATGCCAAGCGGGTCAGCAGTGGTGAGCAGGCATCACGCTGGGAGATATTTACACACGGTGGACGCAAACCCACCGGTATCGATGCGGTTGAGTGGGCACAACGAATGGTTGTCTACGGTGCTGGAGAGATCCTCCTGACGAGCATGGACCGTGACGGTACCCGCGATGGATTTGATATCGAGTTGACGCGCACCATCAGTGACGCGGTAGGCGTGCCGGTTATTGCCTCGGGTGGCGTGGGTACACTGGAACACCTTGCGCAAGGGGTCATCGAGGGTAAGGCCGACGCGGTACTGGCAGCCAGTATCTTTCATTTTGGCGAATACACTATTGGCGAAGCCAAGCAGCATATGGCTGATCGGGGTATCGAGGTAAGGCTGTAGCCGCGTTGCCGTGGCTCCTTTTTATCAACATGAAGACAGACACACATGAATAGTGAGGCCTGGCTGGACGCAGTCAAATGGACAGACGATGGACTGGTGCCGGCTGTTGCACAGGATGCCGGTGACGGCAGGATCCTGATGATGGCATGGATGAATCGTGAGGCGCTGATGTTGACAGCGCAGGGTGGCAAGGCCGTCTACTGGTCCCGTTCCCGGAAAAAGCTCTGGCACAAGGGTGAAGAATCCGGCCACCAGCAGATCATCAGGGAAATCCGGCTGGACTGTGATAATGATGTCGTGGTGCTGCAGGTTGAACAGCAGGGCGGCATTGCCTGTCACACCGGGCGACGCAGTTGTTTTTATCAGCGACTGGAAGACAGCTGCTGGGTCACGGTTGAACCGGTGCTGAAAGACCCGGCTACAATTTACGGGGAAGGCTGAGAAAGGGTCTGTAGTATGAGTGATATATTGAAAAGACTGGCTGCAGTGATTGAATCGAGAAAGTCGGCTAGTGCCGATTCTTCCTATGTTGCCAGTCTGTTTGCAAAAGGCATGAACAGCATTCTCAAAAAGGTCGGTGAGGAAGCAACGGAGACCATCGTTGCGGCGAAGGACGACGACGATTCACAGCTGGTTTATGAAACAGCCGACCTGTGGTTTCACACGCTGGTGATGTTGTCTGCGCGCGGACTGGGCCCGGAGGATGTATTGTCAGAGCTGGAGCGGCGTTTCGATCTGTCAGGGCTTGAAGAAAAGGCATCGAGAAACATTCGAACATAGGTATTTACAGTTTCTGTGTTAGCACAGATGGAGAATTATTATGGGTATAAGTATCTGGCAATTATTGATTATTCTGGCCATCGTGCTGGTGCTCTTTGGCGCCAAGCGGTTGCGCAACGTGGGTTCGGACCTGGGCGGTGCCATCAAGGGATTCAAACAGTCCATGCGTGAAGGTGAAGAGGAGGCCGGTGACAAGAAATCACTGGATGACAAGGATGAGGGCCGCGTGATTGATGGCGAGGTGACCAGCCGCAACAAGGACAAGGTGTAGGTGTTATCAGAGCACCCGGCCTGACGCTGTTCTCATGTTTGATATCGGATTTTGGGAAATCATATTTATCCTGGTGATAACCCTGCTGGTCGTGGGGCCGGAAAGGTTACCGCGAATTGCAAGGACAGCCGGGTTATGGGTCGGAAAAATGCGCGGCTTTGTCGCCTCTGTGAAGGCGGATATTGACCAGGAACTGGCGACGGAAGAACTCAAGAAGGCGCTGGCAAAACAGGCATCGGTTCCTGAACTTGAAGAATTGATCAATGAAGTAACAGGCGCACCGCTCGCGGCGATGGAGAGCCAGCCAGAAACAGCGAGAAACAAACTGGCTGACGAACGTAACGACAAGCCTGCTGAAACACCGGCCGCTGATGACAAAGAAAAATAATCAGGACCCGGCGTTGTCAGACGACACTGAACAACCACTGATGTATCACCTTATTGAATTGCGTGACCGCCTGTTGCGCATCGTGCTGGTGGTTGGTGTGGTTTTTATCGCCCTGGTGCCGTTTTCGAATACCCTTTTTTCCGTGTTGTCAGGGCCACTGATGGCGCACATGCCGGATGACAGCAGCATGATTGCCATTGAAGTGGCGTCGCCCTTTCTAATACCGTTCAAATTGACACTCTTCCTGGCGCTGTTTATCGCGATCCCCTACGTACTCTATCATTTGTGGTCGTTTGTGGCGCCCGGCCTGTACAAACACGAGCGGCGGCTGGCCATGCCGCTGCTGGTATCAAGCACGGTGCTGTTTTACACCGGTGCGGCATTTGCCTATTTTGTTGTCTTTCCTCTGGTTTTTGCTTTTTTTACCGGGACTGCGCCTGAAGGTGTCGCGGTGATGACGGATATCAGCCGCTATCTTGATTTTGTACTAACACTTTTTTTCGCTTTTGGAGCCGCCTTTGAGGTGCCGGTTTTTACTGTACTGCTGGTGTGGACAGGGATGGCGACACAGGAAAGTTTACGTGAAAAACGCCCCTACGTTATCGTGGGTGCCTTTGTTATCGGTATGCTGCTAACGCCACCGGATATTATTTCGCAGACATTGCTCGCAGTACCCGTCTGGCTGTTATTTGAACTGGGGGTTTATTTCTCCGGATGGTTTATAAAGCAGCGAGAGGATGTGTCGGACAGCGAGAATGATTCAGCGGTCGCACATTACAAACCCATGAGCGATAGTGAGATGGAGGCGGAGCTGGATCGTATGGAGAACGAAGACAAAAATTAGTGTATTGTCGATCCTGCCTTGAGACTGGCCGGTTGCTGCTGTTCTTCAGGACACCTGAAATCAATTGGTTCGTTATACAGGGCTATCTCTATAGGTATTGGTTTTGCGATGATAAAGCCCTGTGCATAGTCAACACCGACATTGCGTACGGCATCGAGTGTTGCTTCGTCTTCAACATATTCAGCGATGGTTTTGATGCCCATGGTATGACCAATCTGGTTGATCGCCTTCACCATTGATTGATCAATGTTATCAACAACCATGTTTTTCACGAAGCAGCCGTCAAGTTTCAGGTAGTCAACGGCAAGGTTTTTGAGATAGCCAAAGGAACTCAAGCCAACTCCAAAATCATCCAGTGCAAACCGACATCCCATTTCACGTAGAGTGGAAATTAATTTTGATGCATTACACAGATTTTCAATAACAGCCGTCTCGGTAATTTCAAAGACCAGTAATTCCGGTCGTACCCCGCTGTTGCTTATTTCGCCGATCAAAAAATCCATAAACCGCATATCGGATATTGACTGCCCTGAAAGATTGATGCAGCAGGAACTGACATGTTCTGCAACCTTTTCCTTGTCCTGCGTCAGCGTCTTCAAGGTGTTTGTTACAACCCATTGATCGATTGCAGGCATCAACTGGTATCGCTCTGCAGCAGGAATAAATGATCCAGGGCCAACAATTTTATTGTCCTCATCGAGCATGCGAAGAAGAACTTCCCCGTGCGTCAGGTTTTTCTCGTCAGCTTCGCGGTGAAGTTTCGCAATTGGTTGAAAGAACAACCTGAAACGATTCTGTTCAAGTACATCCTGTATACGTTGTACCCATTGCATCTGGCCATGACGTTCGCTGACGGCCTCGTCGTCGGGTTGATAGACATGCACACGATTTCGGCCCTGTTCCTTGGCTATGTAGCAGGCAGAATCAGCCGCACTTAACAAGTCAGTGAGGGTGCCACTGTCCCTGGTGATTTGAACCAGCCCGATGCTGGCGCCAATTCGGAATGATCTGTTATCCCAGACGAACCTGAAATCCTCGACGACTTTTCTGATTGCCTCGGCTGGTTCGCGTGCATTCTCCGTTGAACAGCCTTCCAGGAGTATGCCGAATTCGTCACCACCCAGCCTGGCGAGGGTGTCCGCCTCGCGCAGTTCCATGCGCAGCTTGATGGTTAGTTGCTTGAGCAATTCATCGCCGGCAAAGTGACCGCTTGTATCATTCACGACCTTGAAGTTATCCAGGTCCAGGTAGCAAATAGCATGTCGTACGTCTTCGGTGCGTGCGTTTTCAATCGCCTGTGTAACCCGGTTCTCGAATTCGCGTCGATTCAGAAGCCCGGTCAGGGAATCATGGGTTGCCTGGTATGACATCTTCTTGGCAAGTCCACGCAGTTCTGTCACATCATGGAAAACCAGCACGACACCGGAAATATCCGCTTTCGAATCACGAATGGGGGAGGCGTTTACTTCGACTGACAGTTTCTGGTCTCTGTAACGGTGGAGCAGTAACAGGTGTCCTGCAAGCATGGTGCTTTTGCCGTGTTCAAGACAGAGTACAGCGGCATCCGGCGGTGGTTCCAGGGATTTTTCTTCAACAAGCCTGAATACCTTGATCATCGGTTTGCTGCGGGCGTCCTGCAGTTTCCAGCCGGTCGACTGTTCGGCAACTGTGTTCATATACTCGATGTTGCCCTGCAGGTCGGTGGTGATCACGCCGTCACCAATTGATCCGAGAGTAACCTGGGCGCGTTCTTTCTCCTGGTGCAGTGCTTCTTTCGCCTGCTTAAGGGCTGTAATATCGCGGATGGTTCCTTCTATGCCAATGGGGTTGCCGTTTTCATCGTACTTGTAGTGAGAGTTTTCCGATATCCATATATGTGTGCCGTCCTTGTGTTGCAGACATGTCTCGAAGTGCTGTAAACGGCCGTGATTGACATCCAGTGTGTGCCTCAGATTGTCGTGCTCGGTGATGCTTACGTAAAAGTCCTTGATATTATTATCCTGTAATTCATGCGATTCATAGCCCAGTAACTGTTTGATAGAGGGCGTGGCCCACTGAATATGACCCTCGATATCGGTTTGGTAAATGATATCCTGCATGCTGTCAAAGATGGCGCTCATGCGTTGCTCGGATTTGCGTGTTCGTTCTTCTGCCAGTTGCCTTACATGCATTTGTTCCTGAAGCTTTAGATTCATTTCCTCAGCATGTCTCCTGGATTTTTCAGCGGATTCACGGGTGACAACAAGCTTCTTGATGAGATCGGTGTTGTGTGAGCCAAGACTGAAAGATTTAGTGAGAATATTGCGCATGGTTCGTGATGAAAACAGCATCACGGTTGTAAAGATAGTTGCGACTGTCCCTATTGCCAGTGAAAACGTTGTGCCCTGATAAAAAAACCAGGTGGTTGAGGGTAATAATGTCGGGATCACGAAGGCGCTGACGGTCCTGGTCGATGATTGCATGGAGACATATGCAGTCACAGATATTCCCGCCAGTACGACGAGAACAAATAACTGTTGTGTCAGATTGGCGTGTATCGATGTGATAATACCGAGACTGCCCCAGCACATACCCGAAATGGTGACGCCGGTTATATAGTGCTGCCCCCATACATTAACCCTGTCTTTGTTGCTGTCAGCTGATTTGCCTGATATGAACAGTATGCGCATGCCAACACTGACAATAACGGCGCAAGCCCATCCAATGAGGTGTGAGTGCGGTACGCTGTTCCAGAGCACTGTTGTAACAATGACGGAAAACAGTATGCTGATGGTTAATTCTAGTTGTACCTGCTGGTACAGCATCTGGACCTGGTCGGCACGAAACTGCCAACGGCTGATAGCGCGGTGTTCGTTTGTAGAGGGTCCGGTAGCGGCAGACGACTTCTGTCGTTCTGTTAGCTGGCCAGGAGAGTCCCTGTTATCGTTATCCCCATACATCGTGTTGCTCGCCCATCCTTTTACGCCTGACAGCTATGAAGTTATTAAGCAAGATGACGAACTCCGCAGAATGCGGTCATCTCTCAGACACAATCGGGCAAACGGGTGCAAACTTTAATAGTGTTCAGCCTGAATCAATAAGTAATTCAGTGTATTACGTGGAAATGACGGTCTATGGCCAGGACAATTCTCGTGAAAACATGTGGTTATGACTTATATGTCGGCGATGGTGTCACAATGTGGTGTGTGTGGACCATTACAGTGGTGACTACTGATTGTCATGTAATGATTAAAGTGATGGTTTGATTTCCGTTAGTCTTCAATTGGCTGGGACTGGTGAAGAAGGTAGTATTAATTATTTCAGCGGCCATAAGTAGAGCTGTTCTTCATGTGGCTGTCAGGAAAAGAACTGAAAAATTGAGAATAATATTTCGGGTTTGAACTGGCCAACGTATTAGCCGGCGACAATGTTGTTTCTGTAACGTTGCCGGCAGGGATATCACCCGATCAGTTCTTTAACAATGGTCTGACACCGGATGATAATAACCCTCAGTACTATGAATTTAATTTCGATGGCGAGACAGGGGCAGAATTCAGTGACAAAAAAGTGATATTGCATCTTGTCGATGGGAAAAGAGGTGACTCGGACCTGACAGCCAATGGAGTTATTGTAGACCCCGGCACGCCTGCGATCAGGGCAAGTAACACGGCAAACAGTGGTGGTGGCGGGGGTTGTAGCATGGCTGTGCATTACTCTGCTTCGAGGAGGGCCGGCGACTGGTTACAGGTTGCTGTCTGTATTCTTATGTTGGGGCTGTACCGCAAGATATATCGATGAAGAAGTGGTAGACGTGCCACGACTGAGTTTTGGATCAAGTGATTGTGAGTCTTGCGCAACCACAACCTACACCCGCACCCCTCAACACAAGGTTAACCAGTAACTGGATTATTTTGCAGTGAGCGGAAGTGAGTTTGCCGCGGGTTTATGGCGTTCACCTGAGTGCCAAAAGTATTACCAAACAGGCAGGATGGACTCGGGTGCTAACTACCTTCTCATGCACTGAGTGGCGGACTTATTTCCCGAGGGTATTGTATTCGCCCACACCCGAGTACTTATAAAGATAATTCACAGTATCACTGATGCACATTGTCCATAGGTACAAGCGGGCTGACTTGTACTTTCGAACAATAGTACGTCTTGCCAGAATTGGACATGATTGTAACAGTACAACTTTCTGGGAGGCATCATGGAAATATTCAGTAGTCTGGCGCTGGTATGCGCTTCAGTAGGAATGGTTGCAGCGGCTGCCGGCCTGGTCTGGTTCTGGATGAGGTTTTCGCGAATATTTCGAAAGCATTTTCGCTGAAGCAGGCTTAATCAACAGGGCAACAATGGCAGGCAGACAACCCCGGGCCGGGGTACATCTTCAACCCTCTACTGCTGGTAACCGACAGGCAAAGACAAAAGATTTATGTTCAAACACGATTCAGATTAATAAACAGGTGAATCTCTGAACCCTGTGGGAGTTATTGTGTTGACGTGCGTCAATGGGGTGACTTGAGACGTTTGAATACCGGAAAGAAAGACATAACCCAGGCAGGATAGTCCTGTCTTGACTGGCCTCCTGCGGTCATCTGTCAAAGTGCCATAACAATCGAAATCGCAAGCACTATCAGAAAGGCCAACACCAGGTCTTCCTTGAGATGCGATGGTCTGCGAATGCCCATATATCACCTTTTGACTGTATTTCAAAGACTGAGAATATTATAAATAACTGTATTTGAACGTGCCTTGATCCACGTCAACACTGAAACCAAAAAACTTCTCAATACGATTTCCAGGCTTTTCTGACAGCACTCGAACCTGTAGCCAATGGACTATAAAGCGCATGACAAGCAAGGGCCTGCTTCATTCACTCGGTCAATTTTAAACGTTTGATTTGCATCCCTCAGGATTCGATCCATCAACAAGAACATGTCCGAATACCGGAGGGCTTTCATCACCGTAATATTGGATATAGTTCTCCCAGTCATTCAGCTTGGCCCGGTCACGTGCATTACCCCGGAGAGCAAGTCTGCGCCTGCGGATCTCATGTGCACACTGTACATAGTGAACTTCTATTGAACTGCCAAGGAGCTGGTAAAGTGTCGACGGCCAGGCCGGATCCTTAATCTCCTTTGTGAAGGGACCGACAATGACCGCGTCCAGGAAAGGCAGGTTTTCCCTGGCTATATCGAAGAGTGTTTCGTAAACAGGCTCGCGGAAGCTTCGCTTGAAGTACCCGGAGTCGCGATCATCCTGGCTACGCCCGGATTGAACAAGTGCAATTCGAACCAGCCGCTCAGTCACCGTGTCAATGTCCAGCAGGGCCGCATGCCTGGCGGCAGCTAGTTGTCTGGCATACGTTGATTTACCTGAACCGGGACTGCCGCAAACTATATAGGAGGTGTGCATTCTGTCTTTCAAAACCTGTACAGGCACTATCAGAAAAAGAGTGTGGGATGATATATCGTTTAGACTGTTCGCAATACAGTAATCACCCCTTGGATCCTGACGTGCTCTTGAAGTTATTGGCACACGCTAGAGTTGACTGAGCCTGGTGGTTTTTAAGGAGAACACCGCTGCAGTGCGTCGTTACAAACGACTCGTATACGAAATTATTGAGTATTTCGTGTCCTGGACGTGCGCTACCTAAAATGGCCCATAGGCCATAACACCATGATCTCTATGAGGGCTGTTTGGCCTGGAGCCGCAAAGCAAACCACGGCAGAACCTGCCATCAGCTGAGCGCGGGAACAGCGGTTTGAAACAACGCTGTATAGGCGTTTTTACCTCCGGCTTGCATGCAGGTGTTGGTATCTCTCACCGTTTACCGTAAAATTCCCCAAATTGAAGGTGGACCACAACATATTGTGATAATTAACCATCAGGGGCACTATATGAAGATATCTGAATTGGAACTTCCACCGCAGCTCTATACAGAGACAACAAGCCCTGGTGGTGCTATGGACAGGTTAATTGCACCTGAGAAGCTGGTTTCCTGGGCGGAGCAGGGACGGGGTGACGCTATATTCAGATTGTGCCAAACAGTCTATGCAAGGAAGCTGGCAAGCATCAGCGCGTGGGAAAGTGACCGGATTCAGCAACTGGAAGATGAAATGATGGCCACCGGAAGTGACGAGGACATGTCCGGTTGCAAGTACGTAACCGTAAGACACTACCATACGACCCGTGAGGACGTTGCCAGGGAGGCGGAGTCGAAGCGTGCCAGCGTCAGGGAACGTATGACCAAACACCAGACCGCGATTGAGGAACTTGTACAAGAGGCCAGGGAGTTCATCTCAGCCTTTACGGTGCAGCAGGATGAGGGCGATATGCTCACTTACTTGTTTGTCGTCGTCGTCGTTGTCGCGGCAGGTTATGCACTCTTCACCTGATTGCCGGCCCCAGGTACCTTGTTCATTTACATAGTGTCGAACAGGGTACCTGAGGCACGCGCGCGTGCAACACAGAGGGCTACAGCTGACTGAAGTGCTGCTCTTCTTCCGGGTTGAGTACCGATTCGACGATCGTGGGCTGACGCTGCAGGGGGATGGGTTCTGCAGCAGTCGTTTCTTCAGCGACCGGGTTAATCACCATGCCAAACTCGCCATTTACGGATAGCACCTGGATGTGCCGCCAACTGACAGGGCATGCTCTGCTAAAGAGTGTCAGCCCGGGAGGTGCCGCAGGTGCAAGTACCAGTAACTCTGCGGGCGGCTGGTAATCCTGCAGGAATAGCGCCGCCATTTCACTGCCCAGCTGATCCACCCTGGCGAGACCGGTGAGCAATGCCCGCTGCGGATCGACCGCATCGAAACTGAGCAACACTGACCCGTTATGCGTATCCGATGTCGCAAGGCAGCAACCATCTATTTGCGGCATATTCTCGACGAGCCTGGCCCCTTCCCCAAGCAATGCGCCGAGGTTATCGACTACCAGGCTTCGCAGGTCAGATGGTTCGATTTCGGTGACAGCATGAATTTGCAATGTCATGTGTGATCAACCTCCAGTTGGTTATGTATAGAATGAGTTCCCCAAAGCCGGTGAACCGCTTCGGCCAGACGTGCCAGATCCGCACTGAAATTCGGCCCGGGCGCTGACAACTGTCCCAGTTCATGAAGACGGATGCCAAGAAACCGCCTGGCGCCCGATGCCAGTCGTTCCTGACAGAGGCGCGCGAACTCCGCGTCGCGGGCACCACTGAATAGCACCCCGAATCGACGTGACGGGGTAGCAGAAAGCATTTTGATACCGCTATACGCAAGCCGGACACCCTCGAGATTCGCTGTCGCAAAGACCAGAATGAAACCCTGGTTGGCATTCGTAGCTTCATGCTCCAGTGGAATGGTTTCCAGGTGCCAGTCGGGGTGCTCCGTTATCGCGGATGTTTGTATATTAAGCTGACGGGTCAAGGCATCCACAAGGTAGTGCGGTTGCAATGCATTGGAGGGATGCCCTGCCGCGACCGCCATGTGGACTGGCAGGGTATGGGTGACCCCTGGCTTCCCGGTGTTGGAATCTGCCGGGCGTTCATCGATAAAGTGATGCTGGATACTGGCCAGACGCTCGGTATGCAACTGGGCTGGCCGCCAGGCTGGACTGTGCATGGCTTCTCCTCCGTCAAACGTTTATCAGCGAGTTGTACTCCCCCATGTTGTTGGGTGTTGCCTCCGGATTGGCCGGGTCCTGTTGCCATACACCGTCGATAACCAGACGATATTCATAGCCACCAGGGCTCACACGAAGTTTTTTCTGCACTGACCCATCCCGAATTTCTGTTTCCACGTCCTTGTCGTCAGGAATCCAGTTATTGAATTCTCCGGCAATCTGCACCCGCTTGAACTTCGTGTTATCGAAGCGGAACACCACTTCTTTCAGATTGTGGGTTTCATCAACTTTTCTGGCGGCAGGCGGGTTATCGGGTTGCATCTCGATGGCTTGTGCCTTTTCGCTACGCACGCGCTGCAGCATGCTACCAAGCAGTTCCTCCGCCAGTTCCCGGAAATCTCCAGTTACCGGAGCACGTGGCGCATGATCGGTTAACGGGGCCCCGTGACAGGCTGCTTCACGCACGCGCACAGAATTACGAATCCGGGTAGCACACAGATCGGTCGGCAGTGATTCCAGCATCTCGAACATATTGCGAGCGATGCGAGTGCGGACATCGAACATGTTGGCAAGCAGGGTAACGGATGGCTGAATATCATACTGGCTGGCAAGCAAGTGGATGGTCTCACGCAAGCGCTCGATACCATCCAGTGAATAGAGGCTGGGCTCAACCGGTATCACGACCCGGTCCGCGGCCCGTAATGCATTCACCGACAGCAGTCCCAGCGCCGGCGGGCAATCGAGGACAACACAGTCATAACGCCCCTCGAGCGTCGCCAGATGCTGCGCCAGCTGACGATCCCTGTCCGGCCGCTCGGCAAGCAGATGTTCGGCTGCGGCGAGTGAGATATTACCCGGGATGAGATCTACACCCCGGGTGACACCCGACTGGATGACTTCATCCAGTCGGTACTCGCCCTTCAGGAGCTCGTAGAGACCCGCCAGTTCGGCGCCCGCCACCCCGAGTCCCAGTGAGGCATGCCCCTGGGGATCCATGTCGATGAGTAAAACCCGGGCATTCTGTTGCCCCAGCGTCGCGGAAAGGTTGATGGCCGTGGTGGTTTTTCCACAGCCTCCCTTCTGGTTGACAATCGCAATGATGTGCATGTCTGCTTCCTCCATTGTGGTCTGTTACAAACCACTCTTTAACGGGTATCCGGGCACTGGCGGCCCCCACCGGTATCGGTTAACCCTGATTATTAGCAACGGCTATCCCTGGCTTAATCGATTTATTTCTTCCAAATCTGGTTCGTCAGCGTCCCTGAAAAGTTTCCCCTGATGTGGTACTTCACGGTCACTTAACAGCAGCCGTGCCTCGAGTTCGAGATCCGCCACATGGAGTATCCACTCCTGTCCTGTCAGTGCATCAAAGGCAGCGTCACTACGCAAAACCAGCACTACATCACCGGTGGCCACCAGTGAAAGTTCCTGAAGCGGGGTATCAATATTGGGGAGAAATCGACTTAACGACTGCAAGCATTGGCGGATGCGTTGTACGGAAACCCCGGCATCGATTAGCCGGCTAGCCGTTTTCAATGAAACGAGGTCGACAAAGCTGTAACGGGCATGTCCGCCAGGTGTTTGCTGCGCCGGGGAGAGTAGACCGGTCTTGCGCCAGTATCCCAGCTGTCGCGCGCTTAGTCCGGTGATACTGCAGACCTGGCGTGTAGAAAACCCCTGATCCAATAGAAACCCCCCTTGTTGAGGTCAACGGATTGTGGGTGATTATCCCTGAGCAACCGCTTTTGTCAAGAAATACAACAATAAATACTGATTTTGTCGGCTTTTTATGTTTGTGGGACGGCATGATCTGCGATCTCGCGTAGCGACTACTTACCGCCGGGACTCGCCGCGGTGACAGTGGAGGATCCTGGTAAGTCATGGAATTACAGGTGGTGGTCCAATTGTGCCCATTGCCGCATTTAAAACGTCCTGTGATAAGGTGATAAATATAAGGACAAGGGATACTTGCCATGAAACGAACAACAATAATCGGCGCAGCGGTACTACTTGGCATGGTCATGTGCAGCTCAGTTGCTGCAGCGATGGAGAATGTAAGTGGTGCGTTGCTGAAAAAGATCTGTACTTCTTATATTGACAGGCCAGCAAGTACTTCTGACGGCATGTGTATCGGCTATGTGGTAGGCGTAATGAGTGTTGTGGTGTATACGAATTATTTTTGTCTCCCCGGTAAATCTACACACTCGCAAGCGACCCTTGTCGTAAAGAAATACTTGTCCGGGCATCCCGAGAAGCTGCATTTAGATGCTGACGGGTTAGTGCTTGAGGCACTTATAGAAGCATTTCCCTGTAGTAGCTCACCCACGGACTAAGCCGTTTATGATCTTCCCCCGGTTTCGTAATCATTCCCGCACATTCCATGTTCAAGGCAGTATTCAAATGACAAGACCAGGCTGTTATCTGCCGGTACCTTCTGTGGCGCCGGTCGAGCCGGGCCCGGAAGGCTCGTCATAGGTGGCACGCGATTTTCTGCAGGTATACAGGCCGTAAAATATCGGTACGGACACTGCCAGCAGGAACCAGGGCAGATAGACCTGCTCCCGGGCAAATAAAGAGTGAATGGTCACGGTGATAAACAGCGCGCCGGCGATGCCCACAAAGACTGCATCACGGCAGAGAAAAACAGTCGTCCTTCTGGCGTAACGCATGGGGAAGAACTGGCTGTCCCATGTCTTCAGCACCGCGCCGAGGAGAAGAATGGTCAAAATACCGGAGGTGAGCAGGATAATGGCAATCAGGGTCCCGACCGTATTGTATGGAACCAGTGGCGCCGCCAGCAACGGCAGGAAGCCAACCGCCACCACCAGCATGTTACGCAGAATGGCACGCACCGGCTCCGCGAACATGATTTCCATTGCCCGCTGCCAGGAACCTGTCTGGCTGACCACGTGACGGATACGCACCAGGAAGTGAATGGTAAAGTCCACTGCGAGCCCGATCGACAGTGATGACAGCACCGCCACCGGCATATCGTAGGGTTTTCCTACCAGGCCAAGCACGCCATAGATAACCAGCATGGTGCAGGTCAGTGGCACCATGGCCAACATACCCCACAAGGTGGAGCGCAGCAGAAACACCATTAATACAAGGACGGCGAGATAGCCGCTGGCAATGGAATCCATCATCCCGGACACCATCTTTTCCTGCCAGACAACATTGATATAGGTAAGGCCAAACCAGCCCGGTGACAGGTCAACGGGCGGCGGGTTGTCATGCATGTAGGACTCGACTGCCTCGACCACCGCGGACATGTCGACATTATCCCCGCTGTTGAGCAACACCCAGATCGACGCCTTGCGGTAATCGGGTGTGACGAAACGCCACAGATCCTGTGGCCGGTGTCCGCTCTGTGTGGTCAGATAGGTCTGTGCGACGCCCTGGGCGGTTTCGGGGATTCGGTAGTCCTCACTGCGCCCGCCCAGCAGTTCCCGGTAAACGGTTTTTGAATAATCGGCAACTGAAATGGATTTCCCCACGATTCCGGTAGCAGCGAGCACCTCCTGAAGCTCGCTGATGTATGCAAGGACTTGCGGATCCTTGAAGTGCTGGCGTCCTTGCAGTTCGGCCTCAACGGCGAACTGCAGCTCTTCCCAGAACTCAATCTCGTCGCCCGTACCGGCGTCGATTGCATCTTCCACCTGCGTTTCCAGTGCACGCAGCAACTCATCCGGTGATGGCGAGCCCCGCAGAAGCCCGCGGGCCTGGTCCATGAGATTCCCGGCAAGGGACCGGTATTGCGGTGAGCTGCCGGAAAATTCATCCAGCCTGTCCTGCAAGCGATCCAGTATTGCCTGCGGCTCATCCTCCATGTCCGTGGCCTCCAGTGCGAGATAGGCCATGTACGTGCCGGCAAAGTGCTCGTTCAGGACCTCATCAGCGACGCGAATCGGGTGCTCGTCCGCGAACCAGCGCACCGGGTTGTCATTCACGACAATGCGCTGCACTCCGAACAGGCACAGCAGCACCATGACCAGGGTGACGGCGATAATGCCCCGGGAACGGCGCAGGGTGAACAGTCGCGTGCGCTGCAGCCAGCCACCGCTGCCGTCGGCAGAACCGCTGTTGCCACGCGCGCCGGCAACGGACAGTGATGCAAACTTTTCCTTCGGTATCAGCATCACATAGGCCGGAATAAAACTGATGGAAAGCAGAAATGCCAGTACCACACCCAGACTCACAAAAATACCGAACACCTGCACCGGCGGGATGGGAACCAGCGCCAGTGAGGCGAAGCCGACGGCTGTGGTTAACGAGGTATACAGCATGGGCGTGAACAGCTCGCGCATGACGTGATCCATGGTCAGACGACGGTCCTTGATGCGGGGGTAGTAATCGAAAAACTCCGACAGGATATGTATAGAGTCCAGCACGGCGATCGGCATGACGAAGATCGGAATCATCGAACTCATGATATGCAGGGTGTTGCCCGTGATGATGAGCAAGGCCATGGTACAAAGTACCGACACCATGGCAACCAGCATCGATGAAATCACCAGTGTCAGGTTACGAAAGAAATAATACATCAGCAGGAATATCACCAGCATTGCGGCAGGTGCCGAGATCGCCATCTGAATAAACATCTCGACCCCGAAGGAATCCTCGGCCACCGGCAGGCCGGTGATAAAGTACTGCTCGTCGCCTTCCTGTTCCGCGATGAATCCCTTCAATGCCTGGTAGACCCTGAAGCTGATGTCTTTTGAGGTCAGCGGCAGGTAGAGGCTGACGGCCCTGCCGTCTTCGGAGATCAGGGTCCCGTCCATGGTGGGATAACGTTTTAGTTTCCTGTGTATCTCCAGGGCCTCGGCATCACTGGCCGGAGGCTCGGGCATCAGCCATGAGAAGCGCACCGCGCCCACGCCTGCCTGTTCAACAACATCCATGCTCGACGGTGACATCATGTCCGCCGCCAGTACGCCGCGCACCTCACCGGGGCGCTCCTCGTCCTCCCAGGTGAGGGTCCGGGCAAACTCGCTCAGCGCATGGATCTTGCCCAGTGAGCCGGCGTTGAAGACGCCATTTGGATGCGTGTCATTGACCACGCCGACGACCATGATGTCGTGCAGGGTCATCTCCTCCTTCATGCGGTTGTGAAATACCCGTGTCGACTCGTCGGCAGACAGCATGTTTTCCGGGTCGGTATCAACGACCAGGGGATGAAGCGAGGAGAACCGGTCGGGAAACAGGGTCGGCAACGCCGCCGCAAGGATCAACACGAGGGTGATCATGCCCATTATCCAGTTGACCTTCGCGGGCCGGTTCATGGCCAGGGTCGGGATGGTGAGATAGGCTTCCCTGCCATAGAAAAATGGCAGGACTGTATTCAGCCAGCCACTTTCCGGAAGATTGAACGAGATACCCGGATAACGGCGCAACAACCGGCGAAAGCGCTTCTTCTCCAGAACCAGCACTTTTGCGGCATCTTCAAAAACGACTGAATACTCGTGACTCAAGCGCGCCAGCAGTCCGCGGCTACCGCTATGTGACCCTGGACGCATATAGCCGGAGGTGGTTTCATTGCCTTCCGGGCCGGTGGAAAATGTTCGGGCATTACCCTTGAGGATCAGATACAGTGCATCCTCCGCGTCACCTTCACTAAGCAGTGTCTCACCGGCCTGGTACTCTTTCAGCGTCAGTTCGTCCCGGATTTTGAGCAGCGCATCATCATCCAGCTTGTGAAACGCAGGTATACCCTGCAACAGCCGCAAGGTATGGAGCCTGTCAAGCAATGCCGAGAAGGCAGGATTGCACTCCAGCAGGTCAAAAAAGTCGGCCTTGCTCAGCTCGTAAATCTGTGTATCAGTGATCGCCTTGATGGTGGCAATCCGCGGAATATCCTGAAGCAGGCCGACTTCGCCAAACAACTCGCCGGGGCCGAGGACCTTCAGCACCTTTTCCTGGCGGTCACTGGACAATCTCGAGGCGGTCAGTTCACCCGACCTGATGAAATAAAATGTTTCTGCAAGGTCACCTTCACTCATGACCGTATCACCGGCGCGAAACTGCTTTAGCGTGAAGCGGTCCCTGAATGTCTCGTATTGCTCCCGGGTTAACTCGTATTTTTCAAAAATATTTTCGAGTTCCATTTCCATCATCGACTCCTTGTGCAATACCGGTACATGCAGCTTGTATGGATTTTAATGGTGCACCCTGTGCGTGAATGTATTCACTACCGATTAACTTCAGAAGCTTTCAAAACCGTAGCGAATCGCCGTATAGACGTTTGAATTTTTTTCAAGCTGACCGAAAAAAGTATGCTCTTCATCCCCGTAAAACAGGTTCAGCCCGGCGGACAGCGTCCAGTTGTCATCCAGCCGGTAGCTGGCAGCAGCGCGCAGGTAGCCATCTTCGTCAGAAGTTGAATAGTAGTTGAATGCCGAAAGCCTCAGGTTTTGCTGCAGTGCCAGCCAGACAAGCCGGACCGTGAAGACATGCCGGTTGTGCACGCGTGCAGGAGAACCCGATGGCAAGCTGTCCCTGTAGCGGTCGTAATTCTGCATGTGTTCCAGGTAATACTGCAGACCGAGTGTCGTTTCCCGGGCAACCTCCTGCTCGTAGCCGGCCAGAAACCGAAACTCACTGTTGGCGATAGCGGGATCCCGCCCACTCGAGTCGTCACGGGAATAGTAATAACCGAGTTCAGCGTGTCCGATCCCGGGCCCGAGTGTGCCCCGGCCACTCAGGCCCGCGACATCCAGTTCGGGAAAGAGGGCCACGCCCGATACCGGGTCAATACCGGCAGGGTTCTTCCAGAATCCCGTGTATCCGTAGGCAGCCAGTTCGTAGCCATGCCAGTTGGTGTACAGGCGTGCCGCGACCTCGTCGTCAGAAAACCAGTCGTCTGGCACCGAGGTATTGAGGATGTTATCCCTGCCGTTGATGCTGTCTGTCGCGGGGTTGTAAAAGGAAATACGGCTGCCATCGATATAGCGGTTTGGATCGAAGCGCGGCGTATAGACAAGGTCCAGGCTGACGGCATCGAAAAACAGCGACAGCTTGATGGCATCCGACGGCGCCTTGAGATATTCATCGTCCCTGCCAATAAAAAAAGACCTGAAGTCCTTCGGAAACAGGTCATTGATAAACAGCAGGTCACCGGTCCCCCAGGTCAGCACCTGGCGGCCGGCCTTGATATCGACCCTGTCCGCAGGGCGATAGAACAGCCATGCCTCCCTGAGGTCGAAAAAGCCGGCGCCGGTCTCCACATCGACCTTGTGTGACTCGGCGACCGCGTCATACAGTAAGTCACCGGTCAGTTTCAGGCTGACGGTGTCTCCCGGACGCTCGATGCTCAACTGGAGCCTGCTCTCCAGTAGCGATGTTTGCCTTTCATAGGGGTCATTCCGCGTTCTGGTTCCGGCGGCAGCCTCCCAGAATCCGCTTACATCAACAGGTGAAACAGCAGGGGCAGTTGATTCGTATTCAGTGTCCGATACTTCGGCACCCAGCCCTGCAGGTAGTGGCGGTGGATCGCCCGCAAGGGCGGGTGACAGCGGACAAAGAACAACAAGGAACAGCAGAATCCCTCTGACGGAAAAGGCGTCATCGCAGCAGGTCATGGGGCGGATTACGCAGATAACGCTCGGTGAAAATATCTTCAGGCAAGTCCCGGTCGTACCTGATATTGGTGAATTCCATTGTGGTTTCCTGCTTTAGCGCGAGGTCCTGCATACGCGAGCGGGTGATAGTCGGGTAGCCCTGCAGGGTCTCTACCCCGAGGGCGTCGTAGACGCGGTATTTTTTCCCCTGCTTGTCCAGGTATTCCACCTTGACGGGCAGGAAGGTCTGGCGGTGAATCCACATCGTGTACTCTGAGAATTCAACCGTACCCGCTTCTCTGGGTATATTTTTTATTACGTAATAGTCTTTTGTTGTTTCAATCAGCTCGTGGGTATCGGCGTTCATACCACGGCCCGAGATGTCCTCGTAAAGATAATCCGACCCCAGAAAGCTGGTGCGTTTGTCGCTGGCGGCAATGCGCTTGGCCAGGTCCAGTGCAGGCAGATATAACCAGCGGTCATCATCCCCGCCTGGATGCTTCCAGACCAGCAGTACGGTGTTTTTCAGATCCGACGGAGCATCAATGTGGAGGTAGTATTTCTGGTTACCGGAGGAAGCCTGCTGATCTTGCTGCTCTGTTTGCTCATCCATGCGCAGAATGGAAAACCTGCGCTTGCGCTCCCTGCCCTGGCTGTCCGTTATTGTCATTTTTACCCGGGCAGTGCCATCATTGCCCAGATAATAGGCGGTATGTTCTGTCTTGCTGATAATCTCGTCGAGAGATGGCGTGGCGGCGTATAACTGGCAAGGGATGCAGAGTTGCAGGAAAAGAAGGAAAACAATCCCGCGGTGGCAATACCTTTCCCTGGATGAAATTTTCATGGTCACGTGTATCCCGGCTCGGTAGTTCTTGTTATTCCCTGGCAAACGTTACTTGTCAGAATTGATAAAAAATACGTGGCATATTCAGCTGCTGATGTTATCTACAGTGAACAGACATAGCAACAATCAGCCTTATCCCAATCAATGCAAAAAGTCTTATTGCAGGAGCGGCGGCGCCTGCAGGATGCAGGTGAGGAGCGTAAGCAGGACGCGGAAGCTTCTCGCCGCGATTTTCGCCGGGGACGGCGCTCCTGGCGCACTGATCCAGAACCTCACGGGTGGTGAACTCCAGGATCAAAATGAAATATTCATTTCATCCTGTCAATCATGTGGCGAAACCAGCTTTCAGGTCGGGATTTATTATTCCCGGACATTAGTATCCTTTTTTCGCAAATACATGGCCGATAGACAATCCAAGCTTTTCAAATTTATTTAAAAATTTTGGATAGTGCTTAATCACGGATCTTAACTCCCCTTTTACCTTGCCATCGGATTCCAGCTTTTCAATCTGGAATTCAAACAAATCGTGTAATTTAATTACGTTCAAGCCATCATTGCTCAAACCCTCAATCTCCGTTATGTGAGTGATCTTTTTAGACCCATCCGTCATCCTTTGTTGATGAACGATTAGATTGATATTTGAAGCGATCATCTTTCTGATTTCCAAAAGAGGCAAATCCAGGCCGCTCATCAAAATCATGGTCTCCATACGAGCCAAAACATCATACGGAGAGCTACCGTGCACAACCCCAAGACATCCATCATGGCCAGTCGCCATTGCATTAATAATATCTAAAACCTCTTCGCTTCTTGCTTCGCCAAAAATCAATCGATCCGGCCTCATACGAAGAGAATTCCTTGACAAATCCTTTAAGGTCACCCCTCCTCGGCCATGCTCATCAGCAGCCCTGGTCTCAAGATTCACAACGTGTTCTTGTATGGGGCGTAGCTCAGAAGTATCCTCAATAACAATAATTCGCTCATTAGTATCTATATACGAAGAAAGGATCTGAAGAGTTGTCGTCTTGCCGACACCGGTACCTCCAGAGAAGAATATATTCAGACGTCCCTTTATACATGCGATTAACAAATCAGCGGCCGGTCTGGTAATTGTCCCCCAACTTATCAGATCGTCGATACTTGTAACGGTCTTCATAAATTTTCTTATAGTTAAAATGCTACCTTGCTTTGCAACTGGAGGAAGGATGGCATTTAAACGAGTACCGTCTGCAAATGTCGCGTCTCCATAGGGGGTTTCATTACTGATTGTTTTACCGACAGACTTGTAAAGCAACTGAATGTACTTCTGCAAATCCTTCTCATCCTTGAACTTGAACTCCACTAAAATCTTTTTTCCTGACTTCTCAACATAGATTTGATGAGGTCCGTTTACCATTATCTCGGATATCTCGCCGTCATTCATAATGTCTTCGAAAGAGCTATATCTTGCTTCTGAAGACTCTGTCATGTCTCCTCCTGAATTTTTGTTATATCAAATGGGCGATACAGGTTTGTACCTGTGACCTTTCGCATGTCAAGAAAATGTTCTAACCAACTGAGCTAACCGCATTGCGGTGGGTCCTCAGCGAGGGCGCAAAGTATACACGTCATGCCCCTGTCGGGAACGCCGGAGAGCTGGATACTCCGCTCCTGGGGCGTGCGCCCTTGCACCCCGTGCCTTGGCTTCTACGGGCTGCCCGGCGGTGATGGGTTGTCAGGTCGTTAAATGTTGGGAGAGGGTGCAATTCCAAGTGACTGCATTGGAGTGCAAATCGCGCAATACACGACAGTGAGTACCTGCAAAAACGGCGACCAACGAGCGGTTCTCAGGGCGCCCTGCCAAATACCATTTCTTTGGGAATCCGGTCTGCGATAGTACCACCCAACTGTTCCAAATCGGCATAGCCCTCCAGGCGTATACCCCGATTATTCCTCAATTTCAGTTGAATGTGCTCAACCTGTCCTTTCCTGCGATAAAAAGTCAGCGCAACAATCTCTTTAGTATTCAGCATGGATTTTTCGGCTCCGGTAAAAAAGGAGACTTCATCGCCGTCAATTTCAATCGAATGATCTTCGACTAGACGCAGGTAGCGGCGATATCGGTAGTAATTGACAAGATTGCCAACGACCACGACGATAATAACGGACCAAAAGACCATGTTATTGTAGGTTTCCGGATATTGAAAGTGTCCGGCGGAGATAACAGCCGCCAATAACAGAGCGAACAGTGCGCCCAAGAAAATGTTTTTCTTGCGGGTTTGGAGTGACGATTTACTGATGGTGTAGCGCATAGAATATTTCGGTGGTTACATTAACAAATTGCCAGACACTAATCGAAACGAGTACAGCAAGCATATAACGAATGTCGTATTTGAAGGACATGTTCGAATATTCCACCGCTCGGGGGTGACTTTTGAGAGTCGCCCCCGGTTGGCAATTTTGGTAGCAAGTGTTACTTACTGTGCAGTTGTAGCAGGTGCTACCGGTGCAACAGTTGCGACTGGCGCATAACCATAAGGCGCGTACCCGTAGCCATACGGCGCGTAGCCGTAGCCGTAGCCGTATGGACCGTATCCATAATGATGGCCATAGTAATCGCCATAGCCACGACCATAGCCACGACCATAGCCACGACCACGCCCGTAGCCGCCGCCACCAAAGTGCATGCTGAAGCCGAAATCGGCGTCACCAAAGAAATCGCCAAAGCCATCACCCCAGCCATCTCCCCAGCCATCGTTGTAACCTCGATAAGGACCCCAACCACCCCAAGCAGAAACGGCGCTTGAAGCAACTACCAAAGTAAGAGCAGTCATTGCTGTAGTTAGCTTTTTCATCATGTTTCTCCAAAGTAAATGTAACAAGGTTATTCCCGAAAAATGGTTCCTGGTTGTTACGGTCATATAGTATAAGAATATACTTATATAGTAAATCTCTCTATTGGGGAGGGTTGAACCACACTCTCTTCGAACCAGCAACACCGCACCACTTAACGTGCGACCGTAGCAGGTTGAAAATAAACATCTGGATTCCGGGTTTCCGCTGCGCTGTGCCCGGAATGACGAATTAATCAGAGTTTCCCTATTAGAGTCTCTCTTTCAACTGATCGTCAGTTATTTCTTTTCCGCAATGAGGGCATGTGGTGACTTTCTTTGCATGGCGAATTTCTTCGAGAAACGCGGCCCCCAGAACGCCTGTCGGCAGAGCGAACATACCGATCCCGAAGATTGATATCAGTGCTCCAAATAATTTCCCCCACGCGGTCACAGGGTAGATATCTCCATAGCCCACGGTGGTGAGCGTGGCGATGGCCCACCACATGGCCGCCGGTATGCTGGAAAAAGCCTCGGGTTGGGCCTGTTGTTCTACCGCGTACAGCAGGCTGGATGACAGCAACAGCAGTACGCCCATCAGCATTAGTGTGAGCAGTAGCTGTGTGCGGGTTGCCACCAGAACCCGGCCGAAAATCTGAAGGGTTTGCGAATAACGGGCAATCTTTGCCATTCGGAGCAGCCGGAATACCCGGAGGACTCTCAGTATGCGTAGATCCGTGGTTATGAACGACAAGTAAAATGGCAGTACAGCCAGGAGATCGATGAGTGCCAGTGGTGTCAGGATATAACGTATGCGGCCTTTAACAGGATGGCAATAACGTGGATCTTCCACGCAGGTCCACACCCTGAGCACATATTCAATTGAGAAGATGGCAACGGAGAATGTCTCAAAGCCCTGGAACTGGAGCGCATACTGGGAACCGAATGGCTGAACACTAGCTGCAACGACTGCGGCAACATTGAAGAGAATCAGTACAAGAAGGAATCGATCAAAGTTACGGCTGAGTGGGTCACTCTCAGTTGCCACCGTCAATACCTTGTGTACACGTACCCGGGAAGCTGACTTGGGTCCACCTAGCATAACTCCCCCTTATCACGCTCCCTTTTAATTATAAGTTCAAGTCTAACATAATGAATTGATGATCAAACAATGGGTCTGAGGCCATCTCATATACAAATTCCAGTAACATAGCCGCGCTGTGTAACCCAGGTGTTGTCAAATGCCGGATTCCTATCGGTAAGCAGGGTCTTTGCAGTTATTGCCTGTAGCAAATTAACGCTGTTTCGTTCCTTTCCCGTTGATTTGCAAAAATATTGATCCAGTCCCGGTAGATAGTTGCATGTTACTCTGAACAACTGCAAGCAGGAATATCCGCGCTTGCACAAGGCAATTGGCCATTGATGTAGTGGTTCTTTTTGAATGCAAACGGTGGCCAACGGATGAACGAAGGCCGCCGCGATGAAAGTAAAACTGTTAAGCCGCTTTCTTGAGTGTTGCCATGCATCCCCAGTCTCTGGACGCTAAATATCAACCCTGATATGCCGATAACCAGCATGCGACAATTGGCAGTTACACGTCCCGGCAATCGGGGTAGTTGGTAACAAACGAGGACACAGTGGATCAATTGAATATGCACGCTGCGAATAAGGTAACAATAGATCAAAATATCCTGCAGGAGTTCGTTCCACTGAATGCGCTCTCAGCAGAGCGATTCCGGGACGTGTCGGAAAAAATCATTATTGAAGAGGTGCTGGCGGGTCATTACCTGTTCCGCAAGGGTGACAGGGACAATCAGACCATCTATTTGATAGAGGGCAAGATCAACTTGATTGACGGTTTCCGCAAGGTCATCGGCGAGATTGAGGCCGGGACGGACATGGACCGCTATGCCATTGCCAATCAGCAGCCAAGGCATCTGTCAGCGCGGGCCGTCAAGAAGTGCGTCATTGCACGGATAGACTCGGGATTGCTGGATGTGTTTTTGACCTGGGACCAGTCCAGTTGTGCCGAAGTTGTTGAAATCGGGGCTGATGACAACCAGGACTGGATGACCCGTATCCTGCAGACGGAGGCATTTATAAAGATTCCTCCGGCAATGATACAAAGTCTGCTGCTCAAAATGCAGAAACACCCGGTAATGGCCGGTGAGGTCGTTATCCAGCAGGGGGACCCCCTATCCATGAAGGCCGTTGTGCTGTAACCCGCAAGGATTCGCCGAACGCTGAAGCGCGGTTCCTCGCTGAGCTTGGTAGCGGTGCCTCCTTCGGTGAGGATGCCCTGGTATCAGATGCAATGCGTAATGCAACAGTAACCATGCTTACTAATGGTTTACTGATGCGTTTGGCAAAAGAAGAATTTATCGAGTTACTCAAGAACCAGCTGGTCAAGCGTGTTGATTACGCACAGGCGGCTGCGATGGTTGATGAAGGTGCTGTCTGGGTGGATGTCCGAACTGTAGATGAATTTGAGTGCGGATCATTTGAAGACAGTGTAAATATACCGCTATCGAACCTGCGCGATGAAATGTCCGAGGTTGTCTTTAATACAAAATATATCATTTGTTGTGACACAGGCCGGCGCAGTGAATCAGCAGGTTTTTTGTTGAGTCACAATGGTTTTGATGTGTATGTGCTTGAGGGTGGCATTCCTGTAACCTCTGCTGAAACTACACCAGCCGATGCATCGGATACCGGTGAGCCTTCAGAAGAAGTAACAGATACCGACTTCGACAGTCAGGCGATTGCGGAAAGTGCCGGAGTGCCGGGTGGATTTGCAGCACAAGATGAGGAACTGGTGTCATTACGTGCGGAGAACAAAAAACTGCTTGCTGAGATAAGTGAAAACCATTCAGCTGAATCCCGGCTGAAGGAGCAGATAGAGCAACAGCGCGGTGAGCTTTGCGAGTCAGCAGAGAAACTGGGCTCGCTGTATGCGCAGGCGCAAAGCGATAAGGTAAAAATGCAGTTACTGCAGGACCAGTATGCCGCCTTACGGGATGCATTGAAAGAAGCCAATGAGCGTTTGTCCCTGCTTGAATCCGATGTTGTTAAATCAGAGTGAGCAGGTACAGAATTATAGTCTGAATAAGCAAGCAAATTGCGAGAAGAATTGACCGCAGCTGGTTAGGCGTTTGCAGATTTCAGTACTCTTGGTGCTCTGTCAAGAGCGTCGAGTAAGAACTTCCGCACCCCCAAAGCTGCTGTTCGAGATTAAGATAGAGATACTTAATTACATTTTTGTGAACGGGTAACTCCGGCCACTTTCCCTCTCTGTCAGGTGAGTTGTCGCCTGTGCATGCCCCGCCATGAGATGCACCAAGAGACTATGGATCCATCGGTCTTAACGACATAACGCCATGAAATCTATGGGAAGTGGTGTGCCCGCCAGGACTCGAACCTGGGGACGTCGAATATGAGAGCCTGCTCGGCGTCCTGAGTTACACTGCCCTGAGTGATACAGTGCCTGGATTTCGCCATGCAGGGCTCTATGCATTACACAAGCTTTCTGACCATGGCTCGCACTCGTTCCTGGACCTTGTCAGGCAATTTGGGATGCTCCTGCTGAGACATTAACCCAACGAATACAGAGTCGATCGGTTTTGCGCCAATGGTTTTTGCCGTCACCTTTAACTGTTTCATTGTCGCGTAAATCATGCGACCCATAAAACCTGGGGCTGCGCTCGAGGCAATCAGTATGGCCTTTTTAGTGGCTTTCTTTCTTCTAAATTTCGGGGCATGCGCTCCCCATGGCCAGTAGGCATATACCACCAGCCTTTCCATGAATCGCTTGAATAGAGCAGTTACCGAATAAAAGTTTGTCGGGGAAGCAAGGATATAGCCATCGGCAGCTTCTATCTTATCGATCACTTCTCGCATGCCATCTTGATGAACGCACTCGCCGGGAGCCTCACCCGGTACCTGTGTGCAATGACGGCAATTTCGGCAAAATTCTATGGGAAAGTCACGAAGATAGATGACTTCAATAGTTGCCCCACTCGCTGAGGCTGTCTGAACGGCCATATCCACCGCTTGGTCTATTGCGCCATTCTCTCTATAGGAGCCATTTACGGCAAGCAGTTGAGTCATAGCGTCCCTCAAGAGACATACAGCGGGTTGTCTTACGAGCCACGAATATACACTTTGCTGATTTGAAGAGGATAGAATTTGAACTTCCGACTATGAGTGTGCGCCGTGCAAAGATGAAATACAGTGATCATATACCAGTGGTGTTTTCTGTAGCCTGCTGAGAATTCCCCGTCCATCCCCCCGCCATGACCCACACCAGGGGACCATGATCCCTTGATCACGGCGACATAATGCCATGAATTCTATGGGGATTGGTGCCCCCCCCCGC
>CAMYIO010000020.1:0-3268 GCA_947258515.1 uncultured Ectothiorhodospiraceae bacterium
GAATCCGGGCAGTCGGTGCGTGTGGTTTTACCACAACGTACACAACTACCTGACGCTGCGGTGTACCGTAAGTATATAGCAGGTTCCGGTTGGCAGACCTTCATCACCGATAGCAAAAACAAGGTCGCTTCAGCACGCGGGAGTATGGGTGTATGTCCTTCACCTGGGGACAGCACATATCGTAGCGGATTACATGCGGGTGATTATTGCATCCAGTTGACGCTGGAGGACGGTGGGCCAAATGACCAGGATGGTCTGCGCAATGGCGTCATCCGCGACCCGGGTGGTGCTGGTTCACTACCACAAGCCAGCAGCACTACCACCGTGTCCGGGAGTAGCAATGGAAGTGGTGGTGGCGGTGGCTGTGCCATCGACGCTACTGCCAAAATGGATCCACTCTGGATCGTCCTGCTTCTCATCCCGACCATAGGTATACAAAGGCGGAGGATGCTGAAGTAATACCGTCTTTCGTGCGTTGCCATTCAGGAAACGAATGGATTGTATGAATATATCTGGAATGGATTACGCGACTTAACCGGGTTGCTGTTTTACTTCATCGGGGTTTTCACCTTTATCAGTCTCTGCTGTACTGCTGACAGGTTCAACGACAGCTACCGGGGCTGTGGGCGGCATTGTTTCAGGCGAGAGATCACCCGACGGGTCTGTGAAGGTATCATTCAGTGTCTGCACATACTGGTTCGCCTCGGCGATGACCTGCTGCAGACGCTTGTGGCAGCGGTTGTTCCAGCCGACCGGGCTTTTCCTGAAGAGGCTGTGCCACGGGCGGGTGTTGTGAACGAATGCCTGACTCAGGCGTTCACCTTCAATACCGGCTGAATAGTGCTTTATGATTCTTGAGAGCACTCTGCCTGTTGCGAATCTGCGCATCCTGAAATGCAGGTAGGCAAACAGTCCGATAACGACACTGAGCAGGGCCAGCGCAAGCACCAGTGTAACGGTGGAGCCTTCCCAGCCTGATCGTTCCCATTTAAAATCGCCGAAGTGTCCCAGCAGGGTCGCAGCGACGGCAGCCAGGCCCAGAAAGGCGGCCGCAACCAGGGCGTCACCCCAGAGCACGATCTTGCGCCACTGCCGCTTGTACTCGATTAATTGCGGGACATACTTTTCCTCTATACGGTGTGCGATCTTTTCCAGCGTGCCGGTAATCCGGTAGGCGCGATCGACACCGACGCGTTGTATGCGTTGATGAATTTCCTCGAGGTCATGATCACGTTTCGATTCGTAACGCTTGCGCGTGGCGTCGTCTTCAATGCCGACGGCCGCATCCGGGTTGTAGATGCAATAAAAGCGGCCCGTGGTCAGCCCTTCCTGTGCAATTGCACGTTGCCAGGCACCGACGACCTCTTCGGGGTTGTCATCTCGCGCCGTGGTGTCCATCTGGTTGAGGATAAACACGAACTTGGTGGCGTCCGCCCGGTGGATGGTGTCACCCACGAGGTGTTTGAGGGTATCGCGCATCGCGCCCGGTTCCGGATGACGTGCATCGAAGAACACCAGCACCAGGTCGGACAGGTCAATGATGTGGTCGGTGAGCCGCAGCGTGGCGTTGCGTTGTGAGTCTGCATCAAAGCCGGGCGAATCGATCAGTATGCGGCCGCGCAGCTTCTCACTGGGTGAGGTTTTCAGCTGCAGGTAGGTATCAACCCGCCTGCCCTCGCCTTGCGCGACCTTTTCCAGTTCGTTACTGATCTGGTAAAACGGGAAGCGCGGGTCGGCATCCAGTGCCGTCCCCGGCAGGGCCTGCGAACCGTGTTCGCCGCCAAGACAGATGACCGTGAATTTATCATCGACCGCCTGGTTACCGGTCGATTGCAACTTCTGGCCGAGGTAGTGATTGATAAAGGTGGACTTGCCGGCGGAAAAGGTACCCAGCACCGAGATCATCGGCCACCAGGATATTTGCGTGGCAAAGGATTGTTCCTCGTTGAGTAGCCCGAGTGAGTAGCCGACCCGATCAAGATGACGGTAGCTTTCGACGGCAGCCACCAGCACCGGGTTTTCTTTTCTCAGGTGCTGCTCAAGACTCTTGAGCCGCAATTTGATGGTTTTACCTGCGCTGGACATGTTGAATCCGATAGCAGAGCACTATCCCGCTGACCCTTTGCAGGGGGCGGGATAGTGCATGAAGTCTCTGGCTCATACGTCTCATCTAAATAGCAGCGGGTTAGCTGGATCCCGGGAGGGCAGATGTCTTGGGCAATAACCCAGTATAGTCAAACCGTGCAGGTATCGCGGCATTGACTTTTGCCGCCGCTATTGGAATCAGAATTCGCCTGTCGCACCGCGGTTCATGATATCCAGGATGATTTTCTTGACGTTGGTCGCTTCCTCGAAGAGTTCATCAGGCAGCGCGGCCCCGCCGTGAATCATCATGTCCATGTTCAGGGTATACATCCAGAGTTGACCGTCATTGTCCTCGACCAGCGCGATTCGGCACGGCAGGTAGGCCGAGAAGGCATCGGAATAGTCAACCATCTTGGCGGCTGTCAGCGGATCACAGAACATATAGATCTTCCAGAAACGCTGATCCTTGCCTGTCATGATCGCTACCTGTTCGGAAAGTGGCAACTCCCCGACATTCTTGAAGTTGTGCTCATTGGCAACAGATTTCATGGCAACTTCAACGTCTTCCGCACTCAGGTCTTTGGCTACGGGGACTTTCCACACAGTGGCTTCAGCGCCATTGCCGCTGGCAAGCAGGTTCTTTGTCATTTCGACATAGACTTCGCCGGCTTTTGGATCAAAATCCTTGAGGTTGGCAAAGTCCTTGAAATTCTGCAGACCAAAGCCATAGGTAAAGGCCACCCAGATGAAGCCTGCAACAAGGGCCAGTCCAACCAGCGCCAATAAATTCCAGATCAGTTTAATCATTATTCACTCCCTGCTATTAAAATTCAGAAAAACAATCAAGGTGATGACGAGGATACTGCTTTAATCTGTGCTTCGAGGTCGTCTGCCTGGGCACCGTTCAAGCCGCGAATCACGTCAACTATTTGCCGTGCCTCTTGAACAAGGCCTTCGTTGAGTAATCGTGTACCGGCCTGGTAATAAGCCGCGGCGGACTCGTCCCACTTGCCCTGGGAGAAATACATATTACCCAGTTCGCCATAGCCATCGGGGTTATCCGGTTCGAGCTGCGTCAATTTCCGGTATTGTTGTTCGGCCAGCTCGAAGTCGCGCAACCAGAAGGCCTCCCGGGCCTTTGCCATCACCTCGTAGGGCTTTTCCGAGGTTGCCGGTGCCGGGT